>CAVKIG010000033.1:0-17879 GCA_963656415.1 bacterium | reverse complement strand
GTAGAGAAAGCACTCTATACGAGTGGTGGAAGAAATACCGGCGCGGACCGGAAAGATGGGGCATTTCTATTTAGGGTTTAACACGCTCACCTATTGTAGAGCCGTGCACTTATAAAAACTTATCGGGCGCAATTGTGTGTCGTTTCGTTTCCACGAGATTGCCACGCTTGCGCTCGCAATGACAAAGTTTTTTGGGTGCGCCCGAATCGGGCGCAATTGTGTGATTTTTCGCTACGCTAGATCCTTCGACTTCGCTCAGGATGACAAGGAAGAAGTGATATTAATGCGCCCGTAACGACCACTCATTCAGAATGTACAAATCTACGTGATTTTGGGGGCAAGCCGTACCTGACAAAGTTCACGTTTCTATATAATGACAGCGATATTGAGATGAAGAACAAGGGAACACCCATCCGAAACAAAACCCAACGTACATTTAGTACGTGATTTTGGAGCGGATGGGTGTTGACGCAGTTATTCGCTCAATAGCGCGGTCATCGGAAGGCGTTGTAAATGGAATTGATAGCCTTCTCATAATCAAACGTATCTACACCGACTATGATGTTGAGTTCGGATGAGCCTTGGTCTATCATGCGGATGTTGATGTTGTTGTCGGCAAGTGCGTAAAACAGGGTTGCGGCAGTGCCGAGACGAGAAGCCATGTTGTGTCCGACGGTTGCGATGAGCGAAAGTCCGCTGTGTATCTCGATGTTGTCGGCGTTGATGGATTCTTGCAAAGAAGCAAGCACCTTTTGCATTTTGCCGGCGACGTATTCGTCACGGATGACAACGGAAAGTGTGTCGATGCCGCTCGGAACGTGCTCGAAAGATATGCCTTCGAATTCGAGAACGGAAAGCACTTTTCTGCCAAAACCTATCTCGGAGTTCATCATATCTTTTTCGACGTTGATGATTGTGAATCCTTTTTTGCCGGCGATACCGGTGATGACCTTTTTGTTTTTGGGCAGATTCTTTTCGGACACGATCATAGTGCCGGGATGGGACGGATTGAACGTATTTTTGATGTTTATGGGGATTCCTACGCTACGGACAGGAAAAATCGACTCGGGGTGAAGAACTTCCGCGCCCATATACGCGAGTTCGCGAAGTTCGCGATAACTGAGATAATCGATTATTTCGGGATCGTCGACTATACGCGGATCTGCGGTGAGAAAGCCGTCAACGTCCGTCCAGTTTTCGTAAATATCCGCTCCGACGGCACGCGCAACGAGTGCACCGCTGATGTCCGAACCGCCGCGCGAAAACGTGGTTATTTCACCGCTCTGATTCGTGCCGTAAAAACCGGGTATGACGGCATACTCAACGTTTTCGAGACGTTTTTTTATAAGGTCGAGCGAATAATGCATCTGCAATTTTCCGCCGTTGAATTTGATTATGTCGGCAGTGTCGACAAACTCGTATCCGAGTTTTTTTGCAAGCACGAGCGCAGAGAGATACTCTCCCCTTGACGCCGCATAGTCTGCGGTTTTGCTCGATTCGATGCCCGCCTTGACCTTGTCTAGAACATCGTCGATTGCAACGTCGACGCCGAGACTTTCCACAATGTCTTCAAAGCGTTTTCTCACAACTTTGAACGTCTCGTCGCAGTTGCCTTTTTCAACGCACTCGGCATAGCAAGCGTACAAAGCGTCGGTGACTTTCACGTCCGTTTTGTTTCTCTTGCCCGGTGCGGACACGACGATATATCGTCTGTCGGGCTCTTGTTTTATTATGTCAACGACGCGCGATATAGTCTCGCCGTTCGCCATTGACGTTCCTCCGAATTTACAAACTTTCATATTTTGCCTTTTCGCCATTATATGCAATTGCAAAGAAAGCGTGACTCACTTTATGAGTTTTGCTTCGAAATAATATCTCTTTTCTTCCGCTTCGCCCATAGAGAACGCCTTTCTGCACAGCGTGCCGTTTTCAAGCACGTAGCCGAAGAGTTCTTCTTTCTTTATCTTTGGCATTACGATTGCCACGCCGTCGTTTTCTTTCGCAACGCTTTGAAGATGTTCTATGCCGTGTATGTAGTCAACTTTGCACTCCGCGTGCGATTTGAGATAATTGTCGATTGCACCTTGAATATCTTTGATTGCTTTTGCACCGTTGTCGTCAACGAAGATTTCTCTCTCTCCGTCTTTTGAAAAGACTTTCACGGATTGCGTGCCGTGCAAATTGCTTGCAAGATACTCGCAAAAATCGTCGCCTACGCCGAATACAAAACGGTGTATCGGCTCAAAAACTATGCCGTCATCGTGCAGGTTTTCAATCTCGCAAAGTGCAAATCTGGCAGGATGAACTGCCTTTTGTGCATCGGTTAACCCTTGTTTTATGCGATTCCAGTGTGCTTGCGCGGTTGCAAGAGAGTGGTTGCCGTCACCGACTGCAAAGATGAAATCGTTGCTTTCCTGCCCGTACAGGTTTTGCACGGATTGATAGTATTTTTCAAACTCTTTTGCAACTTCGTTTGCGTCGATGCGGTATCCTTCGAGATGTCCGCCGCCCATATTCAAATCGAAATCGTATATTTTTTCAAGTCCTTCTCTTCTTGCCCAAAGCCCTTCCACGACGCTCTTTTTCCTGTCGTCGATGAGAAGCATTATATGCGGCAATTCGAGCGGAGCGTTTTCACGTATGGCAAGTCTTGGCGGGATTCTGTCGAGAACTACGCCTTCCGTCGAACGTATAAACGCATGTGACGGGTGCGTGAAGCAATAATCTTCAAGGTCGACCGCACACACGACGCCAAGACGAGATACGCCGCTTGCAGTCGTTCTTTTCATCACGACGCAACTGTTTTCAAGCGTGCGGAACACACCGCCCGTCAGATACTCGTTCATCGTCGCATTGATGTTTTCTATGCGTTCTTGTTTGTCGTCGTCTTCGAGATAAACTTCGGGAAACACGAGTTTGAGCGTGCTTGGCGCGTCACCTACGAAGTCTTCCAGTTTTTTCCAGTATCCGCGCTCCGACGTGAATTGGTCACACGCCACGACAGACCATTTTTTATGGTCGCAGTCTTTTGGAATAAGTATATTCGTTGCCTTTATCGTATTCATCAGTCAAATCTTCCGTTCTTTCTTATTTTGCTTGCAAACTTGCTCTTTCTGCGGCCTTGATGCGCTTCTCTCAAAGCAATTGCCGTCGGAGAAATGCCGTACGCTTCTTCGATTTCGTCTTTAAGTTTGTCCATTGTCATATAGCGTTTGATTTCGCCGTGCTTGACGACAGAGATTATGCCCGTCTCTTCACTTACGACGATTGACAAAACGTCGGTGTCTTCCGTGATGCCAATTGCCGCACGGTGACGAGTGCCCATTTCTTTGTTGACGTTGCGTTGCGTGAGAGTCAAAAAACAACCTGCCGCAATGATTTTGTTGCCGCGCACGATAACCGCACCGTCGTGAAGGGGTGCTTTTGTGTTGAATATGCTTTCAAAAAGCGGAGCGGACAACGTTGCGTTGAGTCTTGTGCCCGTGTCGAGAATGTTGTCGTGAATGTCGCCCGCGCTGTCGATAATGATGATTGCGCCGACGTCTTGTTTTGCCATATCCTGACATGCGGTGAGAATTTCCGCCGTGGCGTCTCGAAGTTCGTCGTCGCTGTTGTGCGTTTCAAATCCTTTCGCAGTGGAAACTTTTTGGAAGATGTTCTTCAAATCGTTCTGATACACCACGCACGCCGCAACGATGTCGAATATGACGACAAGATGCATAACGTACTTCGATATTGCAAGTATCTCTCCGCCGAGAAGTTCGGCAAGCACGTTGACGAGCACTTCGAGTATTCCGCCCAAAAGAAGCAGGAAGAACACTTTCATGTTGCGCTTGTAAATGAAAAAGCTCAACATGATTGCAAACACGGTGACGAGAATCACCATGTCGATGATGAAATAGAGATTGATTCCTTTTGCGTATTGGGCAAAATTGTACGACATATTTCTCTCCGCGCCGACGAATCGGCTTTGTGAATTCAAGATTGTAGGGGCTTAGTCGCGCCCGTAGCGTTATCAGATGTCGAACTCGTCGAAAACGTGTTCGTCGTCTTTCTTTTTGACGTGTTGTTTTTCAAACTCGCCGAACGTATCGCCCGTATCGTTGCGTTGCGTGTATCCGTATTGTCTTTGGTCTTCGGGATGTTTTCTGAGATAATCTTCTCTCGTATCGGTATCTCTAAATTCGGACGCTTGTTTTTTGAGTAGGGCCGCAATCACTATATCGGCAATAAGGTATGCAAAATAAATGCAAATCGCAACGATTGAAGAATACACCTGAATAGGTGCCGTGAGATAATCGACGACATAGCCCATTTCGCGCAGATATGCGATGAGTTCCGCCGCCACGTCCGTGCTTGCGCCGATGGACACGATTGTGAGATTTTGGCTAAGTACCGAAAGACCGAGCACCACCATGAACACGATCGAATAAAGCGTGAAACTGTTGGCTCTTTCAACGGGATTGAAATTGTAGAACTTTCTGAAAACGCAGAAATACATTATAAGCATTGCCGCAGGAAGCGCAGTGACTGTGTATACGGTTGAAGTGACGACGTATATTGCCGGTTCGAGCACTGCAAAACAATCAATCACTCCACCCAAGAGTCTCTCTGCCGCGACGAAAATCATCACCCAGTAACAAAAGTCGTTGCGGGAAATGTAGTTTGCATGGCGACGCGCGCAAATATACCACATAACGAGCGCAAGAAGGAACGTGACCGCCATCGGAACGAGCCCGTAACTGAAGACGTCAAGCAAAATCTGCGTTGCTGCCGCGACGCCGGATTTACCCGCAACCACCAACGCGTTGATGTCGCAATACAAGGGATAAACGTTGCCCACGAAAGACGCGAACAACAATCCGAGCCATATCCACACGTAATATTTTTTGTCTATTTTGTTTTTCATAAATCTCCTTTTATATCGCAAGAAGTTGCAATATCGCTTCGTGAATCGCGCTTACGTCGTTGCGCGCGCCCGTCAATACGTCACATTGAAGCGAATGCAGATAATCCACGCACTTTTTGAGTCGCACTTGCGAATAGTTTGACGACGTCTTTCTCAAAAAATACACCGCGCCCGACTTCATACCGAGAAGTTTGCCGAGTTCTTCGTTGGGCATATTCTTGTTGAGTTCGGCGTGCAACATGTTGCGATATTTGTCGTATAGTCTGTTGATGATAGTGACGCCGCGTATGCCGTTTTTGAAAAACACGTCAAGCACTTCGATTGCCTTGTCCGCATTCTTTTCGCTCACGGCGTTTGCAAGTTCGTATATCTGAAAATCGATATCCGCACTCACCATGTCGCATACGTCTTGTCTTGTGATTGTGCCTTGCGAATATGATTTGAGTTTCGTGATTTCGCTCACGATTCTTGACATATTGCCCTGCGTTCTGTCGATAAGTTCGCTCATCGCTCCGCGCTCTATCGCAACGGACGGCGTTGCCGCGCACAAGTCGGTTATCTCTTTCACAAGTTCGTCGCCGTCGAGTTTCGAGCAATCGACAAGTTGCACTTTTTTGCTCTTTACGGTCTTTGCCACGTCTTCGTCACAGGATATGACAAACACCGTCGTCTCGCTAGGTTCGGAAACATACTTGTCAAGCGCGCTTTTTTCGCTCTCGCTCGGAGCGTTTTCAAGCCCGAGTACGACAACCTTTCTTTCGTCGAATACGGGGAAAGTATACGCCGCGTCGATTGCGGAAAACACCGCACCGTCTCCCGACACCACGCTCAGATTGAAATCGGCATACTCGGGATCAACGAGCCCTTTGAACGACTTTATGGCAGAAGACACGAGATAATCGTCGTCACCCGCCACGATATAAGCCGCCGCAAATTTTTCTTTGCCGCCCAAACACGAATTTATATGCTGTTTCAATTCTCCGTATTTCATTGCTTTCACGCGCCTACGCACGTATCCTATGATAAGTTACATTATATGATAACATTAAATATTAGTTTTGTAAATAAGCCGCAACCCAGAAAATTAACAATAATCGATAATATAAAAAGAAGAGCAAGAAAAAACCGTCCGCAACAAAACTCAACGTACGTGTAGCACGTGATTTTGTAGCGAACGGGTGTTAAAATAATTACTCTCTAAATATCACTCTCACAACACTTTGGAGAGAAAATCGCGCAACCGTTCGGTCTTGGGTTCGTCGAATATTTCCTTGGGTGTGCCCTGTTCGAGAATCTTGCCTTCCGCCATGAAGAAAACCTTGTCGGCAACTTCACGGGCAAAAGCCATTTCGTGAGTGACGATGAGCATGGTCATACCCTTATTTGCAACGTGCTTTATAAGGTCGAGCACTTCACCCACCATTTCGGGATCAAGCGCGGACGTCGGCTCGTCGAAAAGAAGAACTTGCGGATTCATTGCAAGCGCACGCGCGATTGCGACGCGTTGCTTTTGTCCGCCCGAAAGCGTGGACGGATAAACGTTCGCTTTGTCGGACAATCCTATGTTGAAAAGGAGTTCGTCCGCGCGCTCGGACGCGGCTTTTTCAATCTCTTTTTTGCTTGTGAATTTGAGCGGCTCGACGCTCTTTTGAGAAAGATGCACCGTGCGTCCGATTTTGCGTTCGAGATTTTCGGCTTTGTCGGTGAGCGCGAGTTTTTGTTTTGTCAGTTTTTCGTCGTACGTCGCAAACGGTTTTCCGCCGACGTATTTTATGGTTTTTGTTTCATCCCACGCCGAAACGATAGGTTTAAGTTTCGTTTTGCACTCTTCAAGTTGCGATTGTAGCAAAATCAACTTTTTGTCGACGTGTTTGTTATATGACTTTCCAAACGCTTTGAACCATGCGTTATACACCGGAAGAAACGTGTTTTTAAGGCGAGTCCTACGCATGTTTTTCACGCCGATTTGCACGGGGGCAAGCGTGATGTTCTCCTTGACCGTCATGTTTGAAAACAGGTTGAACTGCTGAAACACCATACCCATTTTTTCACGCTGACGATTTATATCGACTTTAAGGTCGGCAAGGTCCACTCTGTCGAAAATTATCTTGCCTGCGTTGGGGTCTTCAAGGCAGTTGAGACAGCGAAGAAAAGTCGATTTACCGCTTCCCGACGGACCGATTATCGCGACGATTTCACCTTCTTCGACGCTTGCTGATATGTCGTCGAGCACGAGAAGGTCTCCGTATTTTTTTGTCAGATTGTATACGTCTATCATGTTTTTCTCCCCTTATGCTCCCACGCTTTTCGCACTGCGTTTTTGTGATTTCGATTCGCGCTTTTCGCTTTTGCGCAATCTCTTTTCGACAAGTTTTATGACGATTGTGAGAAGCCCCACGATGACGAGATAGAACAAAGCAAGCACGATATACGGAATCATATATTCGTACGAAGACGAGCCTATTGCTTTGAACGCCTGCGTCAAATCGAACACCGCTATAAAGCCTGCAACCGACGTGTCTTTGACAAGCGCGATAAGCTCGTTGCCAAGAGCGGGAAGACTGTTTTTGAGAGCCTGCGGAAGCACTATACGCAACATTGCCGACGGATAGGAAAGTCCGAGTGCCCTGCCTGCTTCGAGTTGTCCTTTGTCAACGCTCATTATGCCGCTTCGCATGATTTCGCTGACGTACGCCCCGCTGTTCAACCCGAACGTGACTATTGCCACGACGAGTTTGTCTACGTTGACGTTCATAAGCGGAAACAGCACGTAATAAATGAGCAACAATTGCACGATGATAGGCGTTCCGCGGAAGAAGAACACGTATACGTCACCGATTTTCGAAAGGAAATTCAGAAAACCGTTGCGTTTTGACGCCACCTTTACGATTGCGATGAGCGAGCCGATAATCACGCCTATCACAAAACCGATAAGCGCGATATAGGCGGTGTTTTTCAAACCGTCCAGCACGTTTTTGTAGCCTTCGTTGTCAACGAACGAGCGGATGAATGTCTGCCATTTCAATGCCATTGTGCACCTTGCTTATTTGTTGAAGTTTTTAAGAAGAGTCACGGCAATCGCCTTGTCCACGATGACGTAGTCGATATTGCCGTTGAGCATAGCCTGCACCGCAAGACCGGGCGCGTCGAAGCCGTTGAATTCGATATTTGCATATCCGCCGAATTCCAAAGACTCGTTGCCTTTGATATATTGTTGTCCCGTGGTTCCCGTCTGTCCGCCGATTTTTGCGCCTTTCAACGACGAGAGCACGCTTTCGATTTCCGCTTTCGTTGTGCAATAATCAAACGGCGTCACGGAGTTTGCTTTCACAACGAGCACTTGCGTCGTGTCGTAATAAGGATTTGAGAAATTGACGATTTTCGCGCGGTCGGCGGATATCGTGAGTGCCGCCATACCGATGTCGTATTCCGCCTTCGTTTCCACTGCCGGCACGACGGCGTCGAATTCCATATGCACTACAACGAGAGTTTTGCCGAGTTCATCCGCTATAAGTTGCGCGATTTCGATGTCTATTCCTGCGATTTTCGCTCCGTTGTAATACTCGAACGGCGCAAAATCTATGTTGGTCGCAACGACGAGTTCGTCGTCCGCTCCGCTCGGCGTGGTCTTAATCGAAGACGAGCCGAAAGATGCAAGTTCGTCCCCCGTCGCATTGAGATATTTGCTCATAATCTCGTCAATCTGCGTTTTCTTGCTCTCGAGAATCGCATTCACCGATTCTTTGAGCTCGTCGTCGGACTTTTTGAAAATGAAAGCGTATTGCTCGCTTGAAAGTTCGACGTTGACCATATTGATTTGCTTTCCGTTTGCCGAAGACGTATTGCATGCGACAAGCGCAATGCACGATGCGCAAACGACGATAAGCGTAAGTATTGAAATGATGATTTTTCCTGATTTTTTCATATTTTTTATCTCCGTGTGATACGAGAAGCAATCATAACAATTATTGCATATTTTTGCAACCGTTTTTGCATATATTCTTAAAAATTATTTTATTTTATGCAAAAATATTTTTTATTCGGTATTTTTATTCAGTTTTGCCAATATTTTATGCAAATATACATTACACTCGTACGGGCGAGTGCAAAATTCGAGATTGACGAAAGCGAGTATATTGATATAATATTTATTAATAAAAGTTTTTTGAAAAACGAAAAGGAGCGCATTATGTCGCGCATAACCACTTTTTATATTGCGTCATACGAAAAAATACTGGACAGAGCCAAGCGCACTTTTGAAAATTGCTTTGACGGTGACGTCGAATTTATCGATTTCTGTATCGATGAACCGACGATTTCAAACGGTGCGATTGAAAAAGCAAAATCGTCCGATGCCGTTTGGTATTTTGCACCGCACTTTTCAAGCGCAAGTGCGCCGCTGTCTCTTATACGAGCAAAACTCGGCCTTTTTGCAAACGTGCAAATCGTGAAGGACGGTGAAAAAGAAGACGAATATTTCGTGTGCGACGAAAGCCGTTTCCCCGAAAGTTCGTTCTCGTCGAGCACCGCTTTCGGCAGACAGGCAAAGGACGTGAACACGCTCAGTGAGTTGGAGATAGAAAAAGTGCTTCGCATCGCCTACGAACTTGCCGAAATGAAAGCGGAAAATCTGACTTTGGTTTTGCCTGTCGAACCGACTGCAATCTCCAGCCTTTGGAGAAAGATTGCCTACGACATCGCCGAAGACTATCCTTTCGTCTCGGTTGAAGTCGTGGACAGCGTTGAAGCCACCGTGCGAGTTTCAACGTCAAATCTCTCGCGCGTGTGCGTCGGCATGCGCGAACAATTGAGACCGCTCTGCACTCTTTCCGCAACGCTCGGCGGATGCTCGGTGTCTTCGATGAGTCTCGGTGAGACAACTCTCGGTTCTTACGAGTGTTTATCTTCGTCGGATGAAAGAGTCGTGAAGTCGCTTGTCGAAAACACGCTTTCATTCTCGTACGGATTGCCAACGGAAATAGATAATTTGGCAGAATAAAGGTTTTATCGTCCCGTTTTTACATCATCAACACGGTAATACGAAAAAAAATCCCGCAAGATTGCGGGATTTTGTTTTTGTCGTTTTATAGGCTTCAATCGATTGTTTTTTGACAAAACGAGATGTCAGCCTTCCTTTCTGTTGGATTGAATCTGGAGACTGAGCAACGCAAGCGAAGAAGCAAGGTCTTCGTTTTTGAGTGCCACGTCGGACGGGATGTTGAGATGTACGGAAGCAAAGTTCCAAATCGCCTTTATGCCTGCCGCAACCATTCTGTCCGCCACTTCTTGCGCAGCGTACGACGGTACGGTGATGATGCCGATCTGAATGTTGAATCTTGCCACGATGCTTTGAAGTTTGCCAACGTCATAGACGGGCTTGCCGTTGATTTTCGTGTTTACGAGTTTTTCGTTGTTGTCAAACGCCGCCACGATATTCAAACCGTAATTTTCAAAACCGCCGTATCCCAAAAACGCTTTTCCGAGTCCGCCGACGCCGACGAGTATAGCGTCGTGTGTGTTGTTGTATCCCAAAAAGCCCTCGAGATCCGCAATGATTTCCTTTGTGACGTAACCCATCTTCGGTTTGCCCGCAACGCTTGAAACAAGCGCGATGTCTTTTCTCACCTGCACGGGATTGAGATTGAGCCCGTTTGCGATCGTGGTGCTTGACACGGTTGCCACGTTGAGTTTGTCGAGTTGATAGAGATATTTCAGATAGGACGGCAAGCGGTTGAGCGTTGCCTTGGATATATCCTTGTTGTCAATTGTCGTCATATTCGCACTCCGTAATTTTTTATCGCTAAAAATATATTCCTATTCACCCCTGATTGTCAAGTTTTTATCGATATATTTCAAATATCGCACAAAACTTGCAATTCTTTATGCAAAATCCGCATATATCGATAAATTTTCACATCAAAAAGCAAGCGAAAAGGCACGGCAAATGCCGTGCCTTTTTATTGTCGTTTTATCACCAGAATTTGTATGCGTCCGATGAATCGTCGGTGTTTTTCAAGTCGGATTTCATCGAATTTCCGTCGGTTTCCGAATGTACAACGTTCTCGACATTCTCTTCGTTTTCAATGACCGTTTGTGCGTTGGCAAAAGACTTTTCCGTTTTTGCTTGCCCGTCGGTCTCAACGCTTTTTTCGTCTTGCCGGCGACATTCCGACACGTTGTTTACAGGCGTATACCCGTTTGTTTCGCTCTTATTCACAGGCACGAAACTCGTTTGTGCGCTCTGTTCAAGTTTTTTCTTTTTCTTGCGCTTCACCGCTTTCACTATAACGATTATAACGATGACTATCAAAGCAATCGATACGGGCAACAAGACGCCGAAACCTATCACTTTTGCCAACACCATAATCACCGAAGAAATCACGCCACCATACTGCGTCGTCGGTTTTTCTTCTTTGCAAACTTTGAAGGTCAACTCGCCGCTCGGAAGGGTGTCCGTATGATAGGTATATTTGCCGTCGACTTTTTCAAAACCCTTATCCTGATATTTAAGCACGTATCCGTTGGTGTGAATATTCACCGTCAAATCTTTGAATCCTGCCCATGTGGTTGCAGGCGAAAGATAATACGTAAATTCGTACACGTCGGGGTCGTAATGCTCGTCAACGCTCGGAAACAGCGGAACGGTGACCGCGTTCACGACGCTTTGTCCCGGAGCAATCGAGAGCGTATACTGACACCAACGGAACAGTTCGTAACCGCCGTTGTAACCGTCAATGCCGAGAACCGTCAAATATTGCGGCGAAAAAACAGTCACGTTCCTGACGTAATCAAACTTACTGCTCAACGCATTATACCAGTCAACGTCGCTTATGTCGCTGTCCTTGGGACGATTGATAAACGCAAGTTCGTCCCCGAACGTTTGTTCGGTGCGGGACACAAGCGTGAGATGTCCGCCCTTTTGCTCGTTTATGACGGTTTCTTCACACGCGGCAAGGTCGAGATCTTCTCCGATGACGTAAAACGTAAGTTCTTGTTTTCCGACCGTATCGACATAAAGCGTAGAAGAGCCGCTGTAAGAATAATAATCGGTGACGATTTTTCTATCGCTCGAAGAAGCAAATTGAAATTCGAGTTTTCTGCCGTTGACGTTGTCGTTGACGGAATACACGTATTTGTAGACTTTCTTATCCGTATAAAAATACTCGTCTTGATCGAAACCGTCCTTGATGAGTTGCATATCGTCCACTGCGTTGAAACGGTAATACTCTTTCAAAGTGTATCTTTTCTTCCACGCAACGTCTTCTCCGTCCACCTTGACGGAACATTCTTTTTCTACTATTTTGTCGTTTTTCGGCGCATAACCGTACGGAAATACGACGTCCATATTTATCGTATTTTCGCTCGGATTGCGGAACGTGTACGTTGCCGTGACGTATCCGAAACGCGCGGCGTAATAAATATCGTCTCTTGAAGGAGTGTCGTCGGTGTATTCGACATAAAAGTCAAGGTCTTCCTTGTCAACGACAATGGGGCAATTCTCCATCGTGACGAGAGCACCCGTCGAGTCGATCCCTTCAAAATAGCGTTGCGCCGAGTTTGCGTCCGCAACTCTTTCGGGAAAAACCAAAACCGTCGCAATTATGATTATTGCAACGAATATCGTGATTATGGTAAATACAACTCTTTTCTTTTCCATACGACTCTCCCGTGCGTTTTGGAACACGCTTTTATATTTTTATTGTATCACACATCGCGCGCGTAGGCAACACGCAATTATTTCACCGTCACGTCGGCAAGCGTAAAGCGGATTGCTTTTTCAAGCTCTTTGAGCGTCGTTTCTATCTGATATCCGATTTTGCCGCCCGAAAAATATATGCGATCGACGTCCTTTGCGCTCTCGTCAATCGTCGTTTTGAAAAATTTCTTCATTCCGACAGGCGAGCATCCGCCGTGAACGTAGCCGGTGAGTGCAAGCAAATCTTTGGATTTGAGCATCTCAACGCTCTTTTCGCCCACGACTTTCGCCGCTTTCTTCAAATCGAGTTCTTTGTCAACGGGGATTACGAACACGTAATGTTCAAGGCTTTTGCCCACCGTCACGAGCGTCTTATACACGTATTTTTCGTCCACGCCGAGAAGTGCCGCCGCCTCAACGCCGCTCACCGCTTCTTCGATGGGCAAAATATGCTCTTTGTATACCGCCTTTTTTGCATCGAGCAAACGCATTGCGTTTGTCTTTTCTGTTTTATCCTTTGACATATTGCATTTTCTCCTTTCAAGAGATAAATCGAATTTTTCACGCAAACGTGAGTTTTGCGTGGTTTTTGAAATATATGCCATATCCCCGCAATCGTTTATATAGCAAAAGCGAACTCATTTTCGAGTTCGCAATCGGTTTAGTCGTGAGCGCAATCTGCGCAAGTCTCGCAATCGAGACAATCGCTTTCACACTCATTAGCATCGCCGCTTAATTGTTCGTCGACTTTGAGCATAATCGCGCACTCTATGCGTTTTCTGAACAAATCGCAACCGTATTCGTACACGCCGTTGATGTCGCCGGTCGCATGATATGCGTTTGCCGCGCAACCGCCCGAGCAATACAACCTTGCCCAGCAGTCTTCGCACTCTTTTCTCGAATAGGCGTTGCAACGCTTGAATTTGTCGCGCATAGCGGTGTTCGTAACGCCCGTCCAAATGTCGCCCATAAGATAATCTTTGTTGCCTACGAATTGATGGCAGGGATAAAGTTCGCCCGTGGGCGTAACCGCAAGATATTCCGTTCCGCTTCCGCAACCCGAAATGCGCTTGTAAATGCAAGGGCCGCCTTCGAGATTGAGCATATAGTGATAGAAGGTGAACGGTCTTCCTTCTTTTCTTCTTTCAATCATCATATCGGCAAGTTTTTCGTACTCCTTGTAAAGCACTTTCTTGTCGTCTTCGGTGAGCGCGTATTTGTCGGTGGGCGGACACACAACGGGTTCCATGCTGAGTTCGTCGAATCCGAGATCAAGCATTGTCTGAATGTCGTTGGTGAAATCGGGATTGCGATGAGTGAACGTACCGCGCATATAATAATTCTTGCCGCCGCGCGCTTTGACGAATTTCTGGAATTTCGGCACGATTATATCGTAACTTCCCACGTTGCCTATCGTCTTGCGGAAGTGGTCGTTGATCTCCTTTCTTCCGTCAAGGCTGAGCACGACGTTGTCCATCTCCTTGTTGGCAAATTCGATCACGTCATCGTCAACGAGCATGCCGTTGGTGGTGAGCGTAAAGCGGAAATTTTTGCCGTGTTCTTTTTCAATCGAACGCGCGTATGCAACGAGATCTTTGACAACTTGCCAATTCATGAGCGGCTCTCCGCCGAAAAAGTCCACTTCGAGATTGCGGCGCGTTCCGCTGTTTTCGATGAGAAAATCAAGCGCACGTTTGCCCACTTCGTACGACATAAGCGCACGCTCGCCGTGATATTTGCCCTGCGACGCAAAGCAATACTCGCAGTTGAGATTGCAAGTGTGCGCGACGTGAAGACACATGGCTTTGAGCACCGTGTTGCGTTTTGCGAGATTTTCTATATCGGGCTTAAACTCGTCTTTTGCAAAGAGTTTGCCTTGTGCGACAAGCTCGTCGACGTCGTCCAAGCACTCTATTATGTCTTGTTCGCTCACGCCGTCTTGCGCGTATTTTACAGCAACTTCCTTGACGATTTCTTTGCGTGATTTCGTCTCGTATAGATTTATAACGTCATACGCCACGTCGTCGACGCTATGCACGCTTCCGCTCGCAACGTCGAGCACGATATTGTATCCGTTCAGTTTGAAAGAATGAATCATTTGTATTTTCCTATCTACACAAAAAACGCCTAGACGTATCTAGGCGACTTTTGTGATTTTTGGGTTAAAAAGTTATTTTGCTGCTTTCTCGCACTTTTGGTTTGCAACGCCGCAAGAAGTCTTGCAAGCGGATTGGCAAGAAGTTTGGCATTCGCCGCAGCCGCCGTTCTTTTTGCTTTCGTTGAGATCGCGAGTTTTCAAGGTTACAATTCTTTTCATCGTAATGGCTCCTTACTTTTAATATATATCATTATAGAAACAACGCCGTGTTTTGTCAACACAAATGTCCAAATTGCCTATTCGCTCGATTTTCTCGGTCAAAAGGCAAATCAGCGCATCTTACGTATCGTTTGAAACAATACGATTCAATCTTGTTTCACAACGAGTATTCCGCTCGGGAAAGTGCCTTTTTCGCTTGATACGTTCACGCCGTTTTCATACTCTAGTGTCGCGTGTTTTATAAACTCTCCGTCTATAACTTCACCCTTTACGATTATCGGCGCACCGGGCGGATACGCCCACACGTTCTCTGCGCACACTCTTCCTTCGCTTTTGTCGAAATCGACGATTTCGGTACTTAAACTCTTGATTTGATACGGTTCAAGTGCCTTTTTTGCGATTTCAAGCATAGGTTGCGTAACAAGCCCGTTTCTGAAAGCAAGACTGTCGTCAAGCGAAAACAGCGCGTCTATGAGTGCGCCGAAAGACTCATAACCGTCACCGAGTCCCGTCATTGCTATGGCGTAATTGACGCTTGCCATTTCAAGTTCTATGTCGTACGCTTTGCGCAAAACGCTTTTGAGTTCCACTCCGTTGGTGCTTGCTCCCGTGCATAGAATCACAAGTTTCGACTTGTCGTATGCAAACACTCTCGAGTCCTTTTTCGGCTCGAACAATCCGAGTTTTTTCAGACGAGACAACGATTTTCTCGTTGCGTCTATTTCGTCGGACCATTTTTCGAGTGCGCGTTTTTTGTCGTCTTCAAGGAATCGTACGCAACCGTCTATCGACGCCATAAGCACGTACGACGGCGAACTCGATTCGAATACGGCAAGGTTCGAATCTATCTCTTTCATATCGACTCTGTCCGTCAAAACGTGCAAAAGTGCGGTTTGCGTAAGGCTGGGGAGCGTCTTGTGAAGACTGTTCACCACCATATCCGCGCCCAGTTGTCTCGCACTTTTTTCAAATCTTTTGTCAAGTCCCAAATGTGCGCCGTGCGCTTCGTCAACGAAGAGAATCGCGCCGCGTGCGTGACATATGTCCGCAATTTTCTGCACGTCGCTTATCACGCCTTCGTACGTCGGGCTTGTGATTACGACGAGTTTTATATCTCCGTTTTCGTCAAAAGCCTTTTCGACGTCTTTAGGGTCTACCGAGCCGTAAAAACCGTATTCTTCAAAATATGTCGGGCGCACGTACACGGGCGTGAGCGAGCAAATTTCAATCGCATTGAAAACGGATTTGTGGCAGTTGCGAGCAACAAGCACTTTATCCCCCGCTTTCGTCACCGCTCTCACACCTGCGAGAATTCCGCAAGTACTGCCATTTATAAGGAAGCGTGTATATTTCGCGCCGTACAAAGTTGCCGCTCTTTCCTGCGCCGACTTCAAAATTCCGTTTGCGTCGTGAAGATTGTCAAAGCCTTCTATTTCGGTTATATCTATTTTTTGCGCGCCGAAAAGATAATCGAACGGCGCACGTTTATGCCCGGGCATGTGAAAAGGCACGATTTTGTTGTCGTCGTGTTCTTTTAGAAGCGTTGTAAGACTTTTTTCGTCATTCGTTTTGAGCGGATTGTCTCTTTTCACGCGGTTCGGATGAAAAATTTTGGGATTTCTTTCTCTCATATTTCAATTATATCATATCTTTTGAAAAATGCTATGGAAAAATGTTTTAAGGCGTGCTATAATCAAGAAAAACGAGCGTTATCGCTTGGAAAATCGGCGTTTTGCACAAAAACGCACCGTATAGACGATGAAAAAGAAAATTATCACCACCGTTTTAACACTTGCATTTACACTCGTGCTTTGCGCGACGCTTTTTGCGTGCGACAAAAAGGGCGACGACAAGAAAATTAACTATGCCATAGACAACTCTTTTGTCGTGCTTGAAAGAAACATCGGAAACGCACTCGTGTTCTCACCCGTCACAAACGCTACGCGCGACGAAAACGGAAAAGTGACAAACGGCAACAATCTCAACTGTGAATACGGCGTGATTTTATACGTCGGAATGGGCATTGAGCCCGAAAGATATTCTTATCTTGCCACCGCACTTGCAAAACAAGGCTATCTCGTTGTAATACCGCAACTTGACAACAACCTTGCATACACTCACTACCAAGCAGAAGAAAAAGCGTTTGAAACCTACCCCGATGTGAAGTTTTTCATCGCAGGACACTCTTTTGAAGGCGGTGCGAGCGCAATACGCAGAACGTCTGAAAACAAAGACAAAGTTATGGGCACGGTGCTATTTGCTCCCGTCGGAAGCAGACACAAATTGCTTGACGAAAACGGCGACCCCGTCAAAGACGACAACGGCATCGAAATCTACGTTGCGGACAATCTTCTCGATTGTTCGCTGCCCGTTCTTCTCGTCGAAGCGGACAACGACAAAGTTCGCACCCAAGACAAAGCAAACGATGCAAAAGCACGACTCAAAGACGGTTACGTTTCAAAAGTCTTGAAGGAAAGCAATCACACTGCATTTGCTCAAATCGACGTCGAAGACGATTTGCCGATAAAGTTTTTACCAAACTTCACCGACGACGTAAACGCAACGACAATAGAACAAAAGAACGCACAACGCACCGAGACTTGCACAGTCGTCCTTGCGTTTCTTCGCTCCGTAGTTCTCGGATAACAAAAAACAAACTCATATATGTAACAAGAAAAAGCGCACCGATTAGGCCGCTTTTTTTATTGAAATTTCGACGCAAGTCATATAAATAAAACTCCCCACTTCGTCATCTGTTTGGACTGCGGCGTTTGCGTGGCAATCCGCCTTGTTCGCTTTGGCTACAATCCGTCCACTGGACGAATTGCTTTGCGTCAATCGCGTCCAAAGTTATTCGCTATTTAGCGCATTTTATAAAAGCGCAATATTGAGATGAAGAACAAGAAAGAGCCACGCTAACGGCAACCCTAATGTATAAATAATACATGAGTTGACGG
>CAVKIG010000032.1:0-17901 GCA_963656415.1 bacterium | reverse complement strand
ACCTGCAATAGCGCCGTCGCTGAGTTTTCCGTCAATTAAGTCGCCTTTTTGAACCTGCGATTTGATTTCGGAAAGTTTGCTGAACGCTTGCATAACTTCTACATCCGACTTATCGTTGATAGTTAGGTTGTCGAATATGAGTTCTGCTCTTTCGATGGCTTCCTGTTTTTCTTCAGGAGTCGTAGCATTGTCTATCGCGGCAACCGCTTCTTTGAAATCGTCAATGGTGGAGAGTTTGTCTATTTCTACTGTTTCGATGTATCCGCATTTGGTGCAACTACGAGTTTTTTCGCCTTTTTCGGTTGTAGTTGGATTCTTCGTTATTGTCCAATCGCCGAATACGTGTTCACACGCCGTGGGGATGAGTTTTGGAATTTCTTCAGTTTCGACGTGACCGCATTTGGTGCAACTACGAGTTTTTTCGCCTTTTTCGGTAGTTGTCGGATTCTTCGTTATAGTCCAATCTCCGAAAGTATGGTCACATCCTGACGGCGTGAGTTTTGGAATTTCTTCAGTTTCGACGTGACCGCATTTCGTGCAAGAGTGAGATCTCTCACCGAATTCGTCTTCTGTTGCAGGTCTCGTTACGATCCATTCGCCGTAGTCGTGCTCGCAATGGGCGAGCATGGGAATTTCTTGCATTTCATCGTGTCCGCACTTGGTGCATGAACGGATTTTTTCTCCGACTTCGGTTTCTGTGGGGTCTCTTAAAACAGTCCAGTCTCCGTATGTGTGATCGCATTCTGCCGCACTTCCGCCGTAAGTTATGACAATGGAATCGATATATGCAACGCCTGAATCGGCATAGTTGATTGCAAAATATCTGTCTGACGTGCTGATATTCCAGATAGTGCCGTTTTCAGTGGCTTCTTTCGTTCCTTGGTCTGTACCGCCCGTCGCTTTTCCGCTTGCTTCTGCAAACGGAGTGGGGGACGTCAATATTTGCCAGTCTTTTTGGCCGTTGTTCATTTTGATTTTTATCGACGTAATATTTGCAGGAATTGCAGTCGTGTTGAAGATGAATTGACTGTTTTGCTTGTTATTCATTTGTATAACGTTTTTATTGTTACCGAATACAAATCCTTTTCCTGCTATATTGTCCGATGACCAAGAAAGCCAATCGTATTTTGTACTGTTTGTAAAACTAGATCTGTCTATCGTCAGCGATCCGCCCGTTGCCTCTTTTACGGTGATTCCGTTGATGGTCGCTTCGAGAGTGCCGACTTTGCAGATGACGCTTGTCGTGCCGACAGAAAGCGTGGTTTTTCTCGTTACACCGTCAAGCCATTGGCAAGCGGAGTTGTCAAGATATCCCTTTGTGTTGTCTGAGTAGGTTGCAGAAATTCTCAAACCTGCAGGGTTAAATTTTTCGCCGTCATTGTACACGGTTTTTGCGGGAGTTCCGTTTACTTCAATTGCGGTTACACTCTTGACTGTGATTGTCGCACTTGATTTAATCGTGCCGTCTTTCGTGCTTGCGCAG
Organism: bacterium; assembly: GCA_963656415.1. Lineage (GTDB taxonomy): Bacteria > Bacillota > Clostridia > Christensenellales > CAG-917 > CAG-475. The sequence goes on along the minus strand of CAVKIG010000032.1, from coordinate 16,418 downwards.
GTAATCGTTGTCGTGCCGTTTGCAAGAGCGGTGACTTTACCAGAGGAGTCAACTGTTGCGACGCTAGGATTTGACGAAGTCCAGGTCAAATCGCGTTTTGCGTTTGCAGGTGCGATGGTTGCCGTGAGAGTGGTTTCTCCGCCGATTGACAAGACTGTGTTTGCAGGGGAAAGCGAAATGCTTGTAATATCTGCGCCACCTGTCGTATAAGTGTCGTATTTTGCCGCAACTGCTTGCAATCTGGAATTGTAGTCCTTTCCGTCATAGCAATAGATTTGTGTTGCGTATTCGGGATGATCGATGAATGGATTGCGGTTGCCCTGAATTTTGTAAACCGCTTCGTTTCTTCTCATTTCTTCGGCTGTCGGCGGCTCGAGATAGTGCCATTTCATAAGGGTCTCGATGTCGCCTATGGTCTTGCTGTTGCCTTCGCCAAGAACAAACTTAAGATTGAATTGATTTCCCCAACGAGTTTCGACGTACATCAAAATTCTTGCCGTCGCGCCGCGATATCCTTCGCCCGGGTAAAAATAGTTGCCGGAAGCATAGCAAAGGTTGTCGTACGAAGTAGAGCCGTTTTCTCTTACGATGTTTGCAGCAGTTTGAGACACTTCGCCGAATTGTCTGCTGCCGCGAGTCGAATTAAGGTTAGCTTCGGTGGGGCGAAGATGGTGTGCATCTGATCCCGCATCAGAACTTGCACTGAAAGCTTTTCCACCGTCTTTAGGCCAGACGTGTTCACGGTTTGTCGTGCCACCGCTGCTGCCGAAGCCGCCACTGTATTTTATTGAAGTTCCGGTATAAAACCAAATGATGTTTCCGCTTTTATTCGGGTCTGCGTCGCTTGTAGAATAGACGCTTGCCAAACCCGAGTATGAAGTTTTCTTTTTATGGGTGTCGGTTATAAGTTGAGCGAGCTTGGATCGGAACGTCGCACCGTTGCTCGACGTGTCGAGAGTTGAATAATAATCCGCGGCGATTGCGACCTGTGCCGACGAATCGAAAGATTTGACCTGATATTGCACAAACGCAAAAACTGCGCTTAACACCAAGATTATCGCAAGTGCGACGGTCGTTGCCGATACGAGATTTTTCAAAGCGGTTCTTTTCATTTTTTACCTTACTTTTTTCGGACTCATTGCCCTTTATGATATTAGTATATCATAAGCAAAGTGCAACTTCAAGCGTAAAGCAAATTTTGAAGCCGATTAACTCAAGAAAGATTTTGCCAAAATCACACAAATTATATTGATGACGCTTTTTTTCTTTTTTGTCATACTTTTGTACGGTTACAAAAAGGTTGCTTTGCAAAAACTCTTGACTAAACGTGAAATCGGTGTCATAATTTCGACGGAAAAATACGAAAGAGAAGGGCCTATATGCTTGAACTTAAAGACGTGCGCTATTCTGTTGAAGAAAACGGCGTGCAAAAAGAAATAATCAAAGGCGTGAGTTTGAAACTGGACGAGAGATTTATTGCGTTCACGGGACCTAACGGCGGGGGCAAGTCAACGCTTGCAAAACTCGTTATGGGCATTATCAAACCCACAAGCGGAAGAATATATCTCGACGGAGCGGATATCACCGATATGTCCGTCACCGACAGAGCAAATTCGGGCATTGCATTTGCATTCCAACAACCCGTAAAATTCAAAGGCATTACGGTGTCCGACCTTATAAATATCGCAAGCGGCAAAACGCTCTCGATTTCCGAGATATGCGAATATTTGTCCGAAGTGGGGCTTTGCGCGCGCGATTACGTTGACAGAGAAGTCAATGCAAGTCTTTCGGGCGGCGAACTCAAACGTATCGAAATTGCCGTGACGCTTGCACGCAAAGCGAAATTTACCGTTTTCGACGAACCGGAAGCGGGAATCGATCTTTGGAGTTTCAACAGTCTTATCACGGTTTTCGAGCGTTTGTCGCAAACGACTTCAGGATCGATTCTCATCATCTCTCACCAGGAGCGTATACTCGACATTGCCGACAGAATTGTGGTCATTGCGGACGGAAAAGTCAAGTCGGACGGGGCAAAGGACGAAGTTTTGCCAAAACTTCTAGCTCGTTCGGCATGCAAAGCGCTCACCGACAAAGCACAGGGGGTGGCAAAATGAATCTCGGGAAAGTCGAAAAGAGTTTGCTCAAAGAAATTGCGGATATAGAAAAAATTCCGCAGGGCGCATACAACATTCGTGACAACGGAAAACTTGCAGGCAGAAATACGACCGCAAATATCGACATTCAGACAAAAGCCGACAAACCCGGTATTGATATTTTCATAAAATCCGCCACAAAAGGCGAAAGAGTCGATATTCCCGTCATTTTGACCGAGACCGGACTTAACGATCTCGTTTACAACGATTTTTACGTTGAAGACGGCGCAGACGTGACGATAGTCGCAGGTTGCGGAATTCACAATGCCGGCGGTCTTAAAAGCGAACACGACGGAATTCACGCATTCCATATCGGGAAAAACGCAAAGGTTTTGTATATAGAGAAGCACTACGGTGAAGGCGAAGGCACGGGTGAGAGAATACTCAACCCGACCACTATCGTCGAAATCGACGAAAACGGGTCTATGACCATGGAAACGGCGCAGATAAAAGGCGTTGATTCCGCAGTGAGAAAGACGAGTGCAACGCTCAAAGACGGCGCAACTCTCGTTATTCACGAAAAAATCTTTACGCACGGCAAACAGTATGCCGAAACGCAATTCCACGTTGCGCTCAACGGCAAAAATTCGGGCGCGCACGTCGTGTCGAGAGCAATCGCAAAAGACGATTCGCATCAGAAATACGTCTCTTGTATAGACGGCAACAATCTTTGTTCGGGACACACCGAATGTGACGCAATCATTATGGACAAAGGCACCGTCACCGCAAAACCCGAACTAAATGCAAATTGCGTCGATGCAAGCCTTATCCACGAAGCGGCAATCGGCAAGATTGCAGGCGAACAACTCGTCAAACTTATGTCTCTCGGACTCACCGAAAAGGAAGCGGAAGAGAAGATAGTCAACGGATTTTTGAAATAAACGATTTTTATCCAAAGAGAATACACGAAGTATTGAAATTCACAAAAAACAAAATATTTACAATCAAAAACCCTACTGTTTAGTAGGGTTTTTGTATGGTGGCGGAGAAGAAGAGATTCGAACTCTTGAACCGCTTTTGACGGTTACGCGATTTCCAGTCGCGCGCCCTCGACCAAACTAGGCGACTTCTCCATGAATTTTTATGAATGGAGCGGAGCGTATTTGGTACGAAGTACCATAGCATCCGACTTCTCCATGGAATAATTAAGAATGGGTGGCAGTTGGAAGTGATGGTAAACAAATCCATTCCCCCAACTGTTCGACGGAATCCGTCAACCCAACGACGAATATTATATATGAACAATCGTCTTTTGACAAGTGCTTGACGCAACTTGCTTAAACTTTTTTTAAAGTTGTTGATTAAAGCGTAAATAAAAAGGACGATTTCTCGTCCTTGTTTATTTATTGCTTTTCGCCGCAGTATTTGCAGTAGGCGGAGTCTTTTGCGATTTTTTGTCCGCAGTGGTGACAGAACATCGTTTCGCCGTCTTGCTCGGGCGTGGGGGCTGTGGCGTCTTTGACGGTTCGGAATACGTTTTGAATGTTTTCTTTGTTTGCGTCAATCATAACGCCGCTGATTTTCGGTGCAATAGTTGCCATTGCAGGGAATACGAACGCTAAGAACGTAAGGAAGAACGTGATTGCGGCGCAAATGCCGCCAATAACGGTCAACGCAACTGCCGGTCCGTGCGGAAGAAGAGCGTTTGCTTCGTTTTCACCGAACGGTCCCGCAACGACGAGCGAATTTATTCCCAACGCAAGAAATACTATAGCAAAAACGATAGTGAAGCACCAAATTATGCGCATCGTTTTTATGATTTTTTTCAAATCTTTGTTGTTGTCTGTAATATTCATTTTTCAAACTCCTTTGAATTTGATAATAAAATTGTAGCATACGTATGCGCGTATATCAATATATTTTTCAAAAATTTCCGATGCGGACTTTCTGCTAAATTCGCACTTAAACGGTGTCGAACAATCAATGGAGCGCAATCCGATCTTGAAATCATCAAGAAAATATGTTAAAATATCAAAAAAAGATATGTGAACGTCTTGAAAAATGGCGTTTGAAGTAGGGGATTATATGGTTAAAGCAAAGAAAACATTGTTGACGTCGGGAATAATCGATTTGATTTTCACCGTCGTGTACGGAATACTTGGAATAGTAACTATCGTTATCGGGCTTGCGATGATGGGAAACACTGAAGAAAGTTACGGCGTGTCTGCGTTTTTCGGCGTCTTGTTCGTCGCGATTGCGATATGCTCGTTCTTTGCCTTGGCATTGTCTATCGTAAGCACGATACTTGGGCTTAAATGTGCCACGAAAAAGCAAATCGAATACAACACTTCAAAAGTGACTGTCATAATCGCATCGGCGTTCAACTTTGTCGAAAGCGCGGTTTTCTTGATTTCGGCGGTTGTTTTTATCGCGAAAGAGACCGACGACGGCGCAACGAAATACATAGTTTTTGCAATAGCGTTCGTGATTGCGCTTATACGAGCGATTTGCGGCGGACTGAAAATAAAATCACTCTCGGATATGAAAAATCTCGAGCAGCCGGCGCAGACGACGGATTCTGCAACAGATTCCTTTTGATAGAAAACGCTCAATTATCGAGCGTTTTTATATTCGCCGATTTTTCAAAACGATACGTCTATTCTTTAAGAATAAAAGGCATAAAAAAAACGAGCGCGATTGCACTCGTTTTTTCTATGTTTCTTCAAAATCGATTCGCCGTTTGATTACCAGAGATTGTCGTTTCTCACGATAGCGCAACCCTTGCTTGCTCTTGCAACTGCCGCAATACCGTTCTTTGCGCCTGTGATGTCGGCATATCCGTCGTTGGTGGTTGCGATAAGGCTGCCGTTGGTTGCGAACAAACGGAGACGATATTCGCCTTTCTTGTCTTGATAGATTTCCCATTTGGGGAACTTCAAGGTTTCGTAATTTTTCAACGTTTGATTTTCAATGGGTGCTATTTCAGCGTTCTTTATGATGCTTTGTACGCCGATTTTTGCTGCGCCGAGAGTGGTGTAGGCTTGTGCGCCGATTGCCACGACTCTGTAGTTGGAAGAGTAGAGTTTGAACACGAAATTGCCCTTATCCGTCTTCTTGATGACGTATTTGCCGTGAACTTTGCCTTCGCCTTCGACGAGAACTTGTTCGTCGTTGTTATCGTCTTTTGCCGTTTTGGTTGCCTTGACTTCCTTTTCGGGAGCGGCTTCTTTTACGGGAGCTTTCGTTTCTTTTGCTGTTTTTGCGTCTGCCTTTGCAGTCGTCTTGGTTGCTTTCACATCTTTTTCAGCCGTCGTTGCGGTCTTGTCTTTTGCTGCCACTTTCTTCTTTTCCTCCGTTGTAGAGTTTTGTGTATTTTCAACTTGAGTTGACTTTTTAGCGGCGGATTTCTTTTTGGTCGTATCCGCGGCGACTTCTACAGTCCTGTCTTCATTTACGGCTTGTTTTGTCGTTCTCTTCTTGGGGGCAGGGTTGACTTCTTCTTTTTTAGGCTCTTCCGCTTTCGGCTCGTTTTTTGCGGTCTTCTTTTTGGGAACGACGGATGCGACAGCCCAGAGGTCTTCCGCTTTTTCTTGTTTTTGCTTGGTGGAAACGATTTTTGCTTTCTTTGGTTGTTCTATTGCAAAATTCGTATTGTGCAATGCGCCGTCCACGGAGAATACGTCGTCGAGTTTAACCGCGCTCTTCTTTTCTTCGTGTTTATCATCGCTCTCTTCTTGCTTTTCTGCGACTTTCTTTTGAGCGGGCTTTCTTGCTTTTTTCGGTTTTTCGACCTTGATTTCTTCCGCTTTTTCTTCGACGGGCGTTTCGGCGGTTTCTTCCGTCGTTGCGTCTTTTATTTCTTCGAGTGCGGAATTATCTTCTTGAACGGTTTCTTGTTGCGCCTGTTCTTCTAAGTTATCGGCTTCTTGAGTGTCTTCGGCTTTGACTTCGCTCGTTTCTTCCGAATTTGCCTCTTCTTCGTCCGTCATATCTACGGAGATGACGGGGACGGGTTCATACTCGGCGGAGCTTTCGGATGAAACGTCTTCGGTTTGTTCGCTTGCGACTTCTTCGACTTCGACGTTTTCTTCCTGTGGTGTTTCGATTTCTTTTTCGTCTTCGAGTGCCGTGTTTTCGATTGCGTTTTCCGCTTCTATGGGTTCTTCCGACACGCTTTCGACTGTCACGTCGTCTTGCGTGGCAGTTTCTTCGTTTTCTTCCGCGGTGATTTCTTCCGCATCGGTTTCTTGCGGGGCGGAAACGCTTTCGTCGTTTAATTCTTCGTTTTCGACGGTGTCGTTGACGTTTTCCGAATCTTCGGAAACTATTTCGTTGTTTTCGGTCTTTTCTTCGTCGGTGGAGACTGCGTCTTCAATCGGTTTCGCTTCTTCGACGGTGCCGTCTTCGGCAATGTGAATTAGAGTGCCGACAGGTGCGTCGACGTCGTCTTCGAGAATCTCGCTTTCAAGAAATTCGATCTCATCGTACTTAGCCATAAAAAAACTCCTCCGCGTGGAAAGAGAGAAATTTTTTGCATGAAAAAACTTCTCTATAATCCAAGTTATTATTATATTATCATATCTATTTTTTCAAATCAATAAACTTGACGATTTTTTTCGGTATATTTTGCGTATTTTGCACGAACAAATTGATAAATTGCACAATATGTGGTATGATTTTTATCGATAAGCGACTTTTTCGTCTCATAAGAAGTCGTATGATACGATTATGAACACGACATTCAAACTCAACAAACAACAACAACTCGCTGTCGAAGCGGTGGACGGACCGATACTCGTCATCGCAGGCGCAGGCAGCGGAAAAACGCGCGTACTCACCGCGCGCATTTGTCATTTGATAGAAATCGGGGTAAGCCCGTACAACATTCTTGCAATCACGTTCACGAACAAAGCGGCGAACGAGATGAAAGAACGAATAGAAAAACAACTCGGATATTCGGACGTTTGGACAAGCACGTTTCACTCTATGTGCGCTCGCATACTTCGCACGGACATAGACAAAATCGGATATTCCAAAGATTTTACGATTTACACAGACCTTGAAAGCGAGCGAGTGGTCAAGAGAATTTTGCAGGACTATCCGCAAGCCGACCCGAAAAACAAAGGCGATTATTTGTGGCATATCTCGCGTGCAAAGACGCTTGCGATGTCTCCCGAAGACTATTACGACGCGATAAAGGACGACGACAACGACGCCTACAATATCACCGAAGTTTACAAACGCTACGAAGCGGAATTGAAAAAATGCAATTGTCTCGACTTTGACGACTTGCTTCTCAAAACCGTGCTTTTGTTCCGTGAGTGTCCCGAGGTGCTTGAAAAATATCAGAATCGTTTCAAATACATAAACGTCGACGAGTTTCAGGATACCAACAAATTGCAGTACGACATCGTGAAAATGCTGTCAAAAAAATACGGCAATTTGTTCGTCGTCGGGGACGAAGACCAGTCCATTTACAGTTGGCGCGGAGCGGAGATTCGCAATATTCTCGATTTCCCCAAAGATTTCCCGGGTACGAAAGTCTTCAAACTCGAACAGAACTATCGAAGCACGACGTCAATTCTCAAAGCGGCGAACAACGTCATAAAAAACAACGCAAACCGCAACGAGAAGACGCTTTGGAGCGACATCGAAGCAGACGACAGCATCGAGTATTACGAAGCGTATTCGGACAGAGACGAAGCAAGCCACGTGGCACGCGCTATAAGCACGTTGCATCGTCAGGGCGAACCGTACAAAGAAATGGCGGTTTTGGTGCGCGCAAACTCGGTTACGCGCGGTTTTGAAGAAGAATTCAACCTGCACGGCATACCGTACAAAGTTTTCGGCGGCTTCCGCTTTTACGAAAGAAAAGAAATTAAGGACACGCTCGCATACGTGCGCATTGCGATAAATCCGAGCGACAACGACAGCGTTCTTAGAGTCGTCAACTATCCAAAGCGCGGTATAGGCAACACTGCCGTTTCGGAATTGCAAAACGTGGCAAAAGACACGAATATGACGCTCTTTCAGGTGCTTCTCAATCCCGGATTGCTTTCGGGAACGACCGCGAAGAAACTTGCTCCGTTCACGGAAATCGCAATGGACCTTGTCAAAATGCAAAAGCAAATGAAGGCGGTTGAATTCGTGCAATACGCGATACGTCGTAGCGGGCTTGAAACCGCACTGACGGCAAGCGGAGATCCCGAAGACGCAAACCGTCTCGAAAACATCGAAGAACTTGTCGGAGCGGTGCAGCAATACGAGCAGGACAACGAAAATTCGACGATTTCCGACTTTATGCAATCGGTCGCGCTCGTGAGCGATACGGACGAGATGAACAGTGACGATTACGTGACTATCGCAACCGTACACGCAGTGAAAGGACTAGAATTCGACGACGTGTTCGTTGTCGCACTCGAAGAAGGCATATTTCCGACGCAACGTTCGATAACGGCAGGCGACATCGAAGAAGAAAGACGACTGATGTACGTTGCCATTACCAGAGCGAGAAAGAGACTTTTCATTCTCAATGCGCGTCAGCGTTACCGTTTCGGTAAGACGGAAAATATGCCGCAAAGCAGATTCGTGGGCGAGATGAGCGGATTTAGACAATCCATGCGCTTTTCAAACTCGAACTATACGCAATCGTCTTTCAAACCCGAAAATCGCATAAAACTCGGCGTAAACAATCCGCAGACGGCGGCGTTCAAGACGAAATTGTCAAACGGCTTTGACAAATCGAGCATGACGAACGTGTCAAAAACCGCAAAGTCTTCAAACGTAGACTACGACAAATTCACCAAAAACACTATCGTCGAGCACTCCAAATTCGGACGCGGCATAATAATTCAGACGGACGGCGACGGTGAAGACAAAATCGCGGCAATCGCGTTCAAAGGTTTGGGCGTGAAGAGATTTACGCTTGCAATCGCCGCTCCGAACCTGAAAATCGTCGGAAAAGAAGACTAATATCACTCAAAAACGAGCAAAATCTATATTATAGCAAACGCTATAAAACCTATTGCAAATAACAGCAGGTGAAATTATGGACAAACTTGCCAGAATGAAAGAACTAGTAAACACTCTCAACGAGTGGGCGAGACTGTATTACGAAGAAGACGCTCCCGTCGTATCCGACGCGGAGTATGACCGCCTTTACGACGAATTGCGAACGCTTGAAGCAGAAGAAGGTTATTCTCTCAAAAACAGCCCCACGCACAGAGTCGGCGGTGCGCCGAAAGGCAAATTCGAGCAATCGAAGCATCTTTTGCGCCTGTATAGTCTCGACAAATGCCAGTCTAAAGAAGAGTTTTCGGACTGGTGCAACCGTCTCGTCAAAACGGTAGGGTATTTTCCCGCGCTCACTTGCGAGTATAAATTCGACGGACTTACGCTCAACATTTTGTACAATAACGGCGAACTCATTCAAGCCGCAACGCGCGGAAACGGCACGATAGGCGAAATAGTCACCGACCAGGTCAACACCATTCGTTATTTGCCCAAACATATCGATTATAAGGGCAAAATCGAGATACAAGGCGAAGGTATATTGCGTTTGAGTGCGCTCGAAAGATACAATCAAACGGCCGACGAACCGCTCAAAAACGCCAGAAACGGCGCGGCGGGCGCAATTCGCAATCTCAATCCCGACGTCACGGCAAAACGCGATTTGTCTTTCTTTGCCTACAATATCGGGTATAGCGACAAGCATTTTTCTTCTCAGGAAGAAATGCGTGCGTTCGTCAAAGAACAAGGCTTCGAGACGGAAGGCGATTTCAAAATCGTCAGAAGCGAAAAAGAAGCGATGCATTACGCCGATATGGTGGGAGAGAAGAGAGAAACTCTCGACTATCTCATCGACGGAGTAGTGTTCAAGGTGGATGACGTTGCTCTTCGCGACGAGATAGGTTTCACCGAAAAATTCCCGAAATGGGCGGTTGCGTACAAGTTTAAGGCCGACGAGATGACCACGACGCTCGAAGACGTTGTGTGGCAAGTGTCCAGAAGCGCAAAACTCAATCCGATTGCGGTGTTAGAACCTGTCGACATAGGCGGAGTAACCGTATCGCGCGCAACGCTGAACAATTACGGCGATATTCTCAAAAAGAAAGTCAAAATCGGCGACAAGGTTTTCGTGCGCAGAAGCAACGACGTTATTCCCGAAATTATGGGCGTTGCAATAGAATCTCCCGACGCAAAACCCGTCGAAAAACCGACCGTATGTCCCGTTTGCCACGCTCCCGTCAAAGAAGTCGGCGCGTTTTTGTATTGCACGGGAGACAACTGTGCGCCGCAAATCGTATCCAAACTTGACCATTTTGCGTCAAAGGACGCTATGGATATAGACGGTTTCAGTGAAAAAACCGCCGAACAACTTTACAACGAAACTCATCTCGAAGACGCTGTCGATTTGCTCAATCTGACCGCAACCGATTTGTTCGGTCTTGACGGATTCGGCGACAAAAAGATTGCGAATTTGCTTTCTTCAATCGAAAAAGCAAAGAATACGACGCTTGACAGATTTATTTTCGCACTCGGCATCGACGGTATCGGCAAAAAGACCGCAAAAGATTTGGTTAAGCGGTTTAGAACGCTCGAAAATCTCGAAAAAGCGTCTTTTGAAGAACTTTCGAGTGTGGACGGCATCGGAGATATACTTGCAAACAACGTTTTCCAATTTTTCCGTGATTCTAACAATGTCGATTTTGTAAACAGACTGCTTGCAAGCGGTGTGAAAATCGAAGAGAAAGAAGAAAAACAAGGTGTTTTCTCGGGGATGAAAATCGTGCTTACGGGCTCGCTTCCTACCTACAAGCGCGGTGAGGCGACGAAACTTATCGAAGACAACGGCGGTGAAGTCGCGGCAAGCGTTTCTAAAACCGTCAATATTGTTCTTGCGGGCGAAGACGCAGGCTCGAAACTCGAAAAGGCGCAGAAGCTCGGCATCAAAATCATTGACGAAAACGAGTTTAAGGCGATGCTCGGATTGCGATAAGCCTAAAATAAACGAAAAAATGCGAAAAGGTCGTGCAGAAATGCTCGACTTTTTTTACGTTTCGCTTGTTTATGAGTATTGTTTATGATATAATACTAAAAAATTTATATAGGCGGATATGCGAATGTACAGCATGACAGGCTACGGAAAAGGCGCGAGTAAGCGCGACGGGAAGACGATAACCGTTGAAATCAAGACGGTGAATCACAGATTTTTGGATTGCAATTTCAAATTGCCGAGAACCTTTCTTTTCGTTGAAGACAGAGTGCGCAAAGCAATCTCTTCCGCCATTTCCCGCGGTCACGTCGATTTGTTCCTGACATACGAACAAACCGCCGTCGACGAAGGCGCATATACGGTCGATTGCGAACTTGCCGCAAATTATCTTGCCGCCGCAAACAAACTTGCGCTCGCTACGGGGCTTGAAAACGATTTGACGCTTTCTTCCATTCTCAAAGTGCCCGACGTCGTGACGAAAGAACAGGCGGTCGAAGACGAAGATTTGCTTGCCGAAATGACGGTCGAAGCGTTGAACGCCGCACTCGAGAATCTCAAAAACATGCGAGAAAGAGAAGGTTTGGCTCTCAAAGCGGACATTTCAAAGAAACTCGACAATATTGCGTCCTGCCTTGAAATCATCAAAGAATTTGCGCCGCAAGTGGTGGAAGATTACAGAAACGCACTCAACGCACGCATTGCGGAAGTCGTTTCACCCACACAGGTTGATATGCAAAGACTTGCCACCGAAGTTGCCCTTTATGCCGATCATTGCGCCATTGACGAAGAAATCACCCGTCTTACGACGCACATCGCCAACATGCGCGCGCTTCTCGAAGCGGACGAACCCGTCGGAAGAAAAATGGACTTTCTCGTGCAGGAATTCAACAGAGAGACGAACACGATCGGCTCGAAAGCCAACGATATGCGCATAACCGGTCAAGTGCTTGCCATCAAGAACGAAATCGAAAAGATGCGCGAACAAGCGGCAAATATCGAATAAAACGTAAGTTATTCATATATCCCGCTTGGTCGGGAAAGGGAGTTTACACTTATGCAAAAACGCGGTATGTTGATAGTCATCTCGGGCTTCAGCGGAGTGGGCAAAAGCACTGTCATCTCGCACATGTTCGACGCAATGCCGAATCTTCGTTTTTCGGTGTCATGCACGTCGAGAAAGCCGAGAGCCGGCGAAAAAGAAGGCATCGATTATTATTACGTAACCGAAGAAGAGTTTGCGCGCAAAGTCGAAAACAACGAATTTGTCGAATACACGCGCACTTTCACGAACTGCTACGGCACGTTGAAATGCGAAATCGACAGATTGCTATCCGAAGGCTACGACATACTTCTCGACATTAACAGCGTAGGTGCAAAGAACATCAAAAAGGTGTATCCCGACGCCGTGACGGTGTTTATCAATCCGCCGTCTCTCGAAGAACTCAAAAAGCGTCTCGTCGGCAGGGGTAGCGAAACTCCCGACAGTCTTAAAAAACGTCTTGACGAGATTGAATTCGAGTCAAAAGCGATACCTTTTTACGATTTCGTGGTCGTAAACGACGTGGCTCTCGATTGCTCGAACAAAATCGTCGCGTTCCTTGAAAACAAACGCAAGGAACTCAACGAAAAGTACGCAAAAGAAAACTCGCAAAACTAAAAACGGTTTTGCACTACAAAGTCGAAACGCAACGCAAGTTGCAACGAATATAAATAAAAGAAACGGAGAATAAAAGTTATGATGATCGATCCCCCGATTGACAAACTTATCAAACACGCAGAGTGCAGATACGCACTCACCGTCGCAGTTGCAAAACGCACTCGCGAACTCGTCACGAGCGAAAGCGACTATCTTGCAAAGAGCGGAATGAAACCCATTTCTCTCGCTTGCAAAGAAATCTACGAAGACAAAATCAAAATCGTTCGCGACTGAACGTAAGCGATTTTAGCTACAGGCAGGTTTTTATGCTGTACGGAAAGAACGTTGTGTTGGGCGTGAGCGGCGGAATTGCCGTTTACAAAGCGTGCGAGATAGTGTCTCGACTCAAAAAACTGGGCGCAAACGTGGACGTCGTTATGACGGACAACGCTCGGGAGTTTGTCACGCCCTTGACGTTCCAAACGCTTGCGAAATCTGCGGTGGTTACCAACGCTTTCGAGCCTGTCAAGGTGTTTGACATCAACCATATCTCGCTTGCGAAAAAAGCGGATATTCTTGTGGTTGCTCCGGCGACGGCAAACGTCATTGCAAAATTCGCAAACGGAATTGCAGACGATATGCTCACGACGACTTATCTTGCGTGCAATGCGCCAAAACTTATTTGCCCGGCAATGAACTGCAATATGTACGAAGACCCTGCAACGCAGGAGAATATGCGAGTGCTTAAAGAGCGCGGCGATATGTTCTGCGACAGTGCGGTCGGACTTCTTGCATGCGGAGACGTCGGCAAAGGGCGTATGGCGGAGCCGAAAGACATCGTCGACAAAATCGTCGAGTATCTCACTCCCGTTCAGGATTTTGCCGGCAAGAGAGTTCTCGTCACGGCAGGCGGAACGGAAGAGAATATCGACGGCGTTCGCGTGCTTGCAAATCATTCCAGCGGAAAAATGGGCTTCGCAATTGCAAATGCCGTTGCAGAGCGTGGCGGAAGTGTCGTTTTGGTGTACGGAAACGTATCGACGGCACCCCCGAATTGCACCGAAAAAGCAATTAAAGTCGTTTCCACGAAGGATATGCTCGACGCGTGCGTGAAAGAGTTTGAAGGTTGCGACGTCGCTATTATGGCGGCTGCACCTGCAGATTATCGACTCGAAAAGCCGTTTGACAACAAAGTGAAGAGCGATACGCTCACGCTTACGTTTGTGAAAAATCCCGACATTGCCAAAACGCTCGGGGAAAGCAAAGGTGAAAGAAAACTTGTCGTTTTTTCTGCGGAAACGGAAAATCTGATTGAAAACGCAAAAGGCAAACTCAAAAAGAAACACGCCGATTTGGTCGTTGCAAACGACGTCACGCAAAAAGGCGCGGGATTCAACGTGGATACGAACGTCGCTACTATTATAGACAACGACGGCAATTTGTTTGAAAGCGGCGAAGTGTCAAAACGCGCGCTTGCCGATATGATACTCGACAAGGTGCTTGCGTTATGATTCTTGAAGTTATCGTCGACATTTCAAACTCGGACGTTGACCGCACTTTCGATTACGAAGGTCCCGACGTTCCGATAGGAAGCCGAGTCGTCGTCGAATTCGGCAAGAAACGCCTAATCGGTTTCGTTATAGGCAAAAAAGATTCGTCCGATTTTTCAAATCTCAAACAGGCAAAATACATAGATTCACCGATAAGTCCCGAACAGTTGGGACTTATGAACTTTATGCGCAAGACGTACAATCTGCGCTATATCGACGTTATCCGTCTTTTTATTCCGTCAAAACTTCGCGAAGAAAAAGATCCCGAATTTACGAGAAAATTTCTTACCGTCGACGATACGCGTTCGCTTGAAGAACTCAAATCGATTGTCGGTTCGAGAGCGCAAAAGCAACTCGACGCACTCGATTTCATAGCGTCCACCGGCGGACAGTTTCTAACCCTTCTGATAGGCAGATTCGGCGTGAGCGCGATAAACGGATTGAGAGAAAAAGGCGTCGTCGTTGAAAGCGATGTTCACGAACGTTCGACTCCGCTCGGAACGCTCAAAAAAGAGAAAAAACACGTCGTTTTGACGCCTGCGCAATCGGACGCGGTCGAAAAAATATCAAACGGAAAAGGCACGTTCTTGCTTCACGGCGTTACGGGAAGCGGAAAAACCGAGATATACGAAACCGTCATCGAACGAGAGATCGCAAAGGGAAAAACGGCGATAATGCTCGTTCCGGAAATATCGCTTACTCCGCAAATGCTCGGCCTTTTCAGAGCAAGATTCGGAGACGACGTTGCGATACTTCATTCGGGACTTAACGACAGCGAAAGATACGACGAGTGGAAAAGACTCAAAACCGGCGCGGCTCACATCGCAATCGGCGCGAGAAGCGCGGTTTTCGCACCGCTTGAAAACATCGGCGTAATCATAATCGACGAAGAACACGACACGAGTTATCTGTCGGAATCCAACCCAAGATACGACACGAAAACAATTGCAGGTTACAGAGCGAAAGCAAACGACGGCGTTTTGGTGCTCGGCTCGGCAACTCCCGATATGGAAACGTATCTGAAAGCGACGGAAGGCGAGTATCAACTCATAACTCTTCCCGACCGCATATCCAAGCACAAATTGCCGGAAATGGAAATCGTGGATATGACGCAGGAATTTCGCATGGGCAATCGTTCGCTTTTCTCAAAGGCACTTCAGGACGCGCTCATCGAGACGAAGAACAAGGGCGAACAATCAATGCTCTTTCTCAATCGTCGCGGATTTGCGTCATTTATCCGCTGCAAAGAGTGCGGATACGTTGCAAAGTGCGAAGATTGCGACATCTCGCTGACATATCACAAAGAAGACAACGAGCTTAAATGCCACTATTGCGGAAGACGCTATCACGCGCTCACGAAATGTCCCAACTGCGGCAGCGACCAGATAAAACAGGGCAGAATCGGCACGGAAAAAGTGGTTGAAGAACTCAAAAAACTCATACCCGACGTCAGAGTGCTCCGCATGGACAACGATACGACCATGCGCAAGGACAGTTATTTCAAGATTCTGTCGGCATTTGCGGACGGTCAGGCAGACGTGCTCGTCGGCACGCAAATGATTGCAAAAGGGCACGATTTCGGCAACGTCACGCTCGTAGGAATTCTCGAAGCGGACGCAGCGTTGTACTTTTCCGACTATCGCTCGAGCGAGCGCACGTTCCAACTAATCACGCAGGTTGCGGGAAGAGCGGGAAGAGCGGAAAAAGAAGGCAGGGTTATTCTTCAAACTTACGCGCCGAAACATTACGTTTTCCGTTTCGGCAAAAACTACGACTATCTCGGCTTTTGGAAGAAAGAAATCAATACGCGTATGGTCACAAAGTTTCCGCCGTTCACGAAAGTCGTGAGAATACTGCTTTCGTCCACGGTCGAGCAAGACGTCGTTGATGCGGCTCGCTCGTGCTACAAGGCCGTTCAACAACTTGAAAAGGAAAGCGGCAAATTCGTGTATCTCGGCGCAAGCAAATCGCCGGTGACGCGAATAAACGGGCTTTGCAGATATCAAATTATGATGCGCATAGAGCCTGCTCAATTTGAAAATATAATAGGCGAAATATACAAAATTGCCGACGCAAATAAATCGAAAAAATGCAACGTGTTCGTCGAAATCAATCCGCAAAGCCTGATTTGACGAGCGTATAGG
>CAVKIG010000031.1:16106-18615 GCA_963656415.1 bacterium | reverse complement strand
TAAGAGAAATGGCGCAAGTTATGTCTCGACCGAGTGTTGTCCCCCGCTACGCGGTCACCGTGGGTTCCCTGAAAGGGGGAACGGTGATAGGGAAAACACCTGAGGAAAGGGGAAAGTTGCATTAAAGTCAAAAACGTGTACCATTTGCGTGTGGGACACCCACACCCGATTACAAAAAACAACTATAAAAAAATCAATAAAGGAGCGAACTATGTTACTTTACGAAAAGAGAGATCAAATTCCCGCAGAGTATAAGTGGAGACTTGAAGATATCGTCAAAGACAATCAGGCATGGGAAGAGTTGTTCTTCAAAGTGGACGAGAGAATAGGACATTTGTCAAAATATGCCGACAAACTCAAAGACGAAGACATGCTTTTCGATTGTCTCGAACTCGAAACGAGACTTACGCACGACATTACGTGCCTTTATCAATACGCAAAGATGCGTCTTGACCAGGACACGCGCGACAATACGTATCAGGGAATGACAAACAGAGCTGAAATGCTCATTGTCAAGTTTTCTTCCGCAATCAGTTTTCTAATGCCTGAAATCAGCGAGTTTTCAAAAGCGAGACTTGAAGAATTGAAAGCGAGCAAACGTTTCAAAAACTACGACGTAATGTTCGAAGAAATTATTCGCAACAAGGACATCATTCTCAGCAAGAAAGAAGAGAAAATTCTCGGTGAAGTGGGCATTTTTGCGGACACAAACCACGAAGTTTTCAACATGTTCGACAATGCGGACGTCAAGTTTAAGAAAGTTGACGACGGCAAAGGCAATCTCGTCGAGATGAGCCACGGCGTGTACGGACTTATGCTTCAAAATCCTAACCAGAACGTAAGAAAGGCTGCTTTTGAAAGCATGTTCACCGCATACAAAGACTATATCAACACCATTGCCGCAAACTATGCCGGCAACGTGAAAAAGGATTGGTTCTTTGCAAAAGTGCGCGGATTCAAGAGTGCGCTCGACTACTCGATGTATTGCGAAAACGTTCCGCCGACTTGCTACAAAAAGTTGCTCGAAGCGGTGGGAGAAGGCACGCCCAATCTCCACAGATATATGGCTCTTCGCAAGCGCGTTCTCGGTCTTGACAAGCTCAATTCCTACGATATGCACATCTCGATCGTCAAGGATCAAGAGCTTGCGCTTGAATACGAACAGGCAGTTGATCTTGTCAAAGAAGCACTTAAAGTCATGGGTAAGGAATATTCCGACATTCTTGCCACGTCTTTCACGGACGGCTGGATCGACGCTTTTGAAAACAAGGGCAAGAGAAGCGGCGCGTATTCTTGGGGCGTGTACGGCGTGCACCCGTTCGTGCTTTTGAACTATCAAAAAACCGTTCACGACGTGTTCACAATCGCACACGAACTCGGACACGCGATGCATTCGTATTTCAGCAATTCGACGCAACCGCAACAGAAAGCGGGCTACGAGATTTTCGTTGCGGAAATCGCTTCCACGGTCAACGAAGTGCTTCTTCTCAAACACCTTCTCAAGACTGCCACGGGCGAGTTCAGAAAGTATCTGCTTTCCTATTATCTCGATATGTTCCGCACGACGCTGTTCAGACAAACGATGTTCAGTGAGTTCGAAGTCATCGCGCATACGATGGTTGAAAACGGCGAGCCGATAACCGCCGATTCGCTTTCAAACGCGTATTACGAACTCGACAAGAAGTATTATGGAGATGCGGTGGAGCACAGTGACCTTATCCGCTACGAATGGGCGCGTATTCCGCATTTCTACACGAGTTATTACGTGTATAAATACGCAACGGGCATTACTACTGCAGTGTCGATTGCAAACAACATTTTGTCGCAAGGCGAGAAGTATTTTGAAAAATACAAGAAATTCCTTTCGGCAGGCGGAAGTTTGCCGCCGCTTGACATCATTCGTCTTGCGGACGTAGACCTTGAAACCGACGCACCGTACAAGACTGCAATGAAAGAATTTGCAGACACTCTTGACGAGCTTGAAAAATCGTTTGAGTGAGCATACACGATAGGCCTTGAGCCAAAGAAACTACACATGAAACTTAATCGTCGAAACCACACAAAATTTGCGCTTGTCGCGCTGACGCTCATTGCCTTGTGCGTCATGCTTTGCGCCTGTTCCCAAACGGAAGAAAGCGACGTCGTCGAGAGAAAAATTTATCTCACGGGCGATATCGTTTTCACTTCCGTTGAAGACGACACGGCGTACGTTCACGTCTCTTTTTCGGGAGGCGGCGAGTGCGTGGGCACGGCGACGTGGTCAAGCGAAATCCAAAACCTCGATTTGTGGTATAAGCAGTCAACGAGCACCGTGACTTTCGACCCGTCTCGGATATTTAGTGCGGTGAAAGAAGCCGTACCACAAGAAGACCTCAAAAACGAAGACCATATTTACAATCGCTTGAAAGTGGTCTTGTTGTATGATACGATATATAAATCTATAAAAAGCGACGGACAAATCACCAAAAACGGCCGCACTTATACGCACGCTTTTGAACTTGACGAAACG
>CAVKIG010000031.1:0-15991 GCA_963656415.1 bacterium | reverse complement strand
GCAAGATCTGAAAACTGGTATACGGCGTTGATTGCGGGCGGCATCGTGTTGTTTGCGATTGCGACGGGGATTTATCTCGCTTACAAGGGTAGATTATGCCAAAAGAAGAAACTAAAAGAGTGACAAGGGGTATGCCCAACAACGTTGACGCCGAAGCCAACGTATTAGGCTCTATTCTCATCGACAGCAAGTCGGCGGATCTCATCGTTCCGCTTTTGAGTGCCGAAGACTTTTATCTTGCGCAAAATCGCATGATTTTTGCCGTGATGAAGCAACTTCAGACGGAAAGCAAGCCTATAGACGTGGTGTCCGTAAGCGACGCGCTGGAAGTCAAAGGACAACTTGACCAAGTAGGTTCCGTCGCGTATCTCAGCGACCTTGCGGAAGGAGTCGTGTCAGCGGCAAACGGCGAGTATTACGCACAAATCGTAAAACGTGACGCTCTCACGAGAAAAGTCATATCCGCAGGCAACGAAATCGCGAAATTCGGTTATGAGTGCGAAGACGGCAAAGACGCTTTGGCAAACGCCGAAAAACTCGTGTATTCGATAACCGAGCAATCGAGCGAATCCGCTCTCAAAAAGGTTGACGACGCAGTTGCCGCCGCGATAAAAAACATACAGGACGTGCAATCGGGCAACGTGCCGAAAAATACTGTATATACCGATTTTCCGACTTTCGATGCGAAAACGCACGGCTTGAAGCCCGGTGAAATGGTGCTTATAGCCGCTCGTCCGTCCGTCGGTAAAACGGCGTTTGCGCTCAACATTGCGGCAAACGTTGCGCTCAATCACGGCAAAAAAGTCGCTATATTCTCGCTTGAAATGCCTTCGGCGTTGCTTGCAAAACGTATGCTCGGTTATATCTCAAAAGTTTCGTTCAACAAAATGGACACTCGCGGCGCATTGAGCGGTGAAGACTACAAAAAGATTATGAACGGCTACAAAGCGTTGCTCGCAAGCGGCATATACATCGACGATTATTCTATGAACGGCCCGAGCGAAGTGCTGTCCAAATGTCGCAGATTAAAACGCGAGCAGGGACTCGATCTCGTCATAATCGACTACTTGCAACTTATGACATCAAAAGTCAACGGCAAAGCCGCCGAAAGCAGACAAGTGGAAGTCAGCGATATGTCGAGAAAGATGAAGATTTATGCAAAGGAACTCGATTGTCCTATCATTCTTCTTTCGCAAATGTCGCGTGGCGTGGAACAGAGAAACGACCACACGCCCTTGCTTTCGGACTTGCGTGAATCGGGTTCTATCGAGCAGGACGCGGACGTCGTGGTGTTCCTTAACAATCCGCACAAGTACAATTCCGCACTTCCCGAAAACGAAGTCGTTCTCGACGTAAAGAAGAACAGAAACGGTCCTATCGGAGAAATCAAACTCGACTGGGACGGTTCAACGACGACGTTCAAAGAAATGGTGGATCAAAACGCAAACACCACCGAATACACCTATCAAGAGAACAAGGCAGACGACGAAGATAAGGTTGCGGACATCAAGTCGATATCCCAAGTGGCCGAAGAGTTGCACGAAGTTGCGGCAAGCAAGGAAGACATGCCTTTCGACACGCCGTCAAGCGACGAGCCAATGCCGTTTGACGACGCACCCGCTCCGAGCGACGAGGATATCCCTGCACCGAGCGATGACGATATGCCTTTTGAAGACGATGAATATTCCGATGACGAATATATCGACGACGGAGACGAATACGTTGACGGCGAAGACGAAGATATGCCGTTCTGATAGAAAATAAAAATTGCAAACCTTATTGACAAACAGCACCGAAAAATCGGTGCTGTTTTCACTTGCAAATTGTTGTTTTTCGGCGTGATATCGTATTTTCGGCGTGATATCGTATTTTCGGCGAGATAAGGATTTAACTCGTTTATAAAATGCGTTTCGACTTGCGAAGATTAGTATGTAAAAAGATTTTAAACCGTTTAGTAAGTATAGTTAATGTTTACGCGGTTTTGCATAATAGCGATATTCTTACAATAAAATTTTGTATGTTCAAAGACGAAATTAAGGATAAATTCGGTATTAAAAGCACGGTTTTTCCGTACGTTGTTACGGTGACGAGCGGGAAAACCATGATAAGCGGAGTGAAAAAAGTCTTGTCGGCAAAAGAAGACGAGATCGCCATTAGCGTGTCTTCGTGCGTTGTGAGAGTGTCGGGGAAAGGACTTGAAATTGTCGAAATCGGCGGTGGCGACGCATATGTTAAAGGCGAAATTTACGGGGTGAATTTTGAAAAATAGAATATCGGAAAAGAAAAAGAACAGAGAAGAAAATATTGCGTTAGATAACCGAAAAAAGAAAAAATCTCACAAGAAACGAGAAACGATTTCTTATTTCGGGGACGAAGAAACGGCAAACGAAATAACAAAGAAAAAACACACTTTGAAAAGTGCTTATACTGACGATGAGAAAACGGCAAAAGAAGTCGTTAGAAAGCCTAAAAAGCCGAATAAACTCGTTGAATTTCGCAGTAGGGTGGGAAGAACCGCTCTGAAAGTGTCGGGTGAGAATTGCGAAAGGGCTCTCAGTGCGGTTATGAAAATATGCCGCGTCGAAGACGTGAAGAGAAGTGCCGACGGTTGCACGTTTCGTGTCAAATCAAAACATTTGGGCAAGATTATTGCATTATTAGATAACTTATGCTATGATTATAAAATAATTGATAATAGCGGTATTGCGCCCTATGCTTTGAGCGTGGTTATGCGCCCCGGATTGCTTGTGGGGATAATGGCGGTGATATGTGCGATTATCCTTTCGTCGCAGTTCGTCACGCGCGTGAGCGTCGTGAGCGCGGGCGCAGAGATTGACGCAGCACTAAAAAACGAGATTTGCGCCATACTAGACGAAAACGGAGTTAAGGTGGGTGCGAAGACTTCGGACGTGGACGAAAACGCGGTGCAGGAAAAACTGCTTGCGCTCGGCAAAGTTTCGTTTGTCAGCGTCACGAGAAAAGGCACGCGAGTGGACGTCGTCGTGAAACAGGCACTTCCGAGCGAGTACGTTTTTGAAAGAGACGGGACGCAGGTCAAGGCTCAAAAGCGAGCCGTCGTGACGAGAGTCGTGGTGACTGGCGGAACGGCGGTGAAAAAATACGGAGACGTGGTTTCGCCGGGCGACGTGCTTATCGACGGATATATCGAGTACGGCGACGAAAAGATACCCGTCAAAGCAAGCGGATACGCATACGGCAAGGTGTATTACGAAAAAACAACGTTTTTTCCCAAAGAAAGCGTCGTGACGGAATACGGTGAGTGCAAAACGCTCGTGAGATTCGGTATGTTCGGAAAAGTTCCGAAAACGCCAGCCGCGCCTTTTGAAAAGTACGTGCTGAAAACCAGCGTTGAAAACTACGGTTTTCTTTTGCCGATACTCGTGTACAAATTCGAGTTTACGGCAATCGACGAGCAAAAAGTGCAAAACGCAAGAAGCACCGACGAGATGAAAAGACTTGCTTTTTCGTCGCTTGCAAGCGAGTTTAAGGAAAGCGCAAAAGTGCTCAACGTCTATTACGACGTCAAGCAAAGCGACGGCGGCGTGACCGTGAAAGTGACCGCGGAAGCGGAAGAGTTGATATGAAATTGCAAAAAGAAAAGCATTTTGAAAAATACGATACCATGATGAGCGTGTTCGGAGAACTTGACGAGAACATCGAAAAGTTGACGGACGCTTTCGACGTGGACGTTTTCGCACTCGGCACGAGCGTAAAAGTCAGCGGTGAAGAAAAAGACGTTGACGGCGCGATGCGTGCAATCGACGCGCTTGAAAAACTTTGCCAAAAACAACCGCTCACTTCGCAAACGGTGAATATGGTGATAGGTTACGCAAAGGCGGGGCGCGATTTTGACGTCAACGACCTTATGGGCACGGTGGCAATCACCGCAAGGGGAAAAATCATACGCCCCAAAACGCTCGGACAGAAAAAGTACGTTGACGCAATCAAGAAAAACAGCATAGTTTTCGGCGTAGGTCCTGCGGGTACCGGCAAGACGTATCTTGCGGTCGCACTTGCGGTGTACGCACTGAAAAATCACGAGATAGACAAAATCATTCTCACAAGACCTGCCGTCGAAGCGGGAGAAAAACTCGGCTTTTTGCCGGGCGATTTGAGCGAAAAGGTAGACCCGTATCTTCGCCCGTTGTTCGACGCTCTTCAAGAGATGATGGGACAGGACGCATACGCAAAGCATATCGAGCGCGGAAGCATAGAAATAGCGCCGCTTGCGTATATGCGCGGCAGAACGCTGTCCAACAGTTTCATAATTCTCGACGAAGCGCAAAACACCACGCGCGAACAGATGAAGATGTTCCTTACTCGTATGGGCGAAAACTCGCGCATAGTGGTGACGGGAGACGTAACGCAAATCGACTTGCCGAAAAACGTGAAGAGCGGACTTATCGACGCGCTCGACGTGCTAAAAGACGTCGAAGGCATCGAAATCGTGAGACTTTCGGCAAAAGACGTGGTGAGACACGAACTCGTCACGAGAATAATTCAAGCATACGAAAAAGCGGAATCGCACTCTTATGCGGAAACGCAGGAGTGACGATTTTTGGAGATAACTTATGATAGACGATATTAAAGACGTATCGAGAGCGGAGAAAGAAAAAGCCCTTGCGCGCCACAAAAAGTCGAGATATTTCTGGCAATGTATTTCGACGGCGATCGTGTTTGCGGTGGGTATGACGTTGTTTTCGCTCTTTATGATCGGAGATTTTAAGGCGGCGTTTACCGCCGAAAACGCGCTTGCGACGACGGGACGAATGATAATCGCTCTCGTTCTTATGATTTTCCTTATGGCAGGCACGTACAGATTTACGAGTGAGAAAGGCACTTCGACGAGAGATTTCCATCTTACGGCGATCATGGTGCTTATCACGTATATGATAACCATATCCGCAAGCGTCAAATTCAATCTTTACGCGATGCCGATTGCGCTTGCGACGCTCGTTCTTATCGAACTTATCGACAGAAGAACGTCAACTCTTGCGACGGCTGTCATCGCGATTATGCTTGCCATGTCGTACATGATAAACACCGTCGATTACGACTTGTCGATTGTCGTTGCGTCAATCGTTTGCAACAGCCTTTGCGCAGTGCTCGTCGACTTCTATGAGAAAAAGCATCTCACAAGACTTAAATTCTTGCTCGTGTCGATGGCAACTCCGCTTATAATGCAACCGCTTGTCATAATGTTCACGCTTTTGTCGAAAGATTTCGGGATGAATCTTTTGTGGAACGTGCTTTGGTCGTACGGCGCAAACGTGGCGGCATCGCTCATTTTTATGCCGCTCGTTGCGATATTCGAAGGTATGTTCAACATCGCGGACGATTTCAGACTCAACGAACTTTGCAATCTCTCCAATCCGCTTCTCAAGCGTCTTGCAAGCGAAGCGCCGGGCACGTTCAATCATTCGTTGGTCGTCGGCAATCTTTCAGAAGCGTGCGCGTCGGCAATCGGCGAAAACCCGAATATGGCAAGATGCGCGGCATATTATCACGATATAGGCAAACTCAAAGCGCCGATTTATTTCAGCGAAAATCAATCTTCGTATAATCCGCACGACGAACTTATCCCCGAAGTGAGCGTCAGTATGATTACCTCGCACACGCTCTTTGGTGAAATCCTTGCAAAACAGAACAGACTTCCCAAAGAAATCGTGGCAATTTGCAGAGAGCACCACGGCACTTCGCCCGTCGGATATTTCTATCGCAAAGCACTCACTTTGAAAGAAGAAGGCGACCTTGCCGTTGACAAATACACGTACGCAGGCCCGAAACCGCAGACGAAAATCGCGGCAATCATAATGATTTCGGACACTATCGAAGCGGCAATGCGTGCGTATATGCCCGACACGAAAGAAGAGTTCGAAGCAAGAATCAACAAACTCGTGGACGAAAAAATCGAACTTCGCCAGTTTGACGAATGTCCCATCACTATGGGTGATATTGCCACAATCAAGCGCACGATCATCGAAGTGCTGCCGTCCATTCATCATAGCCGCGTAAGTTACGACAAGAAGAAGAAAGAAAACACTTTCAACAAGAACTGATATGATACGAATTTCGGGTGCGAATCTAAAAGAAAGAGCGTTGGTGCGAAAAGTGGAAAAAGCCACTTTCAAGCATTTGGGGCAAAAGGATTTTTTCCTTATCGACATCACGGTCGTTGACGAAGACACGATAAAGAACCTGAACGCAAGCGCAAGGGGAGTTGACAAAGTGACGGACGTATTGAGTTTTCCGTGCTTTGAAAAACTCGATTTGCCCGTTGATAAAAGCGAGTTTTCTGAGTGCGACTACGACGGTTCGCACGTGCTTCTCGGCTCGATTATGATATGCAGAAAACGTGCGGAAGAGCAGGCAAAAGAATACGGACATTCTTATGCTCGCGAACTGGGCTTTCTTGCGTGTCACGGTTTTTTGCACATACTCGGATTTGACCATATCGCCCCCGAAGACGAAAAAGTGATGATTGCTCATCAAAAAGCGATTATGAACGCCGTCGGTTTGAAAAGGGACTAATCGATACGAACGACAAACAGCAAAATAAATATCTCAGCAAAGGACGAATATATGAATTTCAAAAGCGGTTTTATCTGCATAGCGGGGCTTGCAAACGCAGGCAAATCGACTCTCACCAACGCGCTCGTCGGTGAAAAGGTGTCGATTGTGTCTTGGCGTCCGCAAACCACAAGAAACAAACTTCTCGGCATCATCAACGGCGACGATTATCAGATGGTGCTCATCGACACGCCGGGTATTCATAAGGCGCGCAATCACCTTGGCGAATACATGATGCAAGCCGTTGAAAACTCGCTCAAAGACGTTGACGGCGTCGTGTACGTCATAGACGCCGCAAAAGGCATGCAAAAGGAAGATTACGAATTTCTTGAAAAGAACGCAAAGAAAGCACCTATCGTCGTCGCACTCAACAAAGAAGATTGCGTGACGAGAGAAACTATGCTTGCAAGTCTTCAAAAACTCAACGGCATCGAAGGCATAAAGGCAATCGTGCCTATTTCGGCAAAGAAAGGCGACAATCTCGAACCGCTCATGAAAGAGTTGGTCGCTCTTTTGCCCGAAGGCGTCAAGATGTATCCCGACGATATGTACACCGAGAGCAGCATGCGCTTTATGGCAACCGAGATTATCCGCGAAAAGGCGTTGTATCTTCTCGACAAGGAAGTGCCGTACGGCATAGGCGTGTATATCAACAAATTTCAGGAACGCGAAAATCAGCCTATCGTCGATATAGACGCCGACATCATTTGCGAGAAACAATCGCACAAAGCTATCGTCATCGGCAAGGGCGGAGAAATGCTCAAACAAATCGCGACGAAGGCAAGAAAAGACCTTGAACAAATGATAGGCGAGCAGGTTTTTCTTACGTTGTACGTCAGAGTCAAGGACGAGTGGAGAGACGACGATCGCATTATGCGCGAACTCGGATACGACCTTAAAGCCTTGAAGAAAGACTGAGCGAATTTTTCAAATAAAGCAAGCGAATGCTTGCGTGAAGTGAAAAATCTCTTTGCGTCACGCAAGACGGGCAAACGAAGCGGACGGAAAATAAATTTTTGAAAAAGGCGAATAGAAAAGCCGATTTTGCACATTCTACCGTTGTGAACGAAAAAGAATTGTGGAATATGTTTGCAAAGACCGGCGACGTCGAATGGTACGCGATGTACCGAACGATGAAAGAAGACGAGACGCCTTACGAAAACCGAAGAAAAGACAGAACAAATGCAAACAGCCGACCTGAAAGTTAAAGCGATCGTAACGAGAGCCGTACCTTACAACGAGAGTGATATGATTGTCACTCTTGTCGGCGTTGAAACGGGCAAAATCACCGCAACGGCAAAAGGGTGTCTGAAACCCAAAGCGAAACTTCGCTATGCGGCAGAACCGATGAATTTCGGAGATTACGTGCTTACGGGCAGAAACGGCAGATACGTCATAACCGAGTGCTCGCAAATCGAGTCGTTTTCGGCTATCACAACGGATATAGATCGTTATTACGCCGCTTCGCTGACGCTCGAAGTGCTTCAAAAACTATCCATAGATTCACAGCCCGATTTGTTTATCCATGCGCTCGAAACGCTCAACAACCTTGCGTATACGGACAAAGAACCCGACGTGATAGTCACCGATTTTTTGCTTTCCGCACTCAAAGACAACGGCAACGAATTGGATTTTGCGCATTGCAACGTGTGCAAGTGCGACATCGAAGGAGCGGCGTTTTTCAGAGACGCGGACGGCGTCGTGTGCGAACATTGCAAAGGATTTGACGGCATACCCATCGACGCAACCACGAGAAAGTATTTGAGCGGAGAAAACAGAGAAATTCCGCATGCTTTGAGAGTGAAAGCCAATATTTTGCTCTCGGAGTTTGTATATATAATGCTGGGGGTGCGCATAGGCACTCACTACTTTACGGAGCAAATATGAACAAAAAGATTTTTGCAAGAATCATATCTTTTACGCTTGTCGTAAGCGTGCTTTTGGCGACTTGCCTTGCGCTTTTTGCGTGCGACAAAAACAAGCCCAAGACGGTTGAAGACATCTTCAAGTCCACTGGCAGCAAGAGCGAATTTTCCGGCTATAAACTCGAGATTTCCCTTCCTGCAGGTTGGAGTGTGTATACATCGAGCGGAAAACAAACTGCAAATAGCAGTGACGTCGGTTACATAGAGAGTATCAACGCTTTCGTCGTTGAAAAAGACGGCGTATTGTCTCTCGTGAAAATGAACGACGAGAAAATCTATTTTGACGGCGGCATAAAGGGAATGATTATTCCCGATTGGATAGGAGTATCCGCACTCAGAGTCAAAGACGGACTTATCGTCTGCAAATTCGCAAGCGGAGAAGCGGGCGTTCTCAACCAAAACGGCGAAACAGTGTTATCGAGAACGAAAGTCGGTGCAAATGACGGTTCGTCAAGAAGCCTTGTAAACGTAAACATCGACAATGCGGTGAAAGTGCTTGACGGCGGACTTATCGCGGTGGCGGCGCAATATGATGTGAAAGGCAAGATGGGATATACGTCAATTTATCGCCCCACGACAAGCGGTGCGCTCGAAAGCCGCGGCGCACTCGTTTGCAGAGTGAAAAACGCCGACAACAAACTTTCCTACGTCAAAGGTTTCGACTCCAAATACGTGACGGTCGTCGGCAACAAAGCCGGCGATGAAATCTTTGCGATTCCGCAAACGACAAACGCTGTCGTGCCCAATCTCGACTCCACCACCAACGGCACGGTGTCAACCAACAACAATAAGAACTATTCAAGCGAAATCACTTATATCGGCAACGGCAGATTCTTCATTCACGAAGACTGGACGGTTGAAAACACCGAAGAATACACCTATTACGACGGATTCGATTACTACGTGTTCAAACGCCGCATTTATACGCCCGACAACGACGCAAGCAGCGAGTATACGGCAAATGCGGACAAAGTGTTCCTGTATCTCGAAAACAAATATTACGGCGGAGACAAGGGCGGAATTGACACGACGTCCTATCTCAAAGACGGTTTTATTTACGCAAGTTACGGCTTGACGATAATCGGCAAAGTCGGATTCTACGATCAGTTCATTCTCGATGAAAATCTCAACGTCGTTATGTCGCTCACGGGCAACTACGGCGTCACTATAAAAGACCAGAAGAAAGAAAAAGTCGGCTATTTCGACCTTATCATGCAGTGCGTTGACGGCTACTATTACGTGCCGCTCCACCCGAGCGAAATCAACGTATACGACAAGGGCGGCAATCTCGTCGGACACAACGATCGCGGCACAGTTTTGCAACAAGAGTTGTCAAACAATATGCTCGTTGCGGCTATCACCGATCCCGAAGATTCCAGCCAAACTTTGTACGGCGCATTCAATCTCTACGGCGAAGAAGTGATTCCGTTTGAATATCTCACGCTTTCGGCATTCCGCGGCTCGTATACGATAGGGCAAAAACTCGACGGCGAGAAAGTGAAGAAATACTACATCGTCGGTGCGGACGGCAAAACCGTTGACCGTATGAGCGACGGCTCCGAACCGCTTGCGGACATGGCGTATGTCAAGAGTAGCAACGAGGGTATCTACAAGATAGGTTGCTATATGTTTTTAGTCACGCAAAAGGGCGATGACGGCAAGGACGTGACGAGATACGGCATCAAGAATTTCAATCCCAACGTTCAGAAAAACGTCGTTATGCCTGCCACTATGACGAGCGGTTGCACGCTTTACGCTCCGAGTTCGTCTCCGAGCAACGTGTTTGTGTTTGACAAAATCTCGTCCGGCGAAGAAGTGTCGTACAACGTGTACAGGCTTATCTAAAAAGCAACATAGCGGACTTTCCGCAAAAAAATGACAAACGGTTGACAATCACAATCGAAAATACGAAGGCTTATATGACAAGAATCGTAAAAGCAAAAGACGGCGTTGACGAAGGCGCGCGCATACTTAGAGACGGCGGTCTCGTGGTTTTTCCCACCGAGACGGTGTACGGACTCGGAGCGAACGCCTACGACGAAAATGCCGTTGCAAACATATTCAAAGCAAAAGGCAGACCACAGGACAATCCGCTTATAGTGCATATCTCGTCGCTTGAACAGGTCAAGGACATCGCCGTTGATATTCCCGACGAGTTTTATGCGCTTGCGGAGCGTTTTATGCCGGGACCGCTCACGGTTATACTCAAAAAGAGCGATAAAATTCCTTATGTTGTCACAGCAGGCGGCGAAACCGTCGGTGTGCGCATGCCCAAAAACATATACACCAGAGAACTCATTTCAAAGAGTTTTCCGCTTGCGGCACCGTCTGCAAACCGTTCCAAGCACATTTCTCCCACAACCGCTCAACACGTTTACGAAGACCTGAACGGTGAAGTCGAACTCATACTCGACGACGGTCCGTGTCAGGTCGGAATAGAGTCTACGGTGCTGGATTTGACCGTTGACGTGCCAACCGTTTTGCGTCCGGGTGCGGTGACTGCCGAAATGCTTCTCGACATCGTAGGACAAGTCAGCCAAAACGGAAAAGTTATCAAAATAGCAAAAGCCCCGGGAATGAAATATACGCATTACGCTCCGAAAGTGGACACTGTGACTGCCGTCAATATCGAGCACGCGGCAAACGAATACGACAAGCAAGTCTCGCTCGGCAAAAATCCCGTGATCGTTGCGCGCGATATATATCGCGACGTCGTGGGAGAGCGCAATCTTATCTCGCTGGGAGTCACCGTTGAAGACTACACGCGCAACATTTATTCTGCGTTGCACACTGCAGAGAAAGAGTACGATTACATAATCGTCGAAGAGTTGCACGGAAACGGACTCGAAGCGTCCGTGATGAACAGAGTTACAAAAGCCGCAGGCGGAAAAGAAGTATGAAGGTTTTGTTTGTTTGCACAGCAAATACGTGCAGGTCGCCTATGCTCGAATGTATGTTCAAGCAATACGCGTACGCGCGCGACAAAAAAGATATACAGGTTGAAAGCGCAGGCATGGTGTTGCACGACGATACGCTCAATCCGCTATGTGCCAAGACGCTTGACAGACACGGCGTGCCGTACGACGCGGCAAGAGAAGCGAAGTTTTGCGACAAAAAGACTTTTTCGTCCGCAAACGTCGTTTTTGCAATGACGGACGAAATAAAGAGAGTGCTTGCCAAATTTTACGGCGCCGAGAAAAAGATAATTTCTATGTCTCGACTTCTCGGCGAAGACGTTTACGACCCGTACGGACTCGGAGAAGAGTCGTATGAATACGTTTATCGCTCGTTCTATTCGGTTCTCGGAAAGATACTGGAAGAAGTTGAGAAAAGAGAAAAATAAATCGGAGCAAGAACGAAAAACGACAAACAATCCGCAAAGAAAATCGCGGATTGTTTTTTCGTATTTGTCAATTAAAATGCGGTTTATGTGTCAAAATGCGCCGTGTAAAGCGTTTGTTGCGGCGCTTAGACTTGTATATCGAAATAATTCGACAACAGTTCTTTGAACACTTGTACGTGCAGTTCTTCGTCAAGTATTATGCGCTCCAAAAGTGTTTTTACACTCTCGTCTGTCAGATTGAGAATCGTGCGCTCGTAGTTGACGATTGCGTTCTTTTCCGCCTTGATGTTTTCGATGAGATATTTTTTCGGGTCCAGCGTATAGTTTACAAAATTTCCGTTCCACCAAGTGCGCGCCCCCATTACGGGATAACCGCCGAGCGCGTAAATGGTTTTTCCCAAAAGTTCGTGGTGGTGCATTTCAACCACTGCAACGCCTTCCATAGCCTTTGCGATTTCGGGATATCTCGGTGTTATGTACGACTGAAACGCATAGGTGAGTATTGCGGTGAGTTCGCCTGCAGAACCCGAGTATGACGGCATAAGCAACTTGCTTTCCGCAACGTTTTTTTCGACTTCTATCGTCGGATAGGGCAATTCGCTTGCATATTTTAAGTTTTCCATGCTCGCATTTTATTCTTTATGCGCCAAAAACGTTACATTTTACAATTATATTTGCAAAACCGCTTGCAAATTGTATTCTCTTATGCTAAAATCTCATAGTAACTTTTAGGAGGTAAAGTATGCTTGATTCATTGAATTCAATTCTTCTTGCCGCAGAACAAGGCATTAAGTATGAAACCGCAATGAATGTTTTAATGGCATTCGTTATATTGATGGTGATTGCGGCTATCGCAATTATCGTCGTCATCATGATGCAAAAGGGCACCAACGACAACGTGGGCGTCATCACGGGCGCAAGCGATACTTTCTACGGAAAGAACAAGGCAACCAACAGAGAAAGTATTCTCAAAAAAGTCACTTTCGGTTTGTTCGCATTTATCATGGTGTGTGCAATCATCTGCTTCGTAATGTGGAGATTTGTTGGCTAATCCGAGAAAAGATGTATCTTATGACCTGTGATTTCGTCACAGGTCTTTTTTTATCGACAAAGCCCGAATAAACGACTCGCGCGCTTATCTCTTGAATATTTGCGCGCAATAATATATAATATCGTATATGGAAAAACTCATTGCTCAAAACAAAAAAGCCTATCACGATTATTTTGTGGAAGACACCTACGAAGCAGGCATAGTGCTCGTCGGTTGCGAAGTGAAGTCGATTCGTCTCGGCGCAATAAATCTTCGCGACAGTTTCGTTATAATCAAAAACGGCGAAGTCTTTATGATAGGCGCGCATATTTCGCCTTACAAAATGGGCAGTTACAACAACGTTGATCCGCGCAGAACTCGCAAACTTCTTCTCAACCGCAGCGAGATCAACAAGTTGCGCGGAAAGGTGGAACAGAAAGGTTACACTCTCGTTCCGCTCAAAGTCTATTTCAAAGACGCGCTCGTCAAAGTGCAAATCGGTCTTTGCAAAGGCAAAGAATTGCACGATAAGCGTCAAGCCATCAAAGAAAAGGAAAACGACCGCAATCTGCGTCGCGTGATGAAGGAATACAACACGAGATAAGACTCGTTGCCTTTTCCATCGCAAAAGCAATTGCTTTTGCAAATCGTTTGAAAATAAATTTTTTATATACAGCGCAATGCGCACGGAGAAACTATGGACAAAAGAATAGAAACGATATGCGTTCAGGGCGGTTATACGCCCGGCAACGGAGAACCAAGACAAATCCCGATAATTCAAAGCACGACTTTCAAATACGATACGTCGGACGATATGGCGAAACTTTTCGACCTTGAAGCGAGCGGATATTTCTACACTCGTCTTCAAAATCCCACCAACGATTACGTCGCAAAGAAACTCGCCGAGCTTGAAGGCGGCACTGCCGGTATGCTTACGTCAAGTGGGCAGGCGGCAAACTTCTATGCCGTTTTCAACATCGCCAACGCAGGCGATCACGTTATTTCGACAAGCGCGATATACGGCGGAACGTACAATCTTTTCAACGTCACTATGAGAAAAATGGGCGTTGACTTCACGTTTATTTCGCCGGACAGCACCGAAGAAGAAATCGATGCGGCTTTCAAGCCGAATACCAAAGCGATTTTCGGCGAAACCATTGCAAATCCCGCGCTCAAAATGTTCGATATAGAGTTGTTTGCACGCGTTGCTCACAAGCACGGTGTGCCGCTTATTATCGACAATACGTTTGCAACGCCCATCAACTGCCGTCCTATAGAATGGGGCGCGGATATAGTCACGCACTCCACGACGAAATATCTCGACGGACACGGCGCGGCAGTCGGCGGAGCAATCGTTGACGGCGGAAAGTTCGACTGGATGGCGCATGCCGACAAATTCCCGGGACTTTGCACTCCCGACGACAGTTATCACGGCATAACTTACGCCACGAAATTCGGCAAAGAAGGCGCGTTTATCACCAAGTGCACCGCACAACTTATGCGCGACTTCGGCTCTATTCAAAGCCCGCAAAACGCATTCATTCTCAATCTCGGTCTCGAAAGCCTGCACGTCAGAGTTGCTCGCCATTGCGAAAACGGACTTGCGGTTGCGAAATATTTGCAATCCGATCCGCGTATCGAATGGGTTAAATATCCCGGACTCGAAGGTGACGCGGACTATGCTCTTGCACAAAAATATTGCCCGAGCGGCACTTGCGGAGTCGTGAGTTTCGGCGTTAAGGGCGGAAGAGCCAAAGCGGAAGAGTTTATGAAAGGGCTCAAAATCGTTGCAATCGAGACGCACGTTGCGGACGCTCGCAGTTGCTGTTTGCATCCTGCAAGTTCCACGCACCGTCAACTCACCGACGAAGAACTTTACGCCGCAGGCGTTTCGCCCGACCTTGTCAGACTCTCTTGCGGTCTTGAAAACGCCAACGACCTTATCGACGACATAAAGCAAGCCCTTGACGGCGCGCACATTCAGGCGTAATAACAATCAAAAGATAACAGGAGAAGTATATGCCTATAGTTATACCGCGCGGTTTACCGGCGTTTGAAAGCCTTCAAAGCGAAAAAATCTTCGTTATGGACAACAAACGCGCAGTGGGGCAGGACATTCGTCCCATTGAAATCGCCATACTCAATCTGATGCCGACCAAGGAGACGACCGAGACGCAACTTATGCGTCTGTTGTCAAATTCGCCGCTTCAAATCAACGTCACACTCATAAAGACGGACACGTATGCGCCCACGCACGTTGCCGACGACCATATGACGAGATTTTACAAATCTCTCGACGAAATCAAAAAGATGAAATTCGACGGAATGATTGTCACCGGTGCGCCTGTGGAGACTCTGCCGTTTGAAGAAGTGAAGTATTGGCACGAGCTTGAACAAATCATAGATTTTGCCGATAAAAACGTTACAAGCACCATTTATATCTGCTGGGGCGCGCAGGCGGCTTTATACCACAAGTTCGGTATTAACAAGCACATGCTCGACAAAAAACTGTTCGGCATTTTCCCGACGCACGCAGTCGTGAAAAACGATATGCTCTTGAAAGGTATGGACGACACGTTTTATATTCCGAGTTCGCGCCACACCGCAATCGACGAAACCGCACTTCGCGAAAACCCAAACATAAAAATTCTCGCGGAAGGTGAAGAGACGGGCGTTGCCATTGCCAAAACACTTGACAACAAGTCGTTTTTCTTCACCGGGCACAGCGAATACGACCGCTATACTCTCCGCAACGAGTATCTCCGCGACCTTGAAAAAGGTCTCCCCATCGAACGTCCCAAAAACTATTTCGCCACCGACGACGTCGACAAAGTGGATATGAAATGGCGTTCAACGGCCAATTTACTGTTTTACAATTGGTTGAATTATTACGTATACCAAGTCACCCCCTACCACCTGTAAGGGCACTATTTGGCGAAGAGCTGCGTCAGAGCCCCTTGTCCGACAACTCACGTACGCTCTGTACGCTAGGGTTGCTGTTCAAGGGGCTTTTCCTTGCTCTTCATCCGAACAAAAGCCGTCATTGTGGCAACGGCATCGCTTGCTTGCAAGCAACGCCGAGAGCCGCATTAGGCTTGTTGT
>CAVKIG010000030.1:0-18622 GCA_963656415.1 bacterium | reverse complement strand
ATATATAATAAGCCAAATTGACAGAATCGCGTTTTTATGCGATAATAACGATAAGTTAACGGGAGCAAGAGATATGTCAAAAGACGAAAGAACCGACCTTAATACGAACGAAACCGTTCAGTGCGATTCTTCCGCCCGCACCGACGTCAAGGAAACGATAAACGACGTTCAAGACGGTGCGGTTTTAGAGCGTGCCACGAGCGATATTCAAGTCGAAGCGGCGGAGCGTGTCGAGAACGCGGATTCCGTGTGCAATGCGGTTGAAGAAGCGAAATGCGACACAAACCCGAAGAAGCGTTGGAAAGACAGGACGCAGAGTGAGAAAGAAGAAGCGAGACAGAAAATCGCGCACGACCTTATGCAACAAAAGTCGCTTGCAAAGAGCGTCGGCTTAGGTACGCTCGCAAAACTCAAAGAATCGCTGTTTTCGGTGCTTCCCGTCGTCGTTATCGTGCTTATTTTTGCACTAACTCCCGTAACGGATTTTTCAACGAAAGAAATAGTTGCGTTCGTCGTGTCGTCAATCGGCTTGATTTTGGGCATTGCGCTGTTCAACGTCGGCGCGGATATGGCAATGACGCCTATGGGCGAACACGTCGGCGCAGGTCTCACAAAGTCCAAAAAACTTCCGCTGTTGCTCGGCGTGGGGTTCGTTATGGGCGTGCTTATCACGGTTGCAGAGCCTGACTTGTCGGTGCTTGCCGAACAGGTTAAAGCGGTGATGAACAACGTCGTTCTTATCGTCACGGTGGGGGCGGGCGTAGGCTTGTTTCTTGTGATAGCGATTGCAAAAATCGTTTTCAGAAAAGACTTGTCGTCGTTGCTAATATTCTTCTATATGGTGCTTTTCGCACTGTGCGCGATTATGATGGAAAAGGGCAAAGGCATTTTCGTGCCGCTCGCGTTTGACTCGGGCGGAGTCACGACAGGGCCTATAACCGTGCCGTTTATAATGGCACTCGGCGTTGGCGTCGCGCTCAACACGGGCGGTCGCAACGCAAAAGAAAACAGTTTCGGTCTCGTCGCTCTTTGCTCGATAGGTCCGATGCTTGCGGTTATGGCGTTGTCGCTTGCTTCGAAAGGCGATTTGTCCTACACGCTTCCCGACTATTCGATAGACGCAAATCTCGGCGCGAATTTTGCGCCGGCACTCGGTTCGGTGGCACTCGAAGTGCTTATTGCACTCGGCTTAATCGTGCTTTTCTTCGTGATATTGCAGTTCACGATTCTCAAACTTCCCAAACAGAAATTAACCCAAATCGGCATAGGCATCGTGTATACTTACGTCGGTCTCGTGATATTCCTTACGTCTGTCAAGGTCGGATTTATGCCGATAGGCTTCAAACTGGGCGTGGAAATCGCGTCTTTCAGCAAACCGCTTCTTATAGTGTTTGCGTTTGTGATAGGTTTCGTCGTCGTTCTTGCCGAACCTGCCGTGCACGTTCTCAACAAGCAGGTCGAGACGATAACGAACGGTGCGGTGTCCAAGCGTTCGATGCTCCTTGCGCTTTCAATAGGCGTCGGCATATCGATAGGTCTCAGCGTGATAAGAATAATATACGGGTTCTCGCTTCTTTATTATCTTATCCCCGGTTATATCCTGTCGCTCGGACTTTCCTTCTTCGTGCCGAAGATTTACACGGCAATAGCGTTCGACTCGGGCGGAGTTGCCAGCGGTCCGTTGACGTCGAGTTTCATTCTTCCGCTTGCGATTGGCGCGTGCAGCGTGCTTGCGGCGGAGTCGGAAATAATGAATCTTGCGTTCGGCATCGTGGCTATGGTTGCAATGACGCCGCTCATCACGATCCAACTTCTCGGTTTTAGAGCAGTCACCGCATCTAGAGTGAAAGAAAAAATCGTCATGAAACGTATTCTTGACGCCGACGACGAACAAGTCATCGAATTTATGTAAAAGGGGGTAGTTATGGCAGACAAAATCGTCAAAGCCGTCAAAAAGACGGCAAAAAAAGCCGAAGCGCGCGTGCAAGAAGCCAAAGAGAAAATCGCGGCGGCAAAAAATCCGACGGCTTCCAAAGTCAATTCAAACAAACTCGAATTGCTCGTCACCATAGTGCCTTCGCCGAAGGCGGAATTCTATACGGATTTGCTTTCGTCATACGAAGTCAATTTTCAGTTCACGTCACGCGCTCACGGCACGGCAAATGCGGATATGTGGTCGATAAGCGACTTTTCCGACCAGTCCAAAACCGTGATATTCAGCGTGATAAAACAAGAAAGAGTGCAAGAAGCACTCGCTATGCTCGACAAAAAATTCGCGACGATAAAAAGGGGTAAAGGCATTGCCTTTACGGTGCCGTTTTCAAGCGTAATCGGCGTTGCGACGTACGGATTTTTGAGCAACAATAAAACCATCAGGGAGAACAAACAATGAGCGAATTTGAACATCAAGTGGTTATTTGTATAGTAAACAACGGTTTTGCCGACGCGGCAATGGACGCCGCTCGCGACGCCGGAGTTAAGGGCGGAACGGTGCTTTCTGCGCGCGGAACGGCAAATCTCGAAGCGGAAAAGGCGTTTCAGATTCAAATTCAGCCCGAAAAGGAAATGATTATGATTCTCGTAAGCGACGACATCAAGCAAGACGTCCTTCATGCTCTTTATAAGGCGGTGGGCACGCATACGCCCGCGCACGGAATCGCATTTACGCTCCCCGTCGACAACGTGGTCGGAATCGGCAAAAAGAACAAGGACGGCGAAAACGCGTAAAACGTCCGTGGCAACGAAACGTTGCGCTTCGATTCAATAAAAAAACAATAAAATTCATATCAATAAAAAAACGGACGGTTTCGTCCGTTTTTTCATGTCGTTTTTATTTTAGACGTAGTTTGTCGTTTGCCGAATGATTTTCAAATTATTGCACGGATTTTCTTTCAAGCACGTTTCCGTTTACGGAAATCGTGATTACTGAAAGCGACGTTTGTTTTTTGATCGTTTGCAATGCGCGCTTGACTGCGTTTTCAAGTCCGCCGCAACAGGGTACTTCCATGCGAAGAACAGTCACGCTTTTTATGTCGTTCTTCTCAAAGATTTGAGAGAGTTTTTCGGAATAATCGACGGCGTCGAGTTTGGGACAGCCTATTAGAGTGACTTTGCCTTTCATAAAATCGGCGTGTACGTTTGCGTATGCGTATGCAGTGCAATCTGCCGCAATGAGAATATGTGAGTCTTGAAAATACGGCGCGGATATAGGCGCAAGTTTTATCTGACAAGGCCATTGCGCAAGCATAGACGGCAACTCGGTTGTCAAATCGTTTTTTTGCACGGTGTTTTGTCGTATCGTGCGCGCGAGCATCCCCGGGCAAACGTGCGTTTTTGCGGCTTGCGCACTTGCTTTTTTCTTGTTTTCGAGCACCGCTTGTTCGTTGTAGGGAAGAGTGTCCTTTTCTATGAAAGTTATCGCACCCGTCGGACATTTGGGCAAACAATCTCCGAAACCGTCACAATAATCGTCGCGAAGAAGCGTCGCTTTTCCGTCAATCATGCCGATTGCGCCTTCATGGCACGCTTTTGCGCACGCACCGCAACCGTTGCATTTTGTTTTGTCAATGTTGATGATTTTTCTTTTCATTCTTCACCTTGAAATTTCTCTCAAAAAAATTGCCGATACGCTTTCACACGCTCGGCAATGAAATTTTAGTTTATCTTCTGTAATCGTCGTTTCTGTCGTTTGGGTTTCCGTTTTGGTTCGGATAACCGTTTCTGTCGTCGCGATAATTCCTGTCATAGCCGTTTCTTCCGTCGTATATCGGCCTGCCTTGCTCGTCGTAACGTGGACGCTCATCGTAGCCGTCCGGATTGTAGGAGCGAGTGGAGTCGTAGTCGAAATCGTTCTTTCCGCGGTGACGGCGCATGACGCTCTTTCCTTGCGAACGGTCGTTTTTTGACGGTTTGAAAAGAAGCACCGCAATGATGACCGCAGGCACGCAAATGCCTATGATGAGCACAATGCGAAGTGCAAGCGACGTGTTGGGAACTATATCTCCGCCGCTCGGTTCAACGGGCTTTTTACTGTCGAGAATTTTGTCTCTTTCCGCTTGTGCTATCGGATGGTATGCCACAGTAAATTCATTGAAAGAATCTTTCGATTCGAAAGAGAAAACACTGTTCCCGTCCTTCGTGGCAACGACGAAGATATTTGACGAATCGTCGGTTGCGAAGCCCAAAAATCTTATCGTATGCTCGCTTGTGACTTCGCTTGACGAAAGGGTTGCTCCGTCTTTTATCGTGAGAACGACGTCGGGATAGGGAGAAACGCCGTCCTGAAAAGTCACGGTTGTGGTTTGCGGAGTCGTTTCGGATTCGAAATAGAAATCGAAACCGCAGTACGACACGGAATAATAGTTGCCGAAAGCACTTCTCAGGTTGGTGAGATAATAACTTTCGGGAATATAAAACTCAAAACTGTTGATTGCGAGTTTAATCGACGAAGCACCGGCGGTTGCGTTTCCTTCGAGATTCGATACGGGCGCAACGATGACGTTCATCGACGAGTCGGCTTGTGCTACGGACAACGGCAAAAGCACGCAAGCAAGCACGCAAAGTGCGAGACATACGCAGATTGCAATCGTTCCGAGAATTGAAAATATGTTTTTTGCATGACAATTTTTCATAACATTATAATACTATAATCCTTTCCAAAATAAAAGTCTTTATATGCATTTTCAAGGAATTTTTTGCCAAACGGAAGATTTGCGTGTCATAAATTTTTGGTTTTTCACGGATAGCGGTCTTATTATTCGCGTATGAAAGACAATTCCACTTTGCTCAAACTTCTAAAAATCGAACGTGAAATAAATGACAGACAAACCGACGCTCTTTCTTGCTACAACAAAGACAGAGTACATCAAAAGCAAATGCTTTTCCACAAATGTCAAAAGCGCAATCGTTGGGTTTTCGGCGGAAACCGCACGGGAAAAACGGAATGCGGAGCGGTGGAAAGCGTGTGGATGGCGCGCGGAACTCATCCTTTCAGAGAAAACAGAAAAGACGTGTTCGGTTGGGTGGTGAGTCTCACTCAACAGGTGCAACGCGACGTTGCGCAAGCAAAAATTCTCAAATATCTTCCCGAAAGATACATTTGTGACGTTGTCATGCGAGAAGGCAAAAAGGGAGCGGCGGAATACGGCGTCATCGATTACATTCTCGTAAAAAACGTCTTTGGCGGCATAAGCAAAATCGGTTTCAAATCCTGCGATCAAGGGCGAGAACGCTTTCAGGGAACTTCGTTGGATTTCGTGTGGTTTGACGAAGAACCGCCAAAGGACATATACGACGAGTGTCGTATGCGCGTGTTCGACAAGTGCGGCGACGTTTTCGGAACTATGACGCCGCTTAAAGGCTTGACGTGGGTGTACGACGAGATAGAACTCAACGAAAAGAACGACCCGCAAGTGTGGTGCGAATATATGGAGTGGAGCGACAATCCGTATCTCGACAAAGAAGAGATAAAAGCGATGACTTCGTCGGTGAGTGAGCAGGACCAACTCTCGCGTCGATACGGAAAATTCACCGTCGGTGAAGGGCTCGTCTATCCCGAGTTTGATCAAAGCGTGCACGTGATAGACCCGTTCGACGTGCCGAAAGAGTGGCAAACGAATATATCGATAGACCCGGGGCTTACCAACCCGACGAGTTGCCACTTTTACGCAGTCGATTTCGACGGAAACATATACGTCGTCGCAGAGCATTTCGAGGCAGGGCAAAACGTTGACCATCACGTGAAGAAAATCTTCGAAATTGCCGACGAGATAGGTTGGAAAAGAGACGCGAAAGGACGACTTTCGGCACTTATAGACAGTGCGGCAAATCAGCGCACGCTTGCAAGTCAGAAGAGCGTCGCAGAGTTGTTTTGCGAAAAGGGCATACTTGTCAATACCAACGTAAACAAGGATTTATACAGCGGAATTCAACGCATAAAGTCTTTGTTTGAGCAAAGACCGCCAAAAATTTATATTTTTAAAAATTGCGTGAATTTAATTCGTGAACTGAAAAGTTACTGGTGGGGAGACAACGACAGACCTAAAAAAACGGACGACCACGCACTTGACGAGTTAAGGTATTTCGTCATGACGCAACCGCGTCCCACAAAACCGCTTCCGCCGCCGAAAAGTCAGATTCAGATAGACAAGGAAAGAATGATGAGAGACGCAAGAAGGGAAAGGATATGGATGAAGAATTGATAAACGCGCTCATAAAAAGAGCAAAAGGTTACAGTTTCAGCGAAGTGCAGGAAGAGTACTCGGTGACTGACGGCGGAGAGATTGCGCTCACGAAACGAAAGGTGTCCGAAAAGTATTGTCCGCCCGACACCGCCGCATTGAAAACGTATATGGAGATTTGCAAAGACAAAGACATATCCGAGATGAGCGACGAAGAACTGGAAAGGGAGAAACACCGACTTTTGTGTGAACTCTATAGGGAAGAACAAGAAAAAGAAGATAAGGAAAAACTCGAGAACTTGTCCGTCGATTTTTTAGACGATAACGTCGGCGTACGCGCGGCGAACGGGCAATCCGAAAACGAAACGGGAAACGCAAAAAAGACGGAGCGAGAAAAACAGCAAGAAAAACTAAATAAAATCAGGAGATGACAAATGTCCAAAATTGAAGAGAAAATCGTTGCGGAAATAACCGCCGATTTCAAAAAACGACAAGAAGCAAGACGTCCAGTCGAACTGAACTGGCGACTCAATATGAATTTTGTCGTGGGCAATCAGTTTGCGCAGATTTCGTCTAAGGGCGACATCGAAGAGAGCGGAAAGGAGTATTTCTGGCAAGAAAGGGAAGTGTACAACCATATCGCGCCCATACTCGAAACGCGACTTGCAAAACTCGGCAGAGTCAAGGCAAAAGCGCAGGTGCGCCCTGCAACGAGCGACGACGAAGACGTGGCGAGTGCGTCGCTTGCGACAAAACTCATAGACGCGGTGTGCAAAGAGAACGATTTTTCGTCGCAACTTGCGCTTGCGAATTCTTGGAGCGAAATTACGGGCTGTGCGTTTTTCAAGGTGACGTGGGATGCGGAAAAAGGTCACGCACTCGACGCGAGCGGAGAGATCAAGGAAGGGGACGTCACGATTACGCTTTGCCCGCCGTTTGAAATTTTTCCCGAAGACATCGCAATCACCGACATCGACAAACAATCGTCCATTATGCACGCAAAGGTGCTAACGACAAAGGAAGTCAAGAGAATATGGGGAAAGGACGTGAAAGGCGGAGAAGTGAACGTGTTTTCCTTTGACAACGCGCAGGTGGGCGGCGGATTCGGATACACTGCGTCAGTGCCGAAAATCGTCAGCGAAAAGAGAGAAGATAGCGTGACCGTCATTGAAAAATACGAAGCGCCGACTCACGAGTATCCGAACGGAAGATTGATTATCGTTGCCGGCGATACACTTCTTTATCAAGGCGATATGCCCTATCTCAACGGTGAAGACGGCACGCGCGGATATCCGTTTGCAAAGCAGGTTTGCATAGACAATCTCACCAACTTTTTCGGCACGAGCGTGGTGGAGCGCATCATCCCCGTGCAGAGAGCCTACAACACCGTCAAGAACAGAAAACACGAGTTTATGAACAGAATGGCGGTGGGAGTTATGGCGGTCGAAGACGGCTCCGTTGACACCGACGATCTCGAAGAAGAAGGACTTCCGCCGGGAAAAGTTGTCGTGTACAGACAAGGCAGCACTCCGCCGATTATGCTTTCTCCCACGCAAGTGCCGAGCGAATTTTCAAGAGAAGAAGAAAAGTTGCTAAACGAATTTGTGATGATAAGCGGCGTGAGCGAAGTGACGACGTATTCTCAAGTCCCTGCCAACGTTGCGTCGGGAACTGCAATATCTCTTCTTCTCGAACAGGACGACACGCGTATCGCACTCACGGCGGACAGCCTTAGAGAGAGCATAAAACGCATAAGCAAGCAAGTGTTGCGCCTATATCGGCAGTTTGCAAAAGTGCCGAGAGTCAAACGTATCACGGGGGACAACGGAGATGTGGAAATCGCGTCTTTCTGCGCCGGCAACATCGACAGCGAAGATATAGTTTTCGACACGATAAGCGACATAGAAGACACGCTTTCGGCACGCAGAGCGATGGTGTACGACTTGCTCAAACTCGGGCTTTTTGCCGACGAAAACGGAAAACTCAATGCAAGCACGAAAGCGAGACTGTTTGAAATTCTCGGCTTCGGCAACTGGGAAGACGGCAGAAGCAACGACGAAATTCACAGAAAGAAAGCACTCAAAGAAAATATGGAACTCGAAAAGAAAGACGTCCCCGTCGACGTGTACGACGACCACGCTTTGCATATCGCAGAGCACGTGAGAATGTGCGTATCAACAAAGTGCGTGAGCGACAAAGCGGTGCGAGACAGAGTGGCAAATCATATTGCAAAACACACCGAACTTGCAAGTCTTGCAAAGGGCGTTGAAAATATGCAAAGGCAATTCGACGAGAGTGCGGATAAGGAGAGAGTATGAACGAAAAAGACGTTGAAAAGGCAATAAAGGACGGCGTCGAAA
Organism: bacterium; assembly: GCA_963656415.1. Classification (GTDB taxonomy): domain Bacteria; phylum Bacillota; class Clostridia; order Christensenellales; family CAG-917; genus CAG-475. The sequence continues at coordinate 10,083 of CAVKIG010000030.1, read as the reverse complement.
ACGCCGCCACGGCGGCAATATCCGAAGAAATCGCAAATGCGATAATGAGCGGTGAATTGCAAAACGAAGAGTTTATATCAGAAAAAAGCATAGATAAAGTGCATAATGCGCAGATCAATGAAATTTCAGACGACGAACGCAACGCAAGCGAAAGCGGTCGTGAAAAGAAAGAAAAGGAAGAACAAAAAGAACAAAATCTCGGCAAGTTCAAAAACCCGCAAGAATTGTTGCGCGCTTACGGCGAACTGGAAAAAGAGTTCACTCGCAAGTCTCAAAGACTCAAAGAATTGGAGAGCGGAGCGAGCGAAAATTGCGAGTTGAGCGAAGAAAAATGGAAAGAAGCGGCGGACAAGTTTTTTGAAAAAACCCCGACCGCAAAACCGTTTGCTCGTGAAATCGCAAGCAAAATTATGGAAGAGCCGTCTCTTAAAAACGACAAAGATTGCTTCAACGTTGCGCTCACCAAAGTTTTGCTGGACAAATTCAGAACGCCCGAGCAACTTATGCAGGACGGACAATTTTTGAACGACTACGTGCTTTCGAGCGACAAGGTCAAAAGTGCGGTGATAGAAGAATATCTTCGCACTCTTCGCGCAGGACAGCCGCCAAAAACTTTGGCTGACGACGGTCTTGCGTGTGTGTCTCTTGCAAGAAAGCCCAAAACCGTGGAAGAAGCAGGGATTATGTTTCTTAAAAACAACGAATAAAAGGAGAAAACATTATGGTTACAATTTCAAACGCGGATAAAGCCCTAAAGACTTTTTATCTCGGCGTGCTTGCCGACCAACTCAACGTCGGCGTAAATCCGCTCTTTGCGAAGATTGCTCAGACGTCAAGCGACGTATGGGGTAAAGAAGTGAAAAAACTTGCGCCGTACGGCATAAACGGCGGCGTCGGAAGCGGTGAAGAAAACGACAATCTTCCCCAAAGCGGCGGCAATAACTATGCGCAATTCACACTCACGCTCAAAAACCTTTTCGGAAAAATCGAGCTTTCGGACAAGGCTATCCGTGCGTCTCAAAACAGCGCCGGCGCATTCGTAAATCTTCTCAACGCCGAAATGGAAGGCTTGCTCAAAGCAAGCAAATTCAACTTCGGTCGTATGCTTTACGGTGACGGTTCGGGACTTATCGCAACCACCGTCGCGGCAAGCACGAGCAACAAAAATCAAATCACCGTGGATTCTATCAAGGGTATCATCGAAGGTATGACGATCGATATGTATTCTTCCGCCGGCGTCAAGGATACGACTTTCTCGGGCGCGAGAATCACGTCTATCGATCGCGCAAACAAAGTCGTAACTTTGAGCGCAACCGCATCCACTCAATACGGCGCAGGCTACAAGATTTATGTTCAAGGCTCGAAGAACAACGAAATCACGGGACTCGAAGCGATTTTCGGCAACAGTGAGTATATCTACGGTCTCAAACGAAGCGATTATTCCTTCCTTAAGCCCTACACCAAAACCGTCAATACGGCAGTCAGCGTAAGCGCGATTCAGGACGCAATCGACGTCGTGGAAGAGACTTCGGGCGGCACGATAGACTTTATCGTCACTTCCTATAAGATGAGAAAACAATACGTCGACGCGCTTTGCAAAAATCGTACGAATATCGATTATCTCACTCTCGACGGCGGCTACAAGGCACTTTCCTATTCGGGAATACCTTTCGTTGCGGACAGATTTGTCGGAGACGACGATATGTATCTTCTCAACAGCGCGGACTTCAAACTCCATCAACTTTGCGACTGGCGTTGGCTCGAAGGCGAGGGCGGCACGGTGCTCCACCAAGTTGCGGGCAAAGCGTGCTACAGCGCAACTCTCGTCAAATACGCAGACCTTCTTTGCGAACGCCCGATGGGACAGGCAAAACTCACCTTTACGGGCAGTTCGGCGGCGGGCGAGTATTTCACCGTCAATTTCGACACCGACGGCGGCAACGACGTGGCAAGCCAAATCGTGCTCCCGGGCGGCTGCGCGGTGAAACCGGCAACTCCCACCAAAGCCGGCAAGTCATTCGACGAATGGACGCTTGACGGAAAGACCTATTCGTTCTCCACGCCCGTGACGAAAAACATCACTCTCAAAGCGACTTGGTTGTGATATGGAACTCGTTTCGGTCAAAGACGACCTTTTCCATATCGCGAAAAGGTTGAGACAAATCGATTCTCGATACAGAGTGTATTTCAATAGAAAATACAAGCGTTTCGAGATACACGCGCAAGGGGCAATGCAAATTGCGTTGCCCTTTGACCGCCTTGACGAGAGAAGCGTAGAGTACGTGAGAAAAACAAGAGTGGAAAATCTCGAAAAGCTCATGCGAGAGATAGAAGCCGACAATGCGAGAGCGGAAAAACAAAAACAAGACGAGTTGATAGAACAAGTCGCAGGGGGTATGAATTTATGAAAGTTAAAAAGGTGATAGGAGAGTGCCTGATAAGAGCGGGCAGGGACGATTTTTCGCAAAGTGCGACGCTTACGGAAGAACAGCAGGAAACGCAAAACAGGCTTCTTGCGTGTCTCAATATAGTATACAGAGAAATCGTCTCGAAATATCTTCCGCTTATCCACACAGAAAACGTGGTTTTTCAAGGCGGCAAATGTTCGGCAAAATCACTGTCGAAAAAGATTGTTTATCCCGTTCGCGTGCAGGTAGGCGACGAGATAAAAGCGTTTAGAACGAGCGCGGATTCGGTGATTTGTTCTTATTCCGGTGACGCAACGCTGACTTATGCGTATATGCCCGAAAACGATTTCGCAATCACCGACGATATAGACGACGTGAGAGTCACGCGTTCCATGCTCGTGAACGGAACGCTCGCCGAATACTATTTTCAAAACAAAGTTTTCGATCTTGCAAAGAGTTTCGATTCGGATTTCAGAGCGGAAACGGGAATTATCAGATACAAGGGCAGAAGCGTGATTATAAAAAGAAGGGGGTGGCACGCTTGAAAAACGTTCCCGTGAGAAAAATGAAAGTGCAGGTCGGGTTCAAGGGCTTGGCAAATTCTCTTGACGAGAGCGTGCTCAATCCCGAATATGCAAAAAGTTGCGCGAATTTTGCTTTCGACAAAGGCGCGCTCACAAGCGGTATCGGCATAGAAACCGCAAGCGGTTTTTATGCTTTCCCGAGCGTTGACAGGCACGACTATCCGACGTTTGCGGCAGAAAAGAAGGTGAAAAAAGTGTTTTTATACCGCCGCATAACTTCAAACGGCAACAACGGCGACAGAATCGTCGCAAGATTGTCCGACGGCACGTTTTTTTACACGAACGTGTACGGAGAAGACTCGTGGCATCAGGTGCCGTCTCTCGTCATGGCAGGCGACGTGGACGCGGTGAATTACAATTACAAGGGCAACGACGTTTTGCTGTTGTCGTCTTCTTTCGACGGACTGTATCTTGTAAAAGACGACACCGCTCTCGTGTGCAGCAACGCTCCTAAATTTACGTCGATTGCGGTGCACAACGAGAGAGTGTTCGGCACCGTGAACGGAGTCAACAATCAGGTGTGGTTTTCAGACGATTTCGACCCTGCCAACTGGAACGTGTCGCTGACGGAAGCAGGCTATATAAACTTTTGCGATGATTTGGGACAGGCACTCAAAGTCGTGTCGTTTGCAGGTTATCTTTTTGTGTTCAGAGAGTACGGAATCATGAGACTCACCGCATACGGCGACCAAAGCGATTTTGTGCTGAAAAAGATGTTTACAGATACCGGGCGTATATATAAAGATACGATTGCGTTGTGCGGAGACTCTATAATCTTTCTTGCCGAAGACGGACTTTACGCTTTCAACGGCTACGACGCGTTGAAAATCGGAAAAGAACTTCCGCAACTTTTCAACAAGAACGGAGCGTGTGCGGGATACCTTGACGGAGAGTATTTTCTTGCTTGTGCGATTAATGGCGACAACGGAAACGCCGTTGATTCTCTTGTCAGATACGACGTGCAAACAAAGTCGATTTCGCTTCTTTCAAACGTCAAAATAAATTGTGTTTGTCCTGTCAAAGTTCACAACGGCTCGTGCGTCGTGTTCTCGTTCGACGGAGACTATGCAAACAGACTCGGACAAGCCGCAACGAACGGGAAAGTGTTTTCGCAAGCAACGAAGAAATCGTACAAAAGCCCCGAAAACATCCTTGCCACTCCGTATGTCAAGGCGGTGAGATGCGTGTCGCTCGTGAGCAAATATCCGTTGACTTTACGGCTTGTCGCGGACGGCAAAAAATACGAATTTAGGGTGAAGGGCAGCGATGAAATGCAGACTATCGCCATAGAAAAAAGCGGAAGCGTCATCGGATTCGAACTGGAAACGGAAGAGCAGAACGCATACGTTTCTCCTTTGTTTGTTTCGCTTGACGTGATAAGGGGGCAGGAATGAATATAAACGAAATACTGGCAGACGTAGAAGAGATTTCAATCAGGGTGTCCGTTCTTGAAAAGAAAACGAAAAAACTGAGTGCGGAAGTCGAAAATCTAAAAACGCAATCGCAAAACGGCGGCGCAAGCGAGCAGACCGCAGAAACGAAAAAGGAGAGTGTATGACAACATCTATATGGGACGAAATCAAGGACTTGTTCAAGACGGACAAGCAACTTGAAGAAGAAAGACAACGCAAGATAAACGACGCGCTCGATGCGGAAAATTCCGTCGTTGACAAACTCAAAGATCTCGAAAAGCAGTACAACGACTCTTTGCCAAAGGACGAAGAGCCTGATCTCGATTCTCTTTTTCCGAAAGATTCGGGACTTAAAGAAATCGAGTATACCCCCAGAAGCGACGACGATATAATTGCGGCGGCAAAGAAAGAAAACGCATACGACACGAGCGTCAAGAAAAACCAAATCGAAGACAAGTACGCAAAAGCGGTGAGTGCGCTCGAAGGTGACAAAAAATCCGCAAAAGAAAATCTTGCCGAAAGTTATGAAAATCTTGAAAAACTCTATGCTCAACTCCGTGAAAATTCGCTCAACGATTCGATAAAGCGCGGTATGGCTCGTTCGAGCGTCGCAAGCGATAAAATGTCCGCGCTCGACACGGCGCACGTCAGTGCGGCAGGCGAAATCGAAAGGGGATACGGCGAAACGGTTGCGAAAATCGAATCGGATATATCCGCACTGGAAAAGGAAATGGACACCGCGCTTTCCGAACTCGATATAAAGAGTGCGAGCGACCTTCGGGAACGTATTCAAAAGCTCAAAGACGAGAGAGACAAGACAGTCAAGGAATACGAGAAATACAACAACGACGTGAGAGAAAAAAACGACAAGTACGCGCTTGAAAGAGAAGACAAAATTGCGGACTATCTTGCTCAAAAGGAGAAAGAAAAAGCCGAAAAAGAAAATGAACAACAAGCATACGAAAAGGAAAACGGTTACTCCGGAGATAAACTCGACAACTATTCAAAACGATACCAAATCGCATACGACTTTTACAGCGCGCTTTCTCCCGACGTTGCCGTCGATGCGCTCAAAGCGTCTCCGAATATGAAGTATTATCTCGGCATTTATTACGACAAACTTCTTTCGTCTCTAAAGAGCAAGGAAAGCACAAGCAAACGCTATTTTTGAAAGCGGTGAGGCTTTCGCAAACAGAAGATTTTAACCGCATAAAGGGTAAACTCAATAAGTTCCAAAAATAACCGACAAGGCAACGTCGTCTTTTATGAAACGGCAACGAATGTTGTCTGAAAGATAAAAAAAAGTCCGCGAGTTCAGCGGACTTTTTTGTCGTTTTGCTTTTTGTGTGTTTTTATGTCGGGGAGTCGCATTAAACGACAACGATTATTTTTTGAAAGACACTTCGTTGATAAGGTCTTTGTACGCAGTGTGATATATTTCGAATATTGCTTTTATCGCTTCAAGAGAAATACGCTCGTTGGGTTGATGAATTATCATTTCGCCGTAGCCGCTCATTTCAGGCCCGAACGCGACGCAGTTTGAAAATTCTCTCGCATACGTGCCGCCGGGGGTGCAAATAGGCTCGTTTTTCACGTCTCCCGTGACTTTGCGATAGGCATTCGTAAGCACTTGAATCATCTTGGAATTCGGGTCGATTTTGAAGCCTTTGGAATCTGACATAAGCACGATTTCAACACCGTTTTCGCACTTTAACGTCTCTTTTATGCTGTTAAACATAGTGTTTGTGTCGGTTGAGAAGGGAAGACGAGAATTTATTTTGATAGAATATTCGCCGTTTTCAAACTTGCAAAGCCCCACGTTGACTGCAATGTCTCCGTATTCGTCGCTTGCATAGCAACCGAGTTTTTCGCCGTGTACGCAAGTTGAGATATAACTGTTGTAAATTCTGACGAAATCGCAATCGACGACGTCTTTGAGTGCGTCGAGAGAATATGAAATCGCGTTCACCCCGCATTGCGGAATAGAGCCATGAGCCGCCTTGCCAAACACCTTGAAGTCTATCTTTCCGCCACGAACGGTGTGGCTGCTCGCAATGCTGTTTTTGAGCAGTTTGCCTTCTATTTCATCGGCGATTTTCAGCGCGTTTTCTTTGCTTGTTTCAAGTGTGAAAGTGCAGATGTCGGGCACTGCGTTTATCACGATGCCACCGTCAAGACGCACGAGTTTTACGTCCTTGCCGCAATCGGATTTGCCTTTCAGCTCGATGCTGTTTATGGTCTTTTCCGCAAAAATCACGGGAAATTCCGAGTCGGGCGAAACGCCGTATGAGATAGGCTCGTCCACTTCGAGATAGTGCTCCATGCACTTCGAGCCCGTCTCTTCGTTGCAGCCGAAAATCACGCGAACACGCTTTGAAAATTTCATGCCGTCGTCCATGAGAGCTTTGACTGCAAACAGCGAAATGATCGCAGGGCCTTTGTCGTCAATCGTGCCGCGCCCCCATATTTCGCCGTCAACGAGTTCACCGGAATATGCAGGGTGAATCCAGCCGTCGCCTTCCGGCACTACGTCGAGATGTCCGATTATGCCCACGAGTTCGTCGCCTTCGCCGATTTCGGCATATCCGCAATATCCGTCGAGATTTTTCGTTTTGAAACCGAGTTTGTCGGCAACCGAAAGCACGTATTCAAGGCATTCTTTGTTGCCTTTTCCGAAAGGACCGCCGTCAACGGGTGCGTCGAGAACCGTTTTTATTCTGACCGCATTCTGGATGGTTTCCACGATTTGCGGCAAGTATTTTTGAATATCCATAAGAATACTCCTTTTCGTTTATTGAACAAATTATAGCACCGTCTTTGAAAACTATCAATCCATACAAGAAAAATAGCGGAACGAAAAAATCTCGAAACTAAACGCCATAGACAGAGTTTTGGCGCAATACGTTTTGAGTTCGGACAAATATGCTTAACGGACGTGCTTGCGGCGGTTTTTTATATTGTATGCGCACGTGCGCGCAAAGCGTTGACACATGCATTTTTAAGTGTTACAATACGCTTGCAAAAATCGAATGCGAAAAGACAGTTCGCCGTTACCATCCTGTCTATAAACAAAACTAGGAACAAACACTCGGTCTTCAAACGGACGTCTTTTGTTCTCAAAGGCGTTCGATTTTTTTTGCAAAGGAGACCAGATGAAAGACAAAATCAAAAACGAACTTTTCGAGTTCAAAACGCTTTTGCGCAGTGTGCCGTCGCCCGTCGTGGCAATATTCGTCGTGGCTGTCGTCGTGATGAACCTGCTCGCCAACAAAAGCATAAATCTGAACGTAAACTGGCTTGCGCTTGACGCAGGGATTCTCGTTTCGTGGGCAATGTTTCTCACTATGGACGTGGTGGCAAAGCATTTCGGACCGAAAGCGGCAAATCAAATTTCCGTGTTTGCGGTGCTTATCAATCTTGTCGTTGCGCTCATTTTGTTCATAGTGTCCGTAATTCCCGGCACTTGGGGCGAATCGTACGTTGAAGGAAGCGAAAGCGTAATCAACGCCGCGCTTGACAACACCTTCGGCGGAACGTGGTACGTCCTTCTCGGAAGCACGGTTGCGTTTATAGCGTCGGCTTTCGTCAACAATTTCATAAACTGGAGCGTCGGCAAGGCACTCAAAAACAAAAAAGACAATTTCTTTGTTTTTGCGTTGCGCACTTACGTTTCGACTGCGGTGGGACAATTTGTGGACAATCTCATTTTTGCGTTCATAGTCTCGCTCAACTTCTTCGGCTGGTCACCCCTTCAATGCGTGACTTGTGCGCTTACGGGTATGGTTGCGGAACTGCTTTTTGAAGTCGTGTTCTCGCATCTTGGATATCTCATTTGCAAAAAGTGGAAGAAAGACAACGTCGGAGAAGCGTATTTCGCGCTCCGCGCACAAAAGGAGCAAACGGTATGAAAGTTATAGTCACAGGCTCTTCGAGCGGCATCGGAAAAGGCATTGCGCAAAAGTTTTTGCAGCAAGGGCATAAGGTCGTCGGCATAGACGTTTTGCCACAAAGCATAGAAGACGAAAACTACACGCATTTTGTCGCAGATATATTCAAAGGCGAGTTGCCCGAAATTGCGGATTGCGATATTCTCGTCAACAATGCCGGTGTGCAGAACGCAAACGACATCGACGTTAATCTCAAAGGCACGATAAAGGTCACCGAAAAGTATGCGTTTCACGACGGAATAAAAAGCGTGTTGTTCATTGCGTCGGCGTCCGCACATTCGGGAGCGGAGTTTCCCGAATATTCCGCATCCAAGGGCGGTATGATTGCGTATATGAAAAACGTCGCGCTTCGCATAGCAAAATACGGCGCAACCAGCAACAGTCTGTCGCCGGGCGGAGTTCTCACGTTGCTCAATGCGCACATCATCGACAATCCGACGCTTTGGAACGCCGTTATGAACGAAACTCTTATCCCCAAATGGGCAACAGTCGACGAAATCGCAGACTGGGCATATTTCGTCACAGTTGTAAACAAGTCTATGACCGCGCAAGACATTCTCATCGACAACGGCGAAATGGCAAAATCCAATTTCATTTGGTGATTGAAGCAACCGATAAAACCAAAAGCACTGCCTATGTAGCGGTGCTTTTTTATTAGCATGTTTTCATAAAAACAATTATCGATTTTGCTATAGTAATGTGCGCTTTTGCGCTCAACGCGAACACCGCTTGTTGCGGTTATCGTTCTTTTTTATGTCCACGCACCCGTGCAAGCACGGCGGTGGTGTTCCGATATACCGCTATAGTAATGTGCGCTTTTGCGCACTTCCTTGCCGCTCACTTTTGCGCTCAACGCGAACACCGCTTGTTGCGGTTATCGTTCTTTTTTATGTCCACGCACCCGTGCAAGCACGGCGGTGGTGTTCCGATATACCGCTATAGTAATGTGCGCTTTTGCGCACTTCCTTGCCGCTCACTTTTGCGCTCAACGCGAACACCGCTTGTTGCGGTTATCGTTCTTTTTTATGTCCACGCACCCGTGCAAGCACGGCGGTGGTGTTCCGATATACCGCTATAGTAATGTGCGCTTTTGCGCACTTCCTTGCCGCTCACTTTTGCGCTCAACGCGAACACCGCTTGTTGCGGTTATCGTTCTTTTTTATGTCCACGCACCCGTGCAAGCACGGCGGTGGACATAAAAAAGAACACTCTCACAAGTGAGAGTGTTCGCGTTGGCAGGAGCTATAGGAATCGAACCTACACAGTGGGAGTCAGAGGCCCAAGTGCTACCACTACACCAAGCTCCATCGCGTTGATTATTATATATCAAAGCATAGCGATTTAGCAATCGTTTTTAGCAAATAAGGGAAATAATCAATGTTTTTTTGTTTTCTTTTCTCATTTCGGTTGCAAAAAAACGATAAATGATGTATATTTCTAAAAGCAGTCATAAACGACTATAAACGGGGTGTAGCGCAGTTTGGTAGCGCGTACGGTTCGGGACCGTAAGGCCGCGAGTTCAAGTCTCGCCACTCCGACCAAACGAAAGACACGGACAAGTAAGTCCGTGTTTTTTTGTCACAGGAGTGGCTTGCCCAAAACAAAGAGTGACGCGATTGACGATGTAGCAATCGCTATTCCGCCGCGAGCATTTCCGAAGGCAAGGCGCGCGGCATACAAGTCTCGCCACTCCGACCAAACGAAAGACACGGACAAGTAAGTCCGTGTTTTT
>CAVKIG010000029.1:0-18904 GCA_963656415.1 bacterium | reverse complement strand
ATTTTCGGCGCGGTTAGCAGAACAAAAGCCTAATGCGGCTCTCGGCGTTGCTTGCAAGCAAGCGATGCCGTTGCCGCGATGACGGCTTTTGTTCTTGCTATTTAGCGCGTTTTTTCTTGGTGATTAGAACAGCCGCAACCACCACACCGCCAACCGCAATCGTCAATCCGACTATAAGCATGCTCAAATCGAGCGGACGAAGAATAAACGACTTCACGTTGGCTGTGAATTTGTAAGAAAAATCGACTTTTGCATTGTCGCCGTATTGAGCGGTGATGACGTACGTTCCGCTCTTTGCGGGCTTGAAATCAAATGTGCTGCCGCTTGCCTTGTACTCGCCGTTGACAAACCATTTGGTCTCCACGGTGGGATCGAGATATTTGACTCCCGTGAGCGCAAACTTGGTAGTTTGATGTGTGTAAAGAACGGCGTTTGACGGCGCACCGTCCACTCCGTCGTCAACTCTGTCAAGGAGAGTTACTCTCACTTCTCCAACGTAATAATCTCCGAATTCTACGTGCACTTTTTGCGACGTTTCGACGTTGTAAAGCGGCAAACTTGCTTTGACGATAAAATCTCCGCCGCCGGGCGCGACGAATGCAAAACTCGTGCCGCGCGCCAGAATACCAAGATCTTCGACAACGGTTTCTTCATCGCCTTTGACTCTCAAAACACGCCATTCAACGCTCTTTTCGACATCGGGGTCTACTTTGCCGCTCGGTGAAACCTTGACGTAGAAATTGACGGGGGTTATGCCGTCCGCACGCATGGTGACGCTGCCTGCGTTGTTGCCGCTGCCGAGCGTGCCGTCATGCACGAGCGAAAGAGCCGTGGGCGTCTGATAGTTGTAGTTTATCTCGTCGATATTGCCTGCCGCAATCGTGTTCAAATCGAGTGCGCGCAACGTCATATCGCCTTTTTTGACGTTTTTTACAGTGAACGCCTTGACGGTTTTTGCAAGTGTTGGCGCGTCAACGCTTCTACCCTCAATCTGCATACGCAGTTTTAGAAGCGCAGTTCCGAAACTCACCATACTTGCGGCAATACTCGTGCCGCCCGTCTCGTGATAAAGAGACGTGTTTGCGGCATATCCGTTTGCCGTATAAATGCTCTCGCCGGGAGCGCAAAGGCTGTACGACAAACCGTAGTTGGATTTTGAATATAGATTTCCGTCTTTGCCCTGATTCATGACTGAAACGACGCCTTCAAGTCCTGCCGGATAGAAGATGTCGTTGGGATTGGTGTCGGGCTTTGCCTCGTTGCCCGCCGCCGCCACGACAACGGATTTCGTATTTGCTTTTGCAATCGCGACTTCAAACGTCGAACGCACGGCGTTGGAAAGCGTATCGTAGTCTTTCTTGCTTCTTCCGAGCGACATATTGATTACGCTTGCGCCCGCCTTGTCCACCGCCCAGTCGAGAGCTTTTGCAAGCACGGTGAAATCAAACGTGTCCTTGTCTGCCGAGTTGGCTTTTATCGGATAAATCTTGATATAGTTTTCAAGCCCGAATTCTTTTATGAGCATCGCAATGCTGCCTGCAACGCCCGAGCCGTGTTTTGACGAAGTGTCGCTTATATTTACGTTTCCTTGCGAGTCCGCACCGCTGTACGCGTTGTAGCCGAGAATGTCTCCGTTTGCATTCTTGACGAGCACGCCGTCAAAAAGCTCGTGCGAAGCGTCAATGCCGGTGTCGATAACCGCAATGACGACGGGACTTGAAATTTTTGACAAATCCCAGCCGTTCACCGCCTGTTTTGCATTGGCAACGTCAAGGAAACTTTCGGAATAATACCAAAGTTCAGACGTATCTTTCCCGCCCCAACTCGTAGCGTCGGCAACGGACGGAGATAATGTAATGCAAAAAACGCTTGCCACAAGAATTGCGACAAGCGCGCATATAAACGTTTTGATTTTCAAAGCGTTGCTCTTCATAATCTGTTATGACTTTTTAAGAAGCGAAAGCGAATATTTCATACGGCGCAAAGTTTCGTCCTTTCTGAGAACGACTGCCATTTCGATTGCTCCGCCGGGAGTTACGGGTGCGCCCGTGAGCGCCACGCGCATAGTGAACATGACTTGACCGCTCTTTATTCCTTCTTCTTCTGATTTTGCTTTGATTTGTTCTTTGATTGCGTCTGCGCTCCAGTCGTTGAAGTCTTCAAGCGCCGCAATGGCAACGCCGAGCGCGCGCTTTGCGACTTCTCTGTCGACTTTCATCTTCTTATGCTCGTACATCGCAAGGTCGTGCTCGCCGAACTCGTTGAGAAACGCGAGTTTTTCGGGAATTTCGCTCAAAATATCCACTCTCGTCTGCATAAGAAGCGCAAGTTCTTTGACGTCGTAGTCTCTTCCGTCGATTGCTTTTTCAATCCACGGCGTTGCGACTTTTTCAAAATCTTCCGCGCTCATCGCTTTGAGATACTCGCCGTTGAGCCAACGCATTTTCGCTTCGTCGAATATGGAAGAACTGTGGGAAATGCCCGATACGTCAAATTCTTCAATCATCTCTTGCATGCTCATCTTCTCTTTGTTGTCTTTCGGACACCAACCGAGAAGCGCGATGTAGTTGACGACCGCTTCGGGAAGGTATCCCTTTGCGATAAAGTCTTCGAAGTTTGCGTCGCCGAAACGCTTGGAGAGTTTTCTCGTTGCGTCTTTCATGATGGGCGGAAGGTGCATATATTTCGGTCTTTCCCAACCGAACGCGTCGTAGATGAGATTGTACTTCGGCGTGGACGAAAGATATTCCGTGCCACGAATGACGTGCGTGATGCCCATAAGGTGATCGTCAACGACGTTTGCGAAGTTGTAGGTGGGAAGCCCGTCGCTCTTGAGCAAAATTCCGTCTTCGATGTCGGCGGTGTCAACGCTTATAGTGCCAAACACCATATCGTCGTAACTTGACACGACTCCTTCGGGCACTTTTTGGCGGATGACGTAGGACTCGCCTGCCGCAAGTCTTCTTTCCACTTCTTCCTTGGACAGATTGCGACAATGCTTGTCGTAGGTGTGAACGCCGCCTTCTCCCTGCAATGATTCGAGTCTTTCTTTGTCGCAGAAACAATAGTACGCGCCGCCGAGTTCGACGAGTTTCTTTGCATACTCTTTGTAAATGTCCATGCGTTCGGTCTGAATATACGGACCGACGCCGCCGTCCTTGTCGGGACCTTCGTCGTAAGTGATACCGGCGGTTGCAAGAGTGCGATACACCATCTCGATTGCGCCTTCAACCTTGCGTTCCTGGTCGGTGTCTTCTATGCGGAGAATAAATTTTCCGTTGTTTTTGCGCGCGAACAAATAAGCATACAAGCCCGTGCGCAAGTTGCCTATGTGCATAAATCCCGTCGGTGACGGGGCAAATCTGGTTCTAACCGTGTCACTCATAAAAGTTTATTCCTTCTTTCAAACAATTCTTTGCGTTTCTTATTCTCTCCAACTTTCCCTGCTCTTCAAACGAATAATAGTCGCTTCCGCAGAATATGAAATGATCCTGAAGTTCCACACCGACGCTTGAGAGCGTGATATAAAGTTCTTTGGTCATCTCGACATCCTTTTGAGACGGATTGACGTTTCCGCTGGGATGATTGTGCGCAACGAGCAGACCGCTTGCCTTGTTGTTCAGCGCAAAATCCACTATCGCCCGAACACTCAATTCCACGGCGTCGCCGCTACCTTTTGATATGCAACGACAACATATCAGATTGTCGTGTGCGTCGAGTGCGGCAACGTGCAGTTGCTCTTCCTTTACGCCGTACAGACGATTGCCCATATACGAGCGAGCCACTCCGCGACCTTTCAGCGACGGTTTTTGTTTGTCCAAATCGTCGATATACGCTCTGAACACGTCGGGAAGCGCGGATATGAAAAGGGCGGCGTTTGCCGTCATGCCTGCAACTTCGGCAAGACGATTTTCGTCTGCGTTCAATACTCCCGCAAACGAGCCGAATTTGTCAATCAGCGCATGTGCGATTTCGTTGGTGTCTTTTCTCGGTATAAACGCGTAAAGAATGTATTCGAGCATTTCGTGTTCCTGCAAAGCGGAAAGCCCGCTTCGCCTTATTCTTTCACGCATTCTCTCCCTGTGTCCGTCGTGTATTTTGTTCGCCATACCCCAAATCTTCTCTTTGCGTATTTTTCGCAACGTTTACAGTTGCGGATACTCCCTGAACACCGTTTCGTCAAGTTTCACAAGGCGAATGAGCGTTTTGAGCGCGTCGTTTTCGTCCTTGAATCCGTAGGTTTTTCCGATGACTTTCCACGCTCCGTACGCATGAAGAAAATCGTACCAGAAATAACACTCGTCTTGCAGTTTGAATATCTCAAGATAACTGAACGACTCGTATTTGCTCCAGTTTTTGAGAACGTCTATGAGCGCGTTGACTTCTTCGTTGTCGTCGTATCGCGCGTGAATGAACTGAAGCATATACTTTTTCACTTCCTTTGAAAAAGTCATAACTCCTTGTTTTGCGTTCTCTATATCCTTGATTATAAGCGCGATTTCTTCGTCGTCGCTGTGCTTTTTAAGGATTTTTTGGCACGGATATGCAAATGCGTTCGTCATAATGAAAAAATTATAACCCAATTCATTTTATAAATCAAGATTTACGCGCACATTTAATCTTTTTATAAGTTCTCGTTATATATATAAATAAACAAAAAAATCAAAAATCGAAAGAAAAACGCCGCAAAGCGTTCGCAAAAACAGGAAAATCGACTGTTTTTTATACTGCAAAACAACTATATAGTGCGCTCTTCGCGCAAAAACGAAAACGCGCCGTCCGCAATTGCAAATGCTATGCACTGACGATACGCAAACGAAGTCAAATTCTGCTCGTCGGCAAAGTTGCTCAAAAAGCCGCACTCCACGATAATGGTGGGATACGGGCTACATTCCAGAAGATACTTTTGCGCACAAAGGGGAGAATATTCCCGTCCGCCTTCCGCCGCATTGATTGAATTGAGCATAGATTGTACGCTCGTTGCAAGCAAGCGCGATTTGTCGCTCGATTTTGCGTAAAACACCTGTGCTCCGCGCCGAGTGGGCAGGGAAAAGAAATTCTGATGCACGCTGATGACAATATCGGGCTTTGCGTCGTTGATTATCTTTCCGCGAGCAAACATATCCGCGCGCTTTTTGTTGTTTTCAACGCCGTCAAACTCTCTCATGGTGTCGTTTTGGCGAGTGTATACGACCTTGAACCCCAGACTTTTGAAAATTTCACCGAGACAGATTGCCGTTTTCAGATTTATTTCCTTTTCGTATACTCCCGTTTTCGTTCCCTTTACGCCGCCGTCCGCACCGCCGTGACCTGCGTCGATGACTACGACTTTTTGTCTTGCGTTTTTCACGTTTATAACCGAAATGACAAACGGCGACGAAAAACAAAACGCCGTGACGATAATCACAAGCGCAAGCATTGCCGCGTTTTTTATTGCTCTATATTTTTTTTGACAAGTTCGCATATAGTTACAAAAGAAATCATATTCACGATGGCATAAAAATACGAGTTTTTCCACAAAGTTATCCACATTTAGTATTGATTTTGTGGATAAGTCGGTGGATAACCCGTGTTTTCGTGCAATCGTAAGATATTTAGATAGCCGATTTCCGTGACATAAATTTCACTCTTCAAAAGTGTGTTCTACGCCACGTTTCGACATTTTTTGCGTATTCTATTTGTCCAAATAAAACTTTATGTCAAACGCATATATCAAACGCGCACGACATAAAATCAAACAAGGTGAAAATATGACTTTGCTTCAATCAATCGTTTCAAAACCCGTAGTGTCACGCGATACGTCAAAAATCGTCGGTCGCATAAAAAATGCATATTTAAGCGATAATTTTTCAAATATCGTATATTTCGGAATAAGCGACTGTATAAGCGGCAAAGAGAGACTTATGCCGTTTGCCGACGTTCTGGATTTTGCAGACGCCGTTATGGTGCAAAACGACGTGAATTTCAAATATGCGTGCGATGTTGACTTCACTTCTCTCGTGCCGATTTGCATATCTATGCCGTGCTATACGCAAAACGGTATTCTGAAAGGTTATCTTGCACAAGCGACGTTTTCGCAAAACGGAAAAATCTCCGTTTTTTCAACTCAAACGGACAAGTTTTCACCAAGCGGCATATCGTCCGTCGGCGACGTGATTATTCTGAAAAACGGAAAAGCAAGGAAAGCAAAATCGCAAAGTCTTCCCAGACCTAAAACTCAAACGACAGTGTCAATTTTGAAAGAAGCGAAACTCAATCGCGAAAAAAACGATATTCTGTCCGCACCGACTGACAAAACGCCGAAAAATATAAGCGATACGAATGCAACGGCAACCGACTCTTCTCAATCCGTTGAAAGAGCCCCGTTTGCTTACAAATCGGCGGAAACGGTGATTCTGTCGTCCGCACCGCCCGCTATTGCAATCTCTCCCGACGCTCCGAAATTTACGAAAGACGCTTTTGAAAAAATTCTCGGCGAGCCGCTAAATACTGACGACGAACACACGCCTTCCCGCGTGATAAGCGACTACTCGTTTCTTCTCGGAAGATCGCTGTCAAAAGATCTGACGACATTTTCAGGCGTGCTTATAGCGAAGAAAGGAGAGAAAATCACGGACTCTCTCGTCAATCTTGCAATGCGACACGGCAAACTTGTGGAACTCGCCCTTTATAGCGTGAACAACGAAAAATAATGACATATTCGAATGACTCTACAAAATCGGGTGTGGGTGTCCCCACCAAATCGTCATGTTGAGCCTGCCGAAACATCCAGCCGACAGGCGCATATCTTGCTTGTTTTTTTCGCTACGCTAGATTCTTCGATTCTCTCAGAATGACAACACAACGTACGTGTAGTACATGATTTTGAAGCAAGCCGCGCCTGACGCAGTTGTTCGCTACTGCAAAAGACTAAACGAAAATCGCGCCAAATAGATGAATGACGCGAAAGCACCCCGAGAATGACAACCCTAACGTACGTGTAGTATGTGATTTTGAAGCAAGCCGATGTGTAGAGCGGCACTCTATATCGCACAAATGAACACACCAAATAGATGAAGAACAAGGAAGGCGCGGCTTAAAACAAAACGTGATTTTGGGTAGCACGGATATTATCTATATAGCAAAAAGGAACACAATAAATAGATGAAGAACAAGGAAACACCCATCCGAAACAAAACCCAACGTACACATAGTACGTGATTTTGGAGCGGATGGGCGTTGACGCAGTTATTCGCTATTTAGTGTGTTCCTTGTCGATTTTGTCGATAACGCGGAGTACCACATCAAGCCCCAAACCTACCGTCTCTGCGGTGAAACGTTCGGGAACGTCACGGAAGGTGTGATAATAATCGCTCATTACAGGATTCTGTGCGGCGAAAGTGATTGACTTGACGCCTGATTTTTGGAAAGGCGTAGAGTCGCAACCGCCGACGGGATTTGCGATATTGCCGGGCTTTTCGATGCCTGCTTCTTTCATAGCTTCGATAAACATGTTTTCAAGCCCTTTGTCGAATTGCGGACAAAGCCAAGCGTCGCCGTGGATGACGGAGAAATGCTCGTGGTCGGCAATGGAGTCGACGTTTATCTGATACGCATTGTCCAGCATGCCGTCGTGTTTGTGTTTGCGCACAAACGCAAGCGAGCCGCGAAGTCCCGCTTCTTCCGCACCGACGTTGCAGTCGATAATACGGCAGTTTTTGGGCATCTTGTCGGGGTTTTCTTTGAAATATTTGAGAACCTGATAGGAAATGGAAACGCCGGTTGCGTTGTCCATTGCGCCGGGAGACGCGATTTCTTCGGTCTTTTCGTTGTACATCGTAAGGAAGAACGCGCAAACGATTGTGAGCGGAGACGAATAAAGCGCAATCTGAGCGAGAATCTCGTACGCTTTTACGCAGTTGCGGACAACGTCGAACATGTCGTACGGGTCTGCGTATACGATAATCATAACGAGCACAAGGAAAATTATGCTGACAATCGTGACCGTTGCCACGGCAATCGCGCCGAGTGCAAGACGCAAAATTACGCCGACAAAGCCGAGTTTGTGTTGCGACGCGCTGAGTTTGAGCGTCCAACTCGTGTCGGTGTGTCCCGAAAGGAAAATCGTATAATCGTATTTGCCGTCTTCGGGAAGAAGTTCCGCATAAGTATTGCGTGAAGTCTTGTGCTTGAAACACCAGTCGAAACAAGTGTGATATTTGAAAACGCTGACGACGAGCCAAATCCACACGAACAGCATGAACACGGTGGTGACAAAGTGCATCGCCAGCCCTGCAAATCCCGACATGCTTTGCAACATAGTTGCAATGATTGTCAGCACGCAACCTATGATACCTGCCCACCCTGCATACGGAAGTCCGCCGATGGAAGCGTGCGGTGCAAAGACGAACTTCTCGGTGACGGGTTTAAGCCCGATTTCGCGAAGTTTGTCCGACATATAATCGTGATACTTGGTTTCGTTGTCAGAGCCCGGAAGTCTCGGCCCGATTTCGTTTGCGGCGTATTCAACCATTTCATAGGCTTCTTCGCCGTATTTTCTCAACTCTTCTCTCATAATTTACTCCGATTCATTATTTAATTTATTTGTTTGCTACAAAAAATGCGGGCGCGCAAAACGGCGTACTCGCATTTTGAAACCGTGATTATTTGGTGATTTTTTCCATACCGCCCATATACTTGCGAAGCACTTCGGGGATGGTGACCGAACCGTCTGCATTTTGGAACTGTTCGACGATTGCGGGGATAAGACGAGACGTTGCAAGACCGCTACCGTTGAGAGTATGAACGTATTGCGGTTTGCCTGTCTTGGAGTCGCGGAAACGAGTGTTGTTTCTGCGCGCCTGATAATCGTTTGCGTTGGAAACGGACGAACATTCTTTGTAAATGCCCATGGACGGAATCCAAAGCTCGACGTCGTAAGTTCTTGCCATGGACGCAGAGCAATCGCCTGCTGCGAGTTTGCTGACTCTGAAGTGCAAGCCGAGTCCTTCGACGAGTCTCGAAGCCTTGTCTACGAGTTCTTCAAACGCTTCTTTGCTGTGGTCGGGATGAGCGTATTGCACCATTTCGATTTTGTTGAATTGATGTCCGCGAATCATGCCGCGCTCTTCCGCTCTTGCGCTGCCCGCTTCTTTTCTGAAGCAAGGAGAATATGCAAAGAATTTCATCGGAAGTTTGCTTTCGTCGATGATTTCGCCCGCGTACATATTGACGAGTGCGGTTTCTGCGGTCGGGAGCATGAAACGATTACGCTTTCTGTCTTCGTCGCAATCGAGCCAGTACACTTCGTCGCTGAATTTGGGGAATTGTCCCGCACCGAAGCCACAATTGTAACCGAGTTGGTAAGGCGGAAGGATAAATTCGTAACCGTCTTTGAGATGTTCGTCAACGAAGTAGTTGAGAAGCGCCCATTCGAGTCTTGCGCCCACGCCGCGATAAATCCAGAAGCCGTTGCCCGAAAGTTTTACGCCGCGTTCGTAGTCTATCATGCCGAGATCCGTGCAGATGTCGACGTGATTTTTGAGCGGAAAATCGAATTTGGGTTGTTCTCCCACTATTCTGATGACCTGATTGTTTTCTTTTTCACCCGGAAGAAGATCGGGATCGGGAATGTTGGGCATACCTGCAAGCGCGTCGTTGATTTTGCCGATGAGTTCGTTGATTTTCGCGTCGCCTGCAGCGATTTCGTCGCCGAGTTTTCTCATTTCGTCAAAGATAGGTTCGACGGGTTGTCCCGCTTTTTTGAGAACGGGAATTTGCGCGGAAACTTTGTTCTTTTGCGCTTTGAGTTGTTCTATCTCGGTGATGGTTGCCTTTCTTTCGTCGTCCCATGCGATGACGTCGGTAAAGTCTGCCTTATAACCTTTTTTTGCAAGAGCGTCCACGACTTCTTGCGGATTGTTTCTGATTCTTATAAGATCCAACATAATTTGCTCCGTTGACCTTTCGGTCTTGGTTTTTGGTTTTTTTTATTTTTATGCGCTTACGGCGCAATTTGCACTGTTTTTTCGATTACGCTATGATGTTTACGAGTCTGCCGGGAACGACGATGACTTTCTTCGGCGCGCCTTGAAGTTGATCTTTTACGGCTTCTATCGCCGTTTTTTCGATTTCATCCTTGCTCGCTCCGTTTGCAACGGTGATTTTTGCTCTCATCTTGGAGTTGATTTGCACCGCAAGCTCGATCTCGTCAAGCACCATTGCGGACGGGTCGAATTTGGGATAGGGCTGATTGAACACGCTGTATTTCTCGCCGAGCATTTCCCAAAGTTCTTCCGCAAAGTGCGGCGCAAACGGCGCAATCAAAAGCACGAGATCCTTTGCGCAGTCCTTGTAGAACACGTTTTTCTTCTCGACGTTGGTTTCGTATGCGTAGATTGCGTTGACGTATTCCATAAGTCTTGCAACCGCCGTGTTGAAAGAGAACACGCCCAAATCGTTGGTGACGCACTTTATGGTGTTGTGGCGCACGCGATTGAGCTCCTTCTCCGCCTTGCCGAGCGGCTTGTTGTCAAAGTTGACTTCATAGCACTTCTTGACGATGCGTTCGATACGATCGAAGAAACGGGAAATCGAATCGAGACCGTTGTCGTTCCACGGACCGCCTTCGACGTAGTTGAAGCCGAACATGAGATACACTCTGAAAATGTCCGCGCCGTATTTTGCGATACTATCGTCGGGAGATACGACGTTGCCGCGCGACTTTGACATCTTGTTGCCGTCAGGACCGAGAATCGTGCCTTGATGCACAAGCGACAAGAACGGCTCGTCAAAATCGAGATAGCCCATATCTCTCAAAGCCTTGGTGAAGAATCTTGCGTACAAAAGGTGCATGCATGCGTGCTCCGCGCCGCCGATGTACTTGTCGACGGGAAGCATCTTGTCGATCCACTCTTTGTCAAACGGCGCGTCGGCGTTGTGTGCGTCGGGGTATCTAAGGAAATACCAACTCGAACAAACGAACGTGTCGAGAGTGTCCGCGTCACGCTTTGCAGGTCTTCCGCAAACAGGGCAAGTGGTGTTGATAAACTCTTCGCATTTTTTGAGCGGCGATTCTCCGTCGGGCGTGAAGTTGACGCCCATAGGCAAACGCACGGGCAAATCTTTTTCGGGAACGGGAACGTCTCCGCAATGGTCGCAGTGGATAATCGGGATAGGTGCGCCCCAATAGCGTTGACGGCTCACGAGCCAGTCACGCAAGCGGTAGTTGGTTTTGAGACCGCCCTTGCCTTCGCTTTCGAGTTTTTTGAGTATGGCTTTTTTGCCGTCTTCGCTTGAAAGACCGTCAAATTCTCCGCTACCCGTAAGTATACCGCTCTCGCAGAACGGAAGCGTATCGTCCACGCCGTCTTTGCCTTTGATGACGCGTTTGACGGGAAGTCCGAGTTTTTGCGCAAACACGAAATCGCGCTCGTCGTGAGCGGCAACGCCCATAACCGCGCCCGTGCCGTAACTTGCGATGACGTAGTCCGCAACGAGAATGGGCACTTGCTCGCCGTTGATGGGGTTGATTGCGTATGCGCCGGTCATTACGCCGGTCTTTTCGCGAGTGGAAGAAAGTCTGTCGATTTCGGTGGCTTTCGCGCTCTTTTCTTTGTATTCTTCAACCGCCGCCTTTTGCTCTTCTGTGACGACTTGGTCGACGAGCGGGCTTTCGGGAGCGAGAACGACGTAAGTCACGCCGAATATGGTGTCCGCTCTCGTGGTGAAGACCTTGAACGACAAATCCTTGCCGACCACCTTGAACTCCACTTCTCCGCCGTAACTTCTGCCGATCCAGTTCTTTTGCATGAGTTTGGTCTTTTCGGGCCAATCGAGCTTGTCGATGCAATCGAGAAGTTCGTCTGCGTAAGCGGTGATTTTGAAGAACCATTGATTGAGATTCTTGTGAGTGACCTGACTGCCGCATCTTTCGCACACGCCGCCTTGCGCCTGTTCGTTGGCAAGAACGGTGTTGCAGGACGGGCACCAGTTGACGGGTGCTTCCTTGCGATAGGCAAGACCGTGCTTGTAGAGTTGAAGGAACATCCATTGCGTCCACTTGTAATAGTCGGGAAGGCAAGTCTTTATCTCATAATCCCAGTCGTACATCGCGCCGATGCGTTTGAGCTGCGCTTCCATGGTGGCGATGTTTTTGAGAGTGCTTTCTTCGGGGTGAATACCCGTCTTTATCGCGTAGTTTTCGGCAGGCAGACCGAACGCGTCAAAGCCCATGGGCTGAAACACTTCGTAGCCTTGCATACGTTTGAATCTGGCAAACGTGTCGGCAGGGCCGTAGTTGTACCAGTGTCCGGCGTGGAGTTTCGCTCCCGAAGGATACGAGAACATTTCGAGACAGTAGTATTTTTTATCCACTCTCGAACGGTCGAATTTGTAAAGGCCGGTTTCTTCCCAGACCTTTTGCCATTTGCTTTCGATTTGCTTATAATCCATAAGCGTCAAGCACTCCTAAGAAAATATAAAATAGTAATATTCAGTTTAATACCATATCCGTCCGTTGTCAAGCGGGCGCGCGCGCACTATGCGCCGTTTTGCTCTATTTTTTTGTCGTTCTCTTTCGTTAGAACAGCAAAAAAACGGCAAGAGAAAGAAAAAACGAAAATTTTTCATCCGCTTTTTCAATCGCTATTGAAGATGTAAAAGATTTTTGATATAATGATTTCATATTGCAGGAAAGGGGCAAAATATGAAAAAGCGAGTATCTATTCTCATTGCAGGCGTTTTAATCGCACTCGTTTGCATATCTCTTGCGGCGTGCGGCGAAAAGGGCGGAAACGAAACTTATTTCGTGAAAACGGACGGAGCGAAAATTCTCGGAAACGACGGAACTCCCATAGGCCTTTACGGCACGAATCTCGGCGGTTGGCTCGTTCAGGAAGAATGGCTCGTTCCGACGGACGTTGACGGCGACTACGGTCAAATCGACATGATGCTCGCTCTCGCAAACAGATTCGGCATGGACGGCATGAACGAACTGCTTGACGTCTATATGGACAACTGGGTGACCGAACTCGATTTCAAACGCATTGCCGATATGGGACTCAACTGCGTGAGAATTCCCTTTACGTATCTCAACTTCATGAACGCAGTGTCATACGACGAAGAAAGCGAATCTTACGTTCGCACGCCTTTTGACAGTCTCGTCGTGGTGCAAGACTCCTTTGCCCGTCTCGACCGAGCGCTCGATATGTGCGACAAATACGGCTTGTACGCCATTCTCGATATGCACGGCGCAGTCGGCTCCCAAAGCGGAAACGACCACACCGGCGATATTGCTTTCAAAGACGGCGGACAGTTGTGGCTCGAAAACGAAATCGGCGAAACCTGCCGTCAAAAAACTCTTGAATTGTGGGTTGCGATTGCAAACCGCTACAAAGAAAGAAAATGCGTCGCAATGTACGACCTTCTCAACGAACCGGGGCTTAAAGTGGACGGCAATCAATCCACCGCACACGATATTTGTCTCGACTTTTTCGACGAACTGTACAAAGCAATCCGCGCGGTTGACGGCAATCACGCAATCTGCATGGAATCCTGCTGGACGCCTATGGAAATTCCCGCTCCGAGCAAATACGGCTGGGAAAACGTGATATATCAATATCACCACTACAACTGGGCAAGCAGCGGTATAACCAACTCCGCATACTACTCGTTGCAACTTCTCATGAACAATCTCACGACCAAAGCGGGCAAATACAACGTGCCCGTGCTTATCGGCGAATTTAACGTCTGGGCGGATTCTCATCCCGACAAAGTCAAAGCAACTGGACGCACGTCGGTGCAAACGGAAGAAGAAGCGTGGGCAGGCGTCATCGAACTGTATTGCGCCGTCGGTTGGAATTTCACGACCTGGAATTTCAAGCACGCCGCACTTCACTCGTCCTGGGGGCTTTTCAACTACTCTCCCGACGCAGTGGATATGGACGAGCAAGCGGACTTCTACAATATGAGCAAGGACGAAATCGCGAAAATATGGGCAAGACACAACTCGCAAAACTACGTCGAAAACACGACACTGACGGGTTGCATTCTTCCCTATATATCCGATTTCAACACGAACGGCAACGACAACCGCACCGCAACCGAAATTTTGCAAGACAAAGACCTATATATTCTCTCGTTTGAAGAACCGAAAGGCGAAGATGAAGACGACGAATGATTGCTTCAATGGTTGGACAATAATTTCGATGCGTGATATAATACGATAATCAAAGAAGGAAAGGGACGATATGTTTGTTTCATTTGAAGGTTGCGAAGGTGTGGGAAAATCCACGCAACTGAAATTACTCAAAGACTATCTCGAAGCGACCGGGCAGCACGCCGTATACGTGCGTGAACCGGGCAGCACGGAAATAAGCGAACAAATCCGCAAGGTCATTCTCAATCCGCAAAACACCGCGATGACGGATATGACGGAAGCGCTTTTGTATGCGGCAAGCCGCGCGCAACTCGTGCGCGAAGTCATAAAACCCGCTCTTGAAAGGGGTGAACTGGTGGTGTGCGACAGATACGTGGACAGTTCAATCGCATATCAGGGTTACGCACGCGGTCTCGGTGCGGACACGATAAAGCAAATCAACGCGCCGGCAATGGACGGTTGCCTGCCCGACGTCACGATTTTCCTTGACTTGCGCCCAAGCCAATCATGGCGCACGTTCAAGATTCAAGACGACAGAATGGAACTGGAATCTTCCGCTTTCCACGACAAAGTCTACGAAGGTTATATCAACGAAATCGAGACTTCAAACGGTCGTTTCGTGCGGATAAAACCCGATTTTGACAGAAACATCACTTCTCAAAGAATAATAGACGCTTTGAGAGAAAGGGGTGCTATAAAGTGAGCGAACTCACCTTTGAAAACGCTTTGCGCTCGTCAAGGGCTTACTCTTTGATTCGTAGCGATTTGTCGACGGGACTCGGTCACGCCTATATGGTCGTGTCCGCCGACGACGACGTCGTGGACGAATTTTTCACGCTGGTGGGAGAAAGCATATATTGCAAAACTCACGACGCTTGCGGCGAATGTGCAGAGTGCAAAAAGGTTGCGCACAACAATCACGCGGACGTTTTTCATCTCTACCCCGTCGGCGGCAAAATCAAGGTTGACGACGTCGAACGTATGCTCGACACGATTGCCGTGAAACCGCTCTCGGACAGAAAAGTCTATTTCGTTCACCGCGCCGACCTTATGAACGTTCAGGCGCAAAACAAGATTCTCAAAACGCTGGAAGAACCGCCCAAAGACGTGACGATTTTTCTCGGCGTCGCAAACGAAGCAAGCATGCTGGGCACGATAAAGTCGCGCACTCGCAACGTATATATCGACCTTTTCGACGAAGACGTGATATACTCGACGATGCTCTCTTTGGGACTCGACGAAGAAATGAGCGCAATCGCCGCCGCATGCAGCGAAGGTCAGCTGGGAAAGGCGAAGAAGATCGCCACTTCCCCGAAGTATGCCGAACTCTACAAACTCGCGCTCTACGTCCTTGACAATCTCAATCGTTCAAGCGACGTTGCAAAGGTTGACGGGCTTATGCTCGCAGAGCAAGATCTCGGCGGACTTTTGGACGTTATGTCGATAATTCTTCGCGATATGCTCGTTGCAAAAAGCAACAAAGACCTTATGCTGTCAAAGCACGTCTCCACGAGCGTTGCCGGACTCAGCGAAAAATACTCCGCTCACGCACTTGCGAACATCATTCAGCGAGTCAACGCCGAGCGTAAAAAACTATCTCTCAACGTCAGCGTCGCCGCAACAGTGGACGACTTGCTGTTTTCTATTTTGGAGGCTAGATACAAATGGCAATAATTGTCGGAATAAAATTCAGAAGCACCAACAAGGTGTACTACTTCGACCCGAAGGATATCGATTTTCAGGAAGGAGACGGAGCTATCGTAGAGACCGCACGCGGGCTCGAATACGCCACCGTCACAATCGCCAACAAAGAAGTTGACGACAAGGAAATCGTGCAACCGCTCAAACCCGTCGTGAGAAAAGCAACTCCCGACGATATCAAACGCGTGGAAAAGAACTTGCAGGACAAGGAGCACGCACTCAAAGTCATAAGAGAAAAAGTCGCGGAAATGGGTATCAATATGAAACTCGTTGACGCCGAATACACCTTTGACCGCACAAAACTCATCTTCTACTTCACCGCAGAAGGCAGAGTGGATTTCCGCGAACTCGTGCGCGTGCTCGCATCGATATTCAAAGTGCGCATCGAACTTCGCCAGATTTACGAACGCGACGACACCAAAATGCGTGGCGCACTCGCGCCTTGCGGACGTCCCTGCTGCTGCACTACTCACCTGCCCGACTTTGAAAAAGTGTCGATAAAAATGGCAAAAATCCAAGGATTGAGCCTAAATCCCCAAAAGATCAGCGGCGTGTGCGGCAGACTTATGTGCTGTCTCAAATACGAAAACGCCTATTACAGCGAAGTGTTCAAACTCATGCCGAAAGTGGGAAGCAAAGTGCGTACGGCAGACGGAGAAGGCACCGTTGAGTCCAACGACCTGATAAAACAAACCGCTCGCGTAAAAGTGATGCTCAAAGACGGCAGTTTCGACGTGAAAACATACGCGCTCGAAGACATGAAGATCGCCGAACGCCAATCCACCGCCGAAATCGACGCCATGTCCGACAAAGAAGAATAA
Source organism: bacterium (assembly GCA_963656415.1). Lineage (GTDB taxonomy): Bacteria > Bacillota > Clostridia > Christensenellales > CAG-917 > CAG-475. The sequence continues at coordinate 2,245 of CAVKIG010000029.1, read as the reverse complement.
AAAAATAACCGCAAAAAAACAAAACAAATTAATAGGCACGACCTTCTTCGAACTTGCAACTGGTTTTGCTACATTTCGTTTTAAGTCGTGCCTTTCTTACTCTATTACTTAATTGCGACATTTAATCTTCGGTGTTTTATTATGATTTTCAAGGCTTTATCATAAATATAATTACTTTTATGCACATTTTCAAATCAACCTTTCAATTCTTTGTACTGACAATAGAAAATAATCTTGATTTATCTCCACACCAATAAATTTTCTGTTTTGGGTGACACACGCAACTCCTGTCGTACCACTTCCCATAAAAGGATCGATAATGATGTCGTTTTCATTCGTGTGAATTGCTACGATTTCTCTCATGAGTTTTATGCTTTTTTGCGTGGGATGCATCGTTCTTTCTGTTCCCGATACAACACCGGTTTCAAACATGCTTCTCATATATGGTTTGTTTTCATCCTTATGAAACACCCATTTTGCACCTTTTTTTACACCCCAAACAGCAAATTCCATGTCTTGAACATATCTTCTTTCAATGTTCCTTGGCATTGGATTGTTTTTTCTCCATACAAGCACATCTTTGACACAAATATCGCTTTCTTCCATCGCTTTTATAATGTAACTTATATATCGATAGGAACAAAAAACGATTATGGAGCCGTTTTTATCCAAAATTTGAGCATATTTCGGAATCCAAGAAAACAAATCGAAATTCTTATCCCATTCTCCAAAATCAACCCCCTTTCTAGGACACCTAAGCGTGCCAAAATTGTTTTCATGCGAAATATTGTATGGCGGATCTGTGATTATATGGTTAACCCTTACACCATTCTTTATAAACTCATCGATCATCGTATATGCATTCCCGAGATACAATGTATAATTGTCGCTTCTGATCACTTCTCTTTGTAGTTCGCTCGATATTTTTTCACCTATCGCTTTTGCAAGCAATGGGGGCACGGCATTACCTATTTGTTTACAAACCGAAACCTTTGGCCCGTAAAAATAAAAATTATCGTTGAAACTTTGTATGCGCGCAGCCTCTCTCGGCGTTATAGCCCTATTCAAAAAAGGATGTGAGTTTTTCCCGTTGGACGGTGTATCAAATCGCGTATCAATCGTCGGGCTTATTTTGTCCCATTCCAGGCGCGACCATGTGGTCGAAAATTTCTGTTTGCCATGCATTTCTCTAGGCAAATATTCTTTTCCACATTCAGGTGGAATTAGTCTCAATTTTTCTATGGCAATATTCGAATGCGAGCTTGCCTTATGATATTGCAAACGCTCGCCTCGCATTTGTGTTTGATAATTACTTTGCGGAGCATTTTGGTATTCTGAAAAAATCGTGCCTTCTCCGCTCTCTAAATAGGCTAAATCTGAGATTGCATCTCTTACGGTTACAACATTCGCGTTAGCGCTCGGGAAATTGATAAATTTATTTTTTGCTGCGATAAAAAAGGCACGTTCTCGACTTTGCGGAACTCCATAGTCTTTTGCGTTCAACACACCACAATTTACAATATAGCCAAGCCTATCTATCTCATTGAGTATTTGATCTCTGAAATAGTGTTTTGTTGAATTAAGGATATTCTTGACGTTTTCTATGACAAAAACTTCCGGCTGTAGTTCTTTTACGATATTGAGATATTCTCTAAACAAAAAATTTCGACTATCATCCAAACCAAGATTTTTACCTTTTAAACTAAACCCTTGGCACGGCGGTCCGCCAATGATCATGTTGACCTTTTTCTCTTTCGCAGCAGCTATTACCGCTTCCTTAACACTCTCTTCAAGTATATTTCCACAAATCGCCGTTGCGTTCGGAAAATTCTTTGAAAATGTTTCAATGGCATATTGGTCAAAATCTAGTCCTATTACTGTATGAAAATTTTCTATTTGTTCAAGCCCGGAGGAAAAACCGCCTGCTCCGCAAAATAAGTCCAGAACTCTAAATTCCATAACCATTTTCCTTTGTGAGGGAGTATTTTTTTATCCCTCACATATAATATATCATATAACTATTGAAAAAACAATTAAAATAACTATATAATATAAAAATAAATAAATAAATAAACAAATAAAGGTGGGAATATGAACGTAAGTGATTTTTTAACAAATGAAGTTTCTCCGTTATTGTTAGGCGTATTTTTCAGCAGATATATTTTTTCAGCGGATAAGACAAAAATATATACCGAAGTCAGTTATAAAATTTCAAAATTTGCAGATGACTATAACTATCTTATAT
>CAVKIG010000028.1:0-19592 GCA_963656415.1 bacterium | reverse complement strand
CGTCGTGAGACAGTTCGGTCCCTATCCATCGTGGGCGTAGGATATTTGAGAGGCTCTGCTCCTAGTACGAGAGGACCGGAGTGGACGCACCTATGGTGCATCTGTTGTCACGCCAGTGGCATAGCAGGGTAGCGATGTGCGGATTGGATAAACGCTGAAAGCATCTAAGCGTGAAACCAGCCTCGAGATAAGATATCCCTTTGTTTATCAAGTAAGACCCCTAGTAGACCACTAGGTTGATAGGTCGGGTGTGTAAGCGCAGTAATGCGTTGAGCTGACCGATACTAATAGGTCGAGGGCTTCAATCAAAAAAATACAAAATTTGCCTAATCCTAATTTAATCAGCAAAAACTCTCAATGTTATGCAGTTGTGAATGTACGAAGCGCAAAAGCGCAACGACCTTCATCCATTACCGGTGTCAATGACGCTGAGGTCCCACCTGTTCTCATACCGAACACAGAAGTTAAGCTCAGTTGTGCAGAAAGTACTTGGCTGGACACGGCCTGGGAGGATATGTAGATGCCGGTTTCCAAAAGAAAAACACACTCAATCGAGTGTGTTTTTTCTTTTCTACAACGGATACTTGGTGTTTGCACGGTCTGCTTGCCGTGTCCAGCCAACAAAGGATTGCAAATTGTCACGTTGAGCATAAGCATATCAATAACTCTATTTGGCGATTATGATATGTAGATGATAAATATCGAGCGGGGATGTGAAAAGGACTTTTTGTGGTTTTAAATCATCAATGTGGTTAGATTTTAGTATATCTTGCAATCTTAGGACTGTAATGATATAATACCTATAATAAGTTATAAATTTGATTGAATTATGGATGGAATTGATTACAAACCAAAATATAAAGATGTTGCCGCGACATTCAAGTATGGAAAGAATATCGGCACGTTCCTAATAGTTATGCTCACGCTGCTATTGCTTGTTTGCGTGGCAATAGTTGCCATGGGGATTGCATTTATCGTGATTGATGGAGTTGATAGTGAATATTTAGCACTATTGGTTGGCGTAATAATCGTTGGATTGTGTGGTATAGGCTTTTGTGCATATGTGTATTACCTTGTTTACAAGCGCTACGAAGAAATAAACAAATGGATAGAAGATGCGGTTTTTGTGGATGGCATATGTTGGTTTGATAGCGATACATTTGATTATTCCGGCAGTGCAAGTGTCTATTTTAAGTTTGAATATAATGGGAAATACATATTAAAAAAAGGAATACGTAGAAAAAATTATAAGAAAAATCAGAATTATTATTGTGTACCCGGTGATTTGTTGGGTTCTTTTGTAATGTCTGCAATATTAACTTATTATGAAAAGGATGCTTATTCAAGCGAAATGGAAAAATACAGTGGTAAACACATTTTGCTTTTGTATAGTCCAAAGTATGACCAACTTATGATACCGTATCTTGAAAGAAAAAACGATTCTAAAAAGATTTGAAAAATAGTCATCTTTTAACGAAGAATTTTGACATCAAAAGAAAAATATTTGGTAGCGAATAATCGTGTGTTAAATGTGCAATCGGGAGATTTTTGTCTATGGCGAAGAAAGAAACAATAAAAGAAAACGATATTGTGGCAACACTATCTTTTGGCGAAAATTACAGCACATTTAAACTTGTGCTTATGTGGATCTGCATTGCAATTTGTATTGTTGGTTCTATTGCCATAATGGTTGTGTCTCATACAGAAAATAGTTCTGATGATTTCATAGTTTCGTTTATTCCTATTGCCTTGCTTATCGTCCCAATAACATTTCTAATTTGCGGGTATAGTCGCAGAAAGAAAATTAAACTGTGGCTTGAAGATGCAGTTTTATTGAACGCACGGTGTGAATGCGTTCAGGACTTTTTGGGCAACGGTGGAGAAAAAATTTTGATAACTTTTGTCTATGATAACCAACATTTGACTCGAATGAGTAAATTTAGATATCTACACTCGTCTTCTTTTACGCTAAATGGGTATTTTAATCCATATAGCAAGCTTATCGGTCGAGATATAAAAATTTTTTACAGTCCCAAGTACGACGAAGTTATGATTCCAAAACAATGACTTGGTTGAAAAAAGAGCTGACATATTATCAGCTCTTTTTTTGTAAATAATATGACCCACTTTTTCATGGTTTTGCTACAATACAAGGCGTGAAATGCGGGGGAATATGATAAAGATCGAGCGGGGATGGGAAATCGGACTATTTGTGTTTTTAATCATGACAATGTGGGGCGGAACGTTTGCTTTTGTTGTTGTTTAAGCGTATAATCTCTATCAACGTCGCTTGAAAGAGCGGCGATTTGTAAATCACCAAAGATTTTGCCATTCGGAGACTTTTGAGTGGCAGGCGAGAGAGAATACGCATGTCGAAAGCACGAGCGAAAATTGAAAACGAAGCGGAGTTTTTCGGGACGGAGAGCATTTGGAGAATACTGCTCAAAATATCGCCGCCCGTGATGCTGTCGCAACTTGTGATGTCCATGTACAATATCGTGGACAGTCTTTTCGTTGGCAAATATTCGGGTGCGGGGCTGACCGCGCTTTCGGTGATATATCCGCTTCAACTCATAATAACCGCACTCGCTGTGGGCACGGGCGTCGGAGTCAACACGTATATGTCGCGCATGTACGCAAAAGGCGACGTGAAGAAAGCAAACGCCACTGCGGGCACGGGAACGATGCTTGCGGTGATTATGTGGGCTGTGTTTGCGGCAATAAGCGCAGGCATTATGCGCCCGTACATCAACGCCATGGCAAACGCTCCCGAAGCAATCGAATATGCCTATCAATACGGCATGGTGGTGTGTGTAGGTTCGCTCGGCACGTTTCTTGAAGGCGTATGGTCAAAGGTGCATCAATCGCACGGAAACATGCGTGTGCCGATGATTGCGCAGCTTGCGGGTGCGGGCACGAACATATTGCTTGATTGGATATTTATTTTCGGCATGGGCGCATTGAAGCCAATGGGGGTTCTCGGTGCGGCTATTGCGACGATTATCGGACAGTTTATATCCGCAATCATCGTTGGCATTAAGGGCAGCAAAAAATGGCAAAAACCGAGAGAATTTGCGGATTGCTCAAAGCAAATCTACAAACTCGGCTTGCCATCCATATTCATGCAGTTGATGTTTACGGTGTACATTGTGGTACTCAACGCGATTTTGAGCAGATTCAGCGATGAAGCGGTGCAGGTGCTCGGACTTTACTACAAACTGCAAACATTTTTCTTCATTCCGTTGTTCGGTTTGCAGACGTGTATCGTGCCGGTGCTAAGTTTCAATTACGCACGCAAGAATTACAGCCGTGACATATGCATAATGAACAATACGCTTATAATTTCCGCCGTCTTCATGCTTTTGGGCGTGGTATGCTTCGAGTTCTTCCCGAAGACGTTTATCGGCATATTCACAAAAGACGAGAAAACGCTTGAAATAGGCGCGACGGCGTTTAGAATAATCGGTTCGAGTTTCATACCTGCCGTGTTCTCGCTCACGTTCCCCGTGTTCTTCCAAGCCATAGGCAAATCGGTGCAGAGCATACTTTTGTCCGTGATACGTCAATTCTGCGGCCTTATGCCGCTGTTTTACGCATTTTCGTTTATCGGACTCGATTACACATGGATAGCTTTTCCCGTCGCAGAAACGATTACGACGATAATAGATTTTGCAATGTATATAGCACAACTTAAAGCGTGGAAGAAAGAGCAAACGCTCGAAGGAGACGTTGCGCCTTATTACGACGAACGCCTGCAAAACGCAACGCAAACCGAAGAGAACGCGCAAAACGAGTGACGGTAAAGTTGCCTTACAAAAGTATTTTTTGTGACAAATTTTACCGTTTGTGCGAAAAATCAATCAAAATGTATGAAATTGTTGTACAACTGTATTGTTAAATATAAATCGTTGACTTTTTAAGCCTTGTTTAATATAATATACGTATACAAAAACTCTTAGGAGGAGATAAACAATGAACAAAAAAGTTATGGCAATCGTAGCAGTCATCGCTCTCGTTGCAATTCTCGGCGTTTGCCTCGTTGCATGTAATGCAGAAAGCATTTCCAAGAAGCTTGAAAAAGCAGGTTATGCTTGCACTTCTTACGAAGCAGGCCAAGATGACGACGGCGCAAGCATCGAATGGAAAGTCGTTGCAAAGAAGAAAGGTCTCAATGCTGACGGCGTCACCGTTACGAAGTTCTCCAACACCGACGATGCAAAGAAATATGAAGCCAACGTCCCAACCGGTTCTGTCGCAGGACTCACGATGGTTGTAAAGAGAGTCGGCAGCGTTTGCTACTATGGCACAGAACAAGGCGTCAAAGATGCTATGTAATTGAAATCAATCAATAAAAGAAGCACTCGCAAGAGTGCTTTTTTTGTTGCCCGATTGCGATAGACATATCGAAAAATCGATTCGTTACGGCAAACCGGTTGCTTATTTTCATGTGAATATAGGTTGAATTTGGATGCCTTTCATTGCGTTTTCGATTGTCGGAATGATAAGTGAAGTGTCGGCAATGAGAGAGTTCACTTTGCTTTTCGGTGCGTCTTGTCCGAATGGCACGAAATAGACGTGGCGAGTGTTCAGAAGCGTGCCGATATTGCGTGCGTTTGCGCCGAGCGCGTCGTTTGAAGATACGCTCAGCACGACAGGGCGGTTGTTGCGCAAAGTGGCTTTCACCGCCATTGTTACGGGCGTATCGGTTATGCCGTGCGCGATTTTTGCGAGCGTATTGCCGGTGCAGGGGGCAACGAGCATAAGTTCGAGATCGGATTTCGCGATAGGTTCGGCTTCGACTATGGTTTTCAAAGGGCGTTTGCCCGTTTTTTCGATTATTGCGTTTTCAAAATCCGCTTGCTTGAAAAATCTCGTATCGAGCGAAGATACGTTGTAGGAAAACACCGGTGTTACGTCGTATCCTGCGGCGACGAGTTGGTCTACGGCTTTCAGTATATTTGCGAACGTGCAGAAAGAGCCTGTTATACAAAGTCCGATTTTCATAGTCTGTTCTCCATAATATAGTCATACATCGCTTTTGCCGCGCTCACGGGGCAAGCCTTGGCAGGCAGAGCGGGATATATTTGCGCGTCGATGCCGAGATAGCGCGCGTATTCAAGGTTGATTGCAGGCGTTGATGCAAGGTCGATATAGACACATTCCTTTTTCATGCTCATAAGTTGTTTGTCGCTTACGATAGCGGACGGAACTGTGTTTATCACTGCGTCGTACGGCGAGAAATCGAAGTCGCGCATGGGAAGAATGCGTTTTGCAAAGGCGTGCGCGGGGCGGAGTGACGAAGTTGTGGCAACGTCGGTCGTCACGTCGAGTTTGCATAAAATCTTCGTCACCGCCGCACCCGTGCGTCCGAAACCGAGCACGAAAACGTAGGATTCCGCAACGGATTTTTTGAGACGTTCTATGAGAATCGCAAGCGCACCTTCGGCGGTGAGCCGAGAGTTTATTGCCTGAAATTTTTCGTCGGCGGAATATGATTTGAGTGTTATATCTCGGCTGTTTGCAAGCATTTTTGCTTCTTCGAGAATTCGCCCGCAATACACGGTCGCGCCGTCGTCAACGTCGGTGAGCGTTTTGGCTTCAACAAGTACGTTCGGTGCAAAAACGTGCGTCGGCGCAGGGAAAAGCGTTCCGTCGAGCATCGATTTGAGATAGAACGTTCTCTCGTCCGTTTCGTGTACTACGGCTTTGAATTTGTATTTTTGTTTTACGCTCGTTTTTTTAGTTTCCATACGGTATGCTATGCATTTTTTTGAAAATGAGTTAATGCACGCAAAAAGAAAAATCGTTCATAGTATGCACAAAAGGGGGATATATGGAAAGATACTTTTTGGGCAACAATTCGGGCAGTGGATTTTGGAACGAATACGACGGCGAACTTAAAATGATGGATAAAGTCGCGTTGATAAAAGGGGGCAGCGGAACTGGCAAATCGACGATTATGAAAAAGATTGCCGCGTATGCGCAGAAGAATGGACACGATATAGAAATCTGGCATTGTTCGGGAGATCCCAAAAGTCTCGACGGCGTGTATATAAAAGATATAAACAGAGCGGTTGTGGACGCCACCGCGCCGCACGCAAGCGGAGCGGATATTCCCGTCGTAAAAGACAAAATTTTTGACGTTGCAAACAACCTTGACAAAAGCAAACTCGACGGTATGCGAGATGAGATAGAAAAATTGATAAAATGCAAAAAGGCGCATTTTATGCGTGCATATCAACACTTAAAGTCCGCATTGTGTCATTATATCAATCAAATTGAAATCGAAAAACAAGGCGTTGACGAGAGAAAAATAAGGCGGATTGCAAGCGAATATTGCGAGAAATTGTTTTTGACGGACGGCGGAGAATCAAGAGTGAGAACGCTGTTTTCAAGGGCTATAAGCCCGTCGGGAGAAAACGAGTTTTTCGACCATTTGAAAGACAAATGCGTGTATAAGGTCAAGGGCGGTGCGTATGCCGTGCGAGTGTTTTTCGACGAGATATACGGGCTTGCAAAAGGCACGTTTTTTCGAGTGCCGTTGTCTCCCGAAGCGTTTGAAGGCGCGGTGTGCGGAGACGTTGCAATCGTTGATTTCGAACGAGCAGGAAGCGCGGACGGAGAGATAATAGACCTTGAAAGATACGAGAGTTTCAACCGCGCCGACGTTCTCGACGAGAAAAACAACGCGGTGATTCAGACCGCACTTGCAGTCGAAAGGCTTAACAGGGCAAGAGAGTCGCATATGGGGCTTGAAGATATTTTCGTGAAAGCAATGAATTTTGACGGAAACGAAAAAACGCTCGAAGATATAAAAGAGTTTATATTTGAATAAAAAAGAGAGCAGAGAAAAGAATATACCTGCCGCGCGACGTTTTGACGTAATCCTTCGATTTTGATTGGCGTATGTGCGCGTAAGGGTTGACACGCGGGCGGGTATTTGGTATAAGTAAGGTATGAGTGAAAAAAACGTCGCAAAAGACGAAAAACAATTGAATAAAAAGAAAAACGCAGTGCCTTTTTCAAGAGCGTACTGTCGTTTCTTTTTGGGACTTTGCAGATTTATCCGTCCGTTCTTGCACGGCAAATGCACGCAGTCGGCGGCATTTAAGAAGCAAAAGAAGAAAGGAGCGATGCTCGTGATATGCAATCACTTGTCGGCGTACGATTTCATTCATTTTTCGTCGGCTATGTACGGTGCGCCGCTCAATTTCGTCGTGGCGGAGAATATGATGTATTCCGTGCCGATTTTCGCAAAATTGCTGTCCGGCTATCACGCGATAACCAAAAAACAATATTTTGCGGATATACATTGCATAATGAACATCAAAAAATATCTCGACGCAGGCGTTTCGGTGCTTATTTGTCCCGAAGGCAAAGTGGCGGCGGACGGAGTTACGGGTGCAATCGTGCCGTCCATTGCAAGACTCGTGCAGTGGCTCGGCTATCCCGTCGGAGTGGTGAAGATGAAAGGCGCAAGTCTTGCTCGTCCGAAGTGGGCGTACAATCTGCGATTTATCCGAAGGGGAAAAGTGTACACCGATTGCGATATGCTCCTTAGTGCAGAAGAGACGAAATCGCTGAAAAAAGAAGAGATCCTTGAAAAAATCACCGCCGCGCTTGCGCACAACGAGCATAAATGGCAGGTTGAAAACGGCATAAAATTCGTCGGAAAACGCTATGCCGAAGGGCTTGAAAGACTGCTTTATTATTGCCCAAAATGCGGTGCGGAGTTTGAAAACCGCACTCACGACGACCGTATGGTATGCTCGCATTGCGGAAACGAAATCAAGTATACTTTCGACGGAAAACTCGAACCGATAGGGGACAGCGTAAGCCTTGAAAGGATAGATTTGTGGTACGCAAAACAGCGCGAACTCGTGAAAGACGAAGTGGCAAAAGGCGGCTTTACGATGAGCGACAAGGTCAATCTTTTCGTCGAAAACGAGAAGAACAACGGCTATCGTTTCGTTGCCGAAGGCGTGCTGAAACTCGATGAAAATTCGCTTTCTTTCGACACCGACTGGACGCAAAGACCAAAAGACGTGAAGAGCAAATACGGCGTGAATTGCATGACGTACGAAGTGAACGAAAAGGCAGGTTTCGAGCCTGTGGAAGACGAATTCAGGCACGTCGAATTTCCCGTCAAACGCTGTGACACCGTGGCAAATCTGCCGGGTACGGCAATAGATATGTACGACGATAAGCACGTTTACCGCTTTATGTTTGCGGAGCGTTCCGCATCCACGAAATACGTGCTTGCGATAGAACAAATGTTCAAAAACGGCAAAAATTAAAAAAATTTCACGACTTAATTTTTTGAGAAAAACCGCATTCTAACGCGGTTTTTTCTTGTATGACGACAAGCACTTAGGATTTGATGTTGACAATTTTGTTGCAATAATGTAGTATTATATTTGTATTCTTATATTTATGTGCGCTCGTGCGCATACATAAGGTGGAAAAGATGAGAAAGAAAGTCAGTTTGATTTTGGTTTTGATTTTGGGCGTCGTCATGTTGGCGACTCTCGTTGCGTGCAACGGCTCGCAGAATATAGGCAAGTTGCCCGACGTCATCAACCCCGACAAAATCGTTGACAACGACAACAACGCGAATTTCGATACCTATCTCAAATTTTATTTTCCGAACGGAGTCACAAGCATATTCAACGGAATGTACGCAGACGAGTTCGACGCGTCCGAAGTGGAATATTCGATAGTTTACACCAACGAATCGCTGACGACCGAAGTTGCGGGCGGATTCCTTAGGGACGCTATGATTGTGAAAGTCACCGACGGAAGCGTTGACGAAAACGGACAACAAAAGAACATCTTGTCCGAACTCGGAGATCCTATCGTTTGGCGCAAGGGACATTTTATGGTTCACGCGACGGCAAGCCTTGACAACGGCAAAACCGCAAGCGGCTCTTTTGCTCTCCACCTTAAAGACCGCTATGTCGCAACTCCCACCGTGTCGTTGACTTTCAATCTTCAAGTCGGCGAAAACAAAGCGCAGGCTTATTTCGGAAAAACGAGCGAAGACGGCTCGAAGGTTTCCGTTTCCGTTGACAAAGGACTTACTTTTGCGAACTGGGACGCATTCACCAACGCGTTCAGAATGTCTCTCGACGGCAAAGCACTCGACCAAGTGACCGTCGGCAACAAAACTCTTTCTCGCACTCAAGGTTTCCCCTTCACGATAGACGAAACGTATAACAACAAGACTTTTGCGACCGTGTGGACGGACAACGTCATCGACGTCAAGTTCACGCTCGACGTCCCGAGCGACGCAACGGTGATTCAAGGTCTCGAAGACCCGCGCCCGAATTTTGCGGAACATCAATCGGTGACTCGCAACTTCGGCAGAATCGTCGCGCCGAGCGTTGACGCAATCAACGTCTTCAACGGCTACTATTTCGCAGGTTGGTATAAGGACGTCAACGGCGACGGCAAATGGGACGAAAACGACACGCTTTGGAGTTTCTCTCAAATCGTGGGCAGTGAAGACATCAAACTCGTCGCACGCTGGACGAAACGCTCGTATTCATACACGCTTTATACGATGGGCGGAGAGTTCGTTTCCACCGTCAAAAACTCCGTGGTTACGATTGACGGAAACCAAGTTGAAATAGACAGCGACGAAAAAGCGAAAGAAGCGGGGCTCACCGTCGTCAACGCAACGGCTCGCTACGGCGCGGAAGACAAAAAACTCAACAGAATAGTTTTCTCGGGACTTGCATACGGTCACAGCTTCAACGAATACGTGGCTAAAATCGAAGTCACCGCAAGACAAAACGACAACGTGCCCGCAAAGACCGTTTATCTCAAACTCGACGAAGTCAGAGCAAATCTCGTCAAAGGAAGCACGGACTACGTCGTGGACGGCGGAACGTACAGAGATTATCAATGCACCGTGCCTGCAAATATGACGAACGTAGTTGCGGACGCACAAGGCAAAATCGACGACGTGGCGTACATCAAGTGGGTGTTCAACGAGACGCAAGACGAAGAACTCAGAGCGGACAGACTCAGTAGATATTACGTCAACGTCGTGTTCAAGGATGGACTTTCCGTGAATGCGGACGGCAGCGTGCGTATCGACAAGATTGCCGACGAGTCTCTCAACGAACTCATAATCCCCGCAACTCTCACGATAAACGGCGTGACTCGTCCCGTCAGTGAAATCGGAGCAAAGGCGTGCATGAACCTTAAAGCACTCTCGACGCTCAATCTCAAAGACGCAACGAATCTCGTGACAATCGGCGAGAGAGCGTTTGCGCATTGCCCGTATCTTTCCACTATAATTCCGCCGACGAACGAAAACGTTTCTTCCGTCGGCAAGAACGTGTTTTACAGAACGAGTTTTGAAAACAACTATTTCAAAAACAACGGCGGAAAAGAATTCATCGTCGTGGGCAAAGTCGTTTATAAATACGTCGGAGATCCGAACAAAACCGAAATCGACCTTTCAAAAGACGAATATTACACCGCCGAAAACTGCACTGCAAGTGCGGAAGATATTGCGAAATTCAATTTGCAGATAAAGAACGCAAACACTATTGCTACGGGTGCTTTTGCAAACTGCACGGCACTTGAAACAATTACGCTCGGCGACAATATCAAGACAATACACAACTATGCGTTTGAAAATCTTGCGGCACTCGACAATCTGATTGTCGGCGCAACGAGTACGATTCAGAATATCGGCGAAGACGCGTTCAGCGGTTGCGACAACTTCCTTAGCGCGGAAAGCAAGGCGTACGATGCCACGACGAAAGCAATCATCATCGGCAGCGTGTATTATCGTTTCATTGACGAAACCGCAACGAGTGCGACTATCGACGGAAGCAGAACTCCGTACATCGCGCCCGAAGCGTTCAGAAATCGCGGCAACGTCGAGAACGTGAGCATTATGCACAAGGACAAAATCCTTGCGGTCGGCAAAAACGCTTTCTACAACACGACGTGGATTCAAAGAAACGGCAGCGACTGCGTCAACGACGGATTTACGGTCGTCAACGGCATTTTCACGGAATATTATATCGACAGATACGACGCGGACAAGGTGAATCTCACCATTCCGTCGGACGTTACCAAGATCGGAGAATGGGCGTTCAACACCTACGCTCAATACGTTAAGACAGTGCAAATCAAGGCAAACGTCGGCAGAATCTACGATTATGCATTTTCAGGCGCAACGTCGCTTACGAGCATCATCTTCACGGAAGCGACGGTTGACAGTGCAAACAATCTCGTCGCGGGCTTGCCTGCAATCTCGAAACACGCGTTTGCAGATAAGAACGGCAAACTAATTGACGGAGTGAAGTTCTATTTCAAGGAAGACGTCATTCAATTCTTCCAAAGAATAACCGACGGCACGATAACCACCGAAGACGCAATCACGAACGAGTGGTATATGTTCTACAAACTCAACGTCGAAAACTTCGTTGCGGAAGACATCTCAAACGTGTGGATAAACACGAAACTCATTTCCGACAAACTCTTGCGCACGGTCGCGGGCGGCAATCCGCTTACGCTCGCATACGGCGAAACCATTGACAACGCACTCGTGATTTTGGGCAACACCGGCGTCGTGAGATACGAAACTCTCGATTACGCCAAAAACGAAGTGCAACTCGTTCTCGTGCAAAAAGGCGACGAACAATTCGGTTATCTCTACGAAGAAGGCGTTGAAAAATACGTCGTCACGTTCACATACGACGGCAAGACCAAAGGTTGCGAAATCAACGGCGGAGACGAGCATCTGTTCGTCATCACCGTCACAGACGCAATCGACGATTCGTCAATGAATTCGTTCTATACGTCAAACGTTGACAAGTATCCGTCCAACGAAACCGTTATCGACGCAACGGGCAAGACTTCCGAAAATTCGGCGTTCTGGTTCGAAGGGTTCGAAGGTCAGGTTGCAGACGCTCCGTATCCCACGTTCTATACGTCCAACGCAGGCGTCGACGTGTACTTCTGCTATCGCGACGTTGACGGCGAAACGCACAGAATTCACGTTTCGCAAAGCCAGATTGTAGGTTTCAACACGCTTTCTCAGACGATAGAATCCGAAGCGACGTTCACGGTCAACTTCCACGACATCGGAGTTTACAAATTCAAAATCAAATACGCGGTGCAAGAATCCAAGTTTATGGCAATCGAGCAAACGAGCGCGGTTTCCATTCCGCTCAACGGCAATCCCACGACCTATTTTGCAAACTTCACGGTCAATCTTATCGGACAGGACGGCATAAAGGTCGAAAAAGTCTTGCGCACGAGCAACTTCGATATTATTGCGGTTGACGGCATATCCACGACGGTTGTCAACACCTCAAAACTCGGCATGCACACTTTGCACATCAGATACAGCAAGGCGGACGCAGTCGAACCCATTGTTCAGACAATCGTGTACTCCGTCATTCTCGAAGCGGACGCAAGCATCTTCGATTACGAAATCATCGACGAGAGAGAAATGACCGCAAGAATCGTCAAATGCTCCGCAAAGACGGCCGATACAATCGTTCTTCCCGCCACCGCAACAATAAACGGTGAAGTGTACAAGATTACGCAAGTCGGCGATATGTCCGCAACAAGCGGCGTGTTTGAAAACTTCACGTCTCTCAAAGCGGTGTATTTGTCCGCGAATATCGAACACATCAATGCAAGAACGTTTGCAGGCTGCTCGCTTCTTGAAAACGTATACACGGTCAAGAGAAACGACACGGAATTTGCTCCGCTCACCGAAGCCAACTTTGAAATTCTCTCCACAAGAGAAGGCGACGGCGTAGTGATTCACGAAGTCAAGATCGCAAATCTCGACGGCATAGAAATCGGCGAAGTGCTTGCAATCGGTTCGCAATACGTCATCGATGGCGAAAACGGAAAAGTCATTTACGACGTCGTTCAAATCAAAGACGGTCTCGTGATTGACAGCGTCGACGTGGAATTGTTCCTGCCCGACACGATTTACAATCTCTTCACGATTTACCACAAGAGCGAAGTTGAAGGTGAAGCGCACGGCACGGCAATCGAGCCGATCATCTATGCAAGCGACCGTGGCATAATGCTCTCGACCGAACAATACGTAAGCGAAAGCGTTACGTATATCGGCGCAAGTGCGTTTGAAAACTGCATAAGCCTTAAATCAATCGATTTGACGCACGCAACGGGCTTGACCTACGTCGGCGTGAACGCATTTGCAGGAAGCGGTCTCGAAAGCATCGATTTGAGCAAAAACACCGCTCTTGCAGAACTCAACAACAGCGCGTTTGAAGGATGCACGAAACTTGTAAGCGTAACGGTATGCTCCGCATTGAAGACGATCGGCGCAAACTGCTTCAAGAACGATAAAGCACTCACGTCCTTTGTTTTCAGTGATTCAAACGGACTTGTCACCGTCGGCAAAGACGCTTTCTACGGATGTGACTCTTTGACCGTCGTACCTAGCAAAGCGTAATTTTGCAACACGATAATTGAAACAAAAACTATAGTTCAAATGAAAAAGGCGAGAGCAAACGCTCTCGTCTTTTCAAATTCGATTTTTATAAGTTTTTACGACACGCTGTTTGGTCATTTGCATTGCCGTTGCTTGATTGCTTTTCGTATAAAGCATCCGTATTGACAGCAAATGCCGCTATTTCGGACTATGCGAAATCATGGAGCAGGTCTTGCAATCGTTTCGCGTTTTTTGCGGTCATCTCGGTGAGCGGCAGGCGCATGCGCGGCGAGCAGAATCCGAGCGAGTGCATTGCCGTTTTCACGGGTATGGGATTGACTTCGCAAAACAATGCGGATATGAGCGGCAATATTGCAAGTTGCATTTGTCTTGCTTTGTCAAAGTCGCCGTCAAGCGCACAGCGCGTCATATTTGATACGTATGCAGGGCATACGTTGCTTGCAACGCTTATAACGCCCGAGCCGCCCATTGCAATCGTAGGGACGGTGAGAGCGTCGTCTCCGCTCACAACCTGCGCTTTTGCGCCTGAAAGCGCAATGCATTTTTCGATTTGTTCCATATTGCCGCTTGCTTCTTTCACTCCGACGATATTCGGGATTTTCAGAAGTTCGCCGAAAGTTTCGGGAAGCATATTAACGCCCGTTCTGGACGGCACGTTGTAGAGCAATATAGGAAGACTCGTCGACTCGGCAATTTTGCCGAAATGTCCGACGAGTCCTTCTTGCGTGCATTTGTTGTAATACGGGGTGACGATAAGCAAAGCGTCCGCACCGTTGTCTTGTGCAAAGGCGCAATTTTCGATTGCTGTTTTCGTATCGTTCGAGCCTGCTCCGACGATTATCGGCAAAGTCCCTTTTGCCTTTTTGACAACCGTTTTGAGCACGAGTTCTTTTTCTCGCTTCGACATCGTGGCAGGCTCGCCCGTCGTGCCGAGCGCAACGAGCGCGTCCACTCCGTTTTCAATCTGATATTCGACTATTCTTTCAAGAGCGGAAACGTCCACTCCGTCGTCTTCGGTGAAGGGGGTGACGAGAGCCGTCGCCGTGCCTTTGAAGATCATATTTTTTCTCTCCCCGAGATATTTGCGTCAATTTTGAGACGCTTTCTTTATCAGCAGTTCGACGATTTGCACGGCGTTGGTTGCCGCACCTTTTCTTATGTTGTCCGCAACGACCCAGATGTTCGCGCCGCTTTCGACGCTTGCGTCCATACGGATTCTTCCGACGTACACTTCGTCGTGATTTTCGCAGTCGAGCGGAGTGGGGTAGACGTTGTTTTCAGGCTCGTCCATGACGATGATTCCTTTGCCGTTTTCAAGCACTTTTTTCACTTCGTCTCTAGTCGTGTTTTTGCAGAACTCGACGTTTATCGACTCGGAATGACCGTAGAACACCGGAACGCGCACGGTTGTCGCAGTTACGCGCAAAGTCCGATCGTGCAGAATTTTCTTGGTTTCTTCAATCATTTTCCACTCTTCTTTGGTGTATCCGTCGTCCATGAACACGTCGATATGCGGAAGCATATTGAACGCAATCGGGTGCGGAAATTTTTTGGGAGCGACGCCGTTTATTCCGTCTTTAAGGTCGTTGTATCCCTGAACGCCTGCGCCCGACACTGCCTGATAGGTGGAGTAAACGATGCGCTTTATGCCGAAAGCGTCGTAAAGCGGTTTGAGTGCGACGACTGCCTGAATGGTGGAGCAATTCGGGTTTGCGATTATGCCGTGATTCCACTCCACGTCTTCGGGATTGACTTCGGGAACTACGAGCGGTACGTCGTCGTACATTCTCCATTGAGATGAGTTGTCAACGACTGTTGCTCCGATTTTTACAAACTCGGGAGCAAACTCTTTGGACACCGCGCCGCCTGCGGAGAAGAGTGCGAAATCGACCTTTCCGTCCAAAGCCGCAACGTTGTCTTCGGTGAGTTCTATCACCGTGTGCTCTTTTCCCATGAATTGAATTTTTTTGCCCGCGCTCTTTGCGGACGCGAAAAGATAATAATTGTCAACGGGAAGTTGCTTCTCGGTGAGAACTTCAAGAAATTTGTTTCCGACCATGCCGGTTGCGCCGACCACGGCGACGTTAAATTTTTTCATATAGCCTCCAAGTCTGGTATGTACGAGTTTGCACGTAAAAATTTAACATCGACGGAGCAAAATGTCAATTCATTGCGTTTTATTTGTCATTTTATATATGATATGCGCAAAAACGAGCATGCGTGCATTCTCACGCGCGCACGAAATATTTTAGTTATTTAATTGATATTTGCTTTTTTATAATGTATAATCAAATATAACTATGGCAAAATAGGAGTCATCAATGGCAAACAACAATACGAATTCGGCATACTCCTTGCCCGAAAAACCCAAAAAACTGTTGCTCGCAAAACTCTTTACGGACGCACAGGTTCGCAAAGAGCCGGAAGAAAAACAGAAAACTATAGTCGCGGGACTCGTTGAAGCGCACCCGCAGAAAGATTATCCCGACACTTTCTTCGTAAGAGCGACGGCGGTTATGCGCGGCGAAATGGGACTTCTTTTCAGGTCTGCGCTTTTCTTCCTTTTGTTTACGATTCCGTTTATCGTGATATACGCGTGGTTCTCCGGTTATTTCCAGAATCTCGTCGTTGGCGGAACGTACAACTTTATGGGCAACATCGGCGTCGGTTTCCCGGGCGGCGGAGACAGCATTGCGGTGAGTGTCGCAAGTCTTTACCGCAACGTGAAAATGCCGCTTATGGCAATGTACGGCGCATGCCTTCTTTTTGCGTCGCTCGGCTTTTCGGGCTTGTTCTATTGCGCAAAACGCAGTTATTATCAGGACTATTACAAGAACTTCGTAAAGACGTTCTGGATAGGCTTTGCAAAATACTGGTGGAAGTTCTTCATCGCAGGTCTTTGCATGGTGGTCATAGGACTTGGCATGGTTGAGTCGTTGCTTTACCTTCTCGAACAACAAACGCTCGGCACGGCAGGAGCAGGCGCATATTGCGCAGTCGTGTTCACGTGGGTTTTCGGCGCACCGCTTATGCTTGTTCCTATCACGATGATGGGGCTTTTCACTTCCTATGAACTTACGTTCCTGCAGTGCTTCAAAAACGCGCTCGTCATTATTGCAAACAATCTCGTCATCGTCCCCGCAGTTGCAATCGTCAGTGCGCTTCCGCTCGGACTTTGCGCGGTCAACAACTTCCTTGGCTTCATCATTTATGCGGCAATGGCACTTTTCGGTTGCACGTTTATGGCTCTTTGCTGGATCGCAATGGTTGATCGCGGCATGGTGAAATGCCACAACAGAAAGGCAGAACAGGACAAGAGCGAACAAATCGAAAAACTTAGAGCGGCAAAACAAAATCCGCAAACGAACGGACAAGTTAAGAACGCAGGCAATCAAAAGAAGAAAAACACCGCACAAAAACCCTATCAAAATCCTAAGAAGAAAAAGAAAAAATAATGGCGAAGATACTGGGATTTAATCTCTCAAAAGAAGATTATCTGAGCCTTGCCGATTCGGCGTTTTCAAAGGGCGAAACCGAACAAAGCATCACGTATCTCGACAAGGCGTTGTCACTCGACGCGCGCTATGTCGACGCGTCGCTTGCACTTTCCGTCGTTTATGCGTCTTTGGGAGCGTGGGAAATTTCAAATGCGACCCTTTTTAAGTCTTTGTCCGAACATCCGGACGAAGAAGACAAAGGGCGCATTTTTTATCAACTCGCGATGAACTTCGCAGACCTTAATCTGCCCGACGTTGCCGAGTATTATTTAAGAGACATTGCAGACGCCTACGATATTCAGATTCCCGAAGGATACGGCGAACCCGTCAAAGAAGAAGGCGCGTTCAGGGTGGTATATCCGCGCGGAGAAGACTATTACGAGACGCTCATAGAGCAGGCGTACGAACTCGTGAGAGACAGAAAATTCGACGAAGCGATTGCTGTCGTTGACGAAATACCCAAAGAATCGAAATGCAAAGGTGCGGCAAATCATCTTGTGCTTGTTGCGCTTATGATGAAAAACGACGTTGACAGCGTGATTGCCAACGCACAGAAGATGCTCGAAGAAGACGGAGACAATCTTTCCGTCAAATGCGCGCTCGCAACGGCTTATCTCATGGAAGAGAAAATGCCCGAAGCGTATGCGGTGCTCGACAACATTCTCCAAAAAGAATACGACAAAGTCGAAGATATTCTCATTATATTGCCGTTGCTTGTCAATCTCGAAGTGCATGCGCAGGTCGTGAAATACACGAAAAAGATGATAGAGAAGACCGACTTGCAACAAAACATGATGGTTTGGCTGTCGCAGGCATTGTACAATCTCGGACAGAAAGCCGAAGCAAAAAAAGTTATGCACAAAGTGCGTACCGTTTTCGGAGAGTTTTCTCCTGCGGATTATTATCTCGAATTGTACGAAACAGAGCCAAACGGCGTGGCATATTCGATGAGTTTGCCGTACGTCGAAAAAATCGCAAGATATAAATTGCTTGACGCTTTTCTCAAAATGTCGCCTGCGGATATCGCGGTTGTTCTCGACAGTGAAGACAAGGATGCACTCGAACTGAAAAAGATAATAAGATGGGCATTCGTTGACGACAACGAGAAACTCAAATTGCTCATAGTCGATCGTTTGGCTATGGTCAGGTGCTCGTGGGCGGAAGATTTCGTCAGAGAGCAGCTCATATCCGCCGATTTGTCGTTTGAACTTGCTTCAAGACTTTTATTCTGTCTTATGCCCGAAAATCGATTCCGTTTTTCCTTCGACGTCGTGGCGCAGGACAGATTCAAGAGCATAAACGTCACTTTGCCGAGAGCGTTTTTCAAATTGCCGAACGTTTTGCATTCGGCGGTGGGGTATTGCGTTTCGGACATCGTTTATACGGACGAAGAGCCTAATATCTATCTTGCCGAACTTACGAATATCGTGAATTCGCTAGTGACGCTCGACGACAACGGGAAAGTGAAGTATTCGCGTTTGAGCGGCCTTAAAATCGCAACGATGAAGAGTATGCGGACGCTTGTCGGTGTGCTCCTTTGCAAAGTGTACGAAGAAGACGGACCGGATATGAGACAAGTAACGATAGAAAGATACGGTCTTAACGAAAAGACGTTCGACAAATACTATAAAATCATTTTCGGAGACGACGGCGGCTCGGAAATCGACGATAAGGACGGTGCTGAAGATGGCAGACAAGAATGAAACGATAAAGAACGAAAACACTGCGGTTGAACTTGCAGACGATATTCACGAAAAAACGAAGGACGAAATGCTCGAAATGCTTTCCGCAATGCTTGACGAAGACAAGCCGTATTCGGAAAGACTGGAAGCATACGAATATCTTTTGGAAGACTGCGAGCCCATCCTTGAAGATATGATTGACAAAATCTATTCTCTCGACGGCGAAACGGGCAAAATGCTCATGGAAGTGCTTGCCGAATACAAGGGCAACAAGGCAATTTTCATGGGGCTCGTGAGTTATCTCTACAAGGGTGAAGACGTTGCGCTTTTTGCAAGACTTATCGGCGCATACGGAGACGAACAGGGTGTTGAAGTGCTGAAAACATTCTGCGAGAATTACGAGCCGAATTACAACGAATATATGGAACTTCGCAATGCGGTTGAAGAACTCGGCGGTGATTTCGACTTGAAACAAGACTTCTCGGACGACCCGTTCTATCGCTTTTTGAAAGGACTTGACGAAGTGGACGAAGAAAGCCGCAAATCGCCTTTTGAAGACTATTTTAACTCGTCACCCGAGCATAATCACGACGACTGCGATGATGATTGTGACGACGAAGATTGCGGTTGCCACTGTGATGATGACGACTGTGAATGCGACGATGACTGTGATGATGATTGTTGTCATCATCACGAGCATTAAACTGGTTCGAAGACGGAACACGAGCCGCAATGGTATAAAAATTAATAATTAATAATGAAAAATTAATAATTGCGGCGCGGGCGCAAAAAAGTTTTTCGGTTGGTTTCCACGAGATTGCCACGCAAGCTCGTAATGACAATTTTTTCGGTTGCGCCCAAAATGAAAACTTGTTCGGAGCGTACTTATTAACGGAATGTGTGACTTCGAAGACGGAACACGAGCCGCAACGGCGGCGAGCAAATAAGCGC
>CAVKIG010000027.1:0-20619 GCA_963656415.1 bacterium | reverse complement strand
CTTTTGGATAAGGCTTCGCCTTCCACAATTATTAATTATTCATTATTAATTATTAATTAATATAACGTTGCAGCTCGTGTTCCGTCTTTGAATAGGCACATTCCTTTTAATTGCGTACACGTGTGTGTATATGGGACGTGTATGCGCGCATGCGTGCGCATTATGCGCGGGCGCGATGTCGGACGGTTTTTAATAAAAGTATAAAAACGTGACGGCAAAGGCAAATCGTTTGACGAAAGCAACTTGGCGTGTTAAGATAGTGTCCTAATAAATGCATTATGTCAACTTTTTGTATCAATAAGTATCTGCACAATGCGAAAAAATTTTTCGACGGAAAAGAAGTATGGAGTATTCAAAATCTATAAAACGACTCAGAGAAGACAAGAATCTCACGGTTGACGAGCTTGCAAAACGCTTGTCGCTCGACGTTGAAGAGATCCAAAAAGCCGAAGACGGAGAAGACGTGGATCAAAAGACTTTGGAAGCGATTTCAAGGTATTTCGGCGTTCAATACGATTCTCTTGTTGAAGGCACGGTGAAGAGCAAGAAGAAGGAAAGTATTTTCGATCCGACCGAGTGGTACAAGCTCGACAACGCGGCAAAAGTATATCCGTCATCCTCTTCAAACGAATACAGCACGCTCTTCCGCTTTGCGGCGGTGATGAAAGAGAGAGTGGACGGCGAGATTTTGCAACAAGCACTTGACGATCTCGTGCCGAGATTTCCCACGCTTATGGTCACCATCAAGCGCGGCGCGTTCTGGTATTATTTTGAGAGATTGCCTTTCAAGCCCAAAGTGGAGAAAGAGAGCCTTTATTCTTTCCAACCCATCCCCCTTGACGGCAAACGCTATCTTTTCAGAGTGGTGTACAGCGATTACAGAATCGGGTGCGAGTTTTTCCACAGCATCACGGACGGCACGGGTGGCTCGACTTTCCTTATGAGTTTGCTTGCAAGATACTACGAGATCAAGACGGGCAAGCGAATCGAAGACTACAAGAGCGCAAAGGACTATCGTGATTTGCCCACTCCCACCGAGATCGAAGACAGCTTTCAAGTGTATGCCGAAAAGCACGACTACGCCAAAAGAAAGATCAATTTTACCTATATCCCCAAGCTCCCCAAGGCTCGCCACGGCGTGATGACTCACGTGATCACTTCTGCATCGAAGCTCAACCAAAAGGCGAAAGAATACGGCGCAACCATCACGGAATACGTGCTTGCGATCATATTCGGCATCATGTTCGATATGCGCAAGAAAGAGGGTAGCAACAAGGACATCAACGCAAGAGTGCCTGTCAATCTTCGCAAATTCTTCCCGTCCGACACGGTGCGCAACTTCTCGTTCTACCTTGACGTGACGCTCAAAGACAGCGTGGACGGCGGCATCCAAGCCTACGTGGACGCGGTCAAAGAGTGCTTCAAAGAGCAACTCAACGAAAAGTATTTGCAAGAGAACGTCAACGCGAATATGCGTGAAGAACGCAACAAATTTATCGCGCTTGTGCCGCTCGCACTCAAAGATATAGGTCTCAAAATCACGAAATATATCATGGACAACAAAGCCGTGTCTATGGACTTTTCAAACTACGGACGTCTCAATCCGCCCAAAGAATTGTCCGAGATCGTGGACAGAGTGGAGTTTTGCTTG
Source organism: bacterium (assembly GCA_963656415.1). Taxonomy (GTDB): domain Bacteria; phylum Bacillota; class Clostridia; order Christensenellales; family CAG-917; genus CAG-475. Next base: position 18,968 of record CAVKIG010000027.1, on the reverse strand, counting down.
AAAGAGCCGAAAGACTCGGGCTACAAACTTGCCGGCGTGACGTTCGGCGACGAGTGCGTGCTGACGTTCTCAAGGACTTTCAAATCTTCACACCTTGAAAAAGAGTTCGTCAGAGCGTTGACGGCGGAAGGTCTTGACGTGTACATCGAGACAAACGGAGATAAATGATGAAATATTGTAGACTTTGCAAAACGTATCATCCCGAATATGACGACAACTGCCCCCTTTGCGGCGCAGGACTTGTCGAGGCAACGGACAAAACGGACGAAAACTTTGATTTTGCCCCTTACAACGCCAACGAAAAAAGACGCAACGCAAGAAAAACCGTCAGAGACGTGTTTATCGCGCTCTCCGTGCTCACGCTTGTGGGTTTGTTGCTCGCGTCGGTGATCTCCAAGGTGTATTCAATCATCTACATCGGGCTTGCTTCCGTGGGATTTTTCTGGCTTGTCATCGGACAATTCGCATTCTTCCGCACGGATCTTAGGACGTTCTATTATAGATCGACGTTTTGGCTCATGATTCTTGCGATTCTCGTGTGTTTGCACTTTGGCAAGTTCTACATCGCGCTTTCTTACGTGATACCTTGCGCGGCAGGCGCATTGAGCGTCGTGACGCTGCTCACCGCAGTCATCACCAAAAAGTGGTATAGATATGCATTCCACTCCTTCGTGCTTGCGTTGTTTATGATCGCCTTGTTTCCGCTCAACTATTGCTTGTCTTTGCACTATGCGGGTTACAACTGGATCGCATCCCTTGCAACGCTCGGCGTGGGACTTGCAGAGATTGCGTTTTCGCTGATTTTCGGCAGACAAGTGCTGGGTAGCGAAATCAAAAAGCGTTTCTTTATCTAAAAAGCACAACAAAAAAGAAAAAACAAAACGACGGATATTCCGTCGTTTTTTCTATGTTGTTGCATCTATCGTATAAAGCCGTAGCACAGTGTGCCTATCACCGCCGACAAGAGTATGATCGCAATAGGCGGCAGGGACTTGCCTTTTACCTTGACAAGCGAGATCGCCATAAGGAAGACGAATATGCAAGTGCCTATCATGTCAAAGGATATAGGCTCGCTGCCAAGCACGTTGGATATGCCAAAGAGCGTGGATAGTACAAAGCTCACAAACACGGCGGCAAGCAGCCCCGTCACGGTGGAGCGCACGTACGAGAAGGTTTCTTGCACGGCAGGGCGTTTTATGAAGTTTGCAAGGGCAAGGACGATGATTGTTATGATGACAACGGACGGCAAAGTCACGCCGAACGTTGCGCAAATCGCGCCGAGAAGGCTTTGAGCAACTCCCATTGACGACGTCACCGACACGCCCGTGTAGGTTGCGATGTTCACGGCAAAAGGACCGGGCGTACTCTCGGATATGGCGATGAAAGATTGCACTTGCTCGATAGTCAACCAGCCTTTTTGCACGACTTCTTGCGAAATCATGGGGATCATCGCTTGTCCGCCGCCTATGGTGAACAGCCCGATTTTGAAAAACGTCCAGAAGAGTTCGAGATATATCATTTTTCACTCTCCTTTACGCTTCTTCGTGCTTTTTCGCCGTCCGAAAGCGCGGTTTCGCTTTTTTCAAGCGGAGCGTTGACGGCGGCGGAATTTGTCGATATACGGATATATTCGTCTTTTTGGGGCTTATAACCTATGCGCTCGTTGAAATATTCGGGAGTGCCCACCGAGTGATAGAGTTTCTTTTTTACAAAATTGGTTGTCGCAACCGTGAGCGCGCCTATGACAAACGTGGCGAAAATTATGTAGGTCACCTTCACGTTTGTGAGCAGAACAAGGCAAAACGCCGTAATCGCAAGCGCGACGGACACCACGTTTTTGCGTAGGTCCTTGAAGAATGAGAACACCGCCTTTGCAATAAGCACAAGCACGCCTATGCGAATACTCTTGAAGAAGTATCCCGCCCACACGTTGTCTTTGACCGCTTCTATGAGATAGGACAGCGCAACGATCACGACGTATGACGGAATAATTACGCCTATTGTTGCCACTATGCCGCCCAATATGCCGCATTGCTTCACGCCGATATAGGTTGCAGTGTTGATGGCAATAGGCCCCGGCGTGCTCTCGGCAATGGCAAAGATGTCGGCAAGTTCGGTTTTTGTTATCCATTGCTTTTTGTTGACCACTTCGTTCTCTATGAGCGAAATCATGGCATATCCGCCCCCAAACGAAAACGCGCCGATCTTCAAAAAGACGACGAACAGTTTCAATATGTCGAGCCAATACGTTTTTTTGTTCCTTTTCACGGTGCACCTGTATATGAAAAAATTATATCATCGCCCAATTGCAAAGTAAAGAGCAAAAAGTGTAAAAACGCATTGAACAAAATCGCGCGGTGTGCTAAAATAGGCGTATGATAATTTGCGGATACGAAAAGTTTTCAATGGTGGATTATGACGGCAACATTGCCTGCACGGTTTTCACGGGCGGGTGCAACTTCCGTTGTCCGTTTTGCCACAATGCGCCTCTTGTCATAGGCGATTTGGCGCAAGAGCAAATGAACGGTGAAGAAGTGTTTGACTATCTAAAAAAGCGCAAAGGGCTCGTGGACGCGGTGTGCGTGACGGGCGGAGAACCGACGCTCCAACCCGATCTTGCCGAGTTTTTGCAACAAGTGCGAGACATGGGCTACAAGACAAAACTTGACACCAACGGACTTCGCCCCGACGTCGTGGAAAATATCCTTGCAAAAGGGCTTGTGGACTACGTGGCTATGGACGTGAAAAACAGTCCCCAAAAATATCCGCTCACTGTGGGACTTGACAGGGTGGATATATCCAAGATACAAGCAAGCATAGACCTTCTCAACGCAAGCGGAGTGGATCACGAGTTCCGCACGACCTTGATCAAAGAGTTCCACACCGACGAAGATATGCAAACAATCGCCGCCATGGTGAAAAACACGCCGAGATATTTCATGCAAAAATACAAAGACATCGACGGCTGCATCGCTCACGGCTACACCCCCGTGGACAAAGCGGACGCCTTGCGTTTCAAGACCTATTTTGAAAACACCGTCCCCCACGTCGATCTCCGCGGATATAACTAAACAAGAACGACACAATTGTGCCGTTCTTGTTTGTTAATGAAAATCAAATAAATCGTTTGGGGTTATATCAAGTCGTTTACAAAGGAATATGATTTTCTCATAATCCAATTCTATTTTTCCTGTTTCGTATTCGCTATAATCTGATTGATACTTGCCAAGTTCTTCGGCAATTTGTTTTTGAGTGAGACCGGCGGCTTTGCGTGCCATTTTCAAGTTTTTTCCAACACTTTTTCTAATATCCATACCGTTCACTCCTTTATATTGTTTACACAAAATATAGTAAAAATTCCATATTTAGTATTGACATATAGGAAAAATTCCTATAAAATTTATAAAAGTGCCATGTGTATTAAAATTTTGGCGCAAAGGAGAATTTGGAAATGGGAGTAAAAAATTTCAAGTGTCCCAACTGTGGCGGAGAATTGCAATTAGACGAAAATTTCAAGAAAGGTTTTTGTGTTTATTGCGGCTCACCTGTTAGCATTGAATCAGACAATCCGAATGTTGAAGAAACGATTGCCAAAATCAACGAAGAAAGAGTGAAAAAACTTAATATTCTTCGTCAAGCGTCCGATTATGACGGAATGTTTGCCGAATGTCAGTCAATTCTGAGTACGGATGCCGCTTGCGGAATTGCATGCGCATATGCAGGATTTGCCGTTGCACACGGTGCAAACCGAATGGCCGAATTGTCGAAAGAATGTTATGTAGGACAAATGTCAACGCCAAATCCTATGAACATTGTATTGCCTGATTTGAACAATCCGTATATGAAACTGCAAGACAGCGTTGCGGTTTATTTTTCAAGAGCAATTGCTTGTGACGATTCAACTGCAATTAACGTCGTTTTTGATTTAATTGACGAAATTGCAAAAGATTTCGGGGATACACATGAAAAACGCGGTGTGTATTTGGCTCACGGTATGTCCGACTGTCAAAACCCGACAGCGTTGAGAATATCAACACTCAAAGATTATATTGCAATGAAATTGTCGGATTTCACGAAGAAAACGCTGTCGGAAAAAGATAAGACCGTGAACAATTCAGAATTGTTGTCGCAAAGAATTAAGCAGTCTGCCGAGTTGTTTGAACAAAATATTGCAATGCAAAATAACGTGAAATTCGTTCCTGTCATAAGTGCCGTCATTATGGGAATGAAATATAATTATTACAACGTTCAACAAGCAGAAGCACCTAATCTTGCGGCAAAACAAAACGATTTTGCCAATCAATTTTCATCAAATGTTGAAGAAAAAAAGAGCAACGGTAAAAGCGAACTGCAATTTTTTGATGACAAAGATGTCGACGAAAAGAATAATAAAACCGTTGTAGCAACGAAAAAGAACGTTGCAGGCACAAAAAATAAAAAGTCGAATTATTTTACTAATTTTGCAAAGCATTTCAAGCAAGCACCCATGATTTATATTTGTTTGGTTGTGCTCGCAATAGGTTTTATAGTCTTGTGTAATGCAATAGGTTTCGGTTTTGCGTCGGTTATAATTCCTATCGTTTGGATTTGTATGCTTGTATCGTCAATAGTCACGTACAAACGAAGCGTATGTCGCAATTGTAAGGCATCTTTGGAAAACGGTGACTATTCTTATAAAGTCGTAAGCAGCGAGAGCAAAGAGCGCATATCTAATAATCCGAAACAAAATCATTCATACATAGACTATTATAATACGTATGAGTTCACGAGAATTTGCCCGAAGTGCGGAACAGAAAATGTTTTCAGAAAGAAACTGAAGTATGCAGAAGACGATTTGACTACGGGAACAAGCAAACAATTGGAGTTGAATTTGGATGCACATGCAACACCGGGTAAGGATTTCACCAAAAAAAGATGCAAAGATTTTCAATATTGCCGGTATAGTTTTGACCATAATCGGCATTGCAATGCTTATTGTAGGAATAATTTTGTAGTTGCAAAAAAACATTTTATAAAACGTTTTTGTATATAGAGAACCACCGGATAATCCGGTGGTTCTCTCTTTTATGTTTTGTTTTGTCAGTTGCCGTCGGCGAGTTTGAGCATGACAACGCCTTGTTTGGCTTTGCAAAGGGGGCAGACGTCCCATGCTTCTTTGCTTTCGGATTCGTAGCCGCAACCCGAGCATTTCCATTTGACAGGTTTATCTTTCTTGTACATCGTGCCGTCTTTGAGTTGCTTGTGCAAGTCTTCAAACATAAGTTTGTGGCAGTGTTCAACGCCCGATAGCATTTCAAAAGCGTTCGCTATTTCGTCAAAGCCTTCTTCACGTGCGGTTTTGGCGAATTGCTTGTAGATTTTCACTTCGTTTTCTTCGTCTTCGGCGGCGAGTTTGAGATTTTCTTCGAGATTCCATTTTTCCTTGAAGGGGTAGCCGGCGGACACGTCTATGTTTTCGATGGTTTTGTTGCTTGCCTGCTGTATGAAGGTGTAGAGCACTCTTGCGTGGTTGAACTCGTTGTACACCACTTTGTCCACCACTTCGGCAAGGGCGGAGTAGCCTTCGTTGCGCGCGCCGTATTCGATGAAACGGTAGCGAGTCAAGGCTTGAGTTTCGCCCGCGTATGCGCGGGCAAGGTTGGATAAGGTTTTGCTGTCGATAAGTTTCATAGTGTATTCTCCTTTGGGGTGATGAAGAGATTATTGCAAAATCGGCGCGTTTTTATACAGAATCGGCTTTTAGTCTTTCAGCCGTCCGCAATATTTGGACAAAAGGCTTTTATTATTTCCGCTTTGGTGGTATCATTATATAGGATAAAAAAATTGGCGCGATAGCGCAAGGAGTATATATATGAGCGAATGCACGCACGATTGCGAGTCTTGCGGAAAAGACTGCGCATCGAGAATCGACAAGGAAAGCACAAACGAACTTTCCAATGTCAAAAAAGTCATCGGCATCGTCAGCGGCAAAGGCGGAGTGGGCAAATCTCTCGTCACGTCACTGCTTGCCGTGGGCAAAGCAAAACAAGGCAAATCTGTTGCCATTTTGGATGCGGACATCACGGGCCCGTCCATACCGAGAGCCTTTGGCATAAGCGGCGGCATCGAAGCGGACGCAAACGGAATTTATCCCCGTCAAAGCGCGTTCGGCATAAAAGTTGTGTCATCAAATCTTCTTCTTGACAACGAGAACGATCCTGTGATATGGCGCGGTCCGGTCATTGCCGGCATGGTGAAGCAGTTCTGGACGGACGTTGTGTGGGACGACGTCGATTTTATGTTTGTGGATATGCCCCCGGGAACGGGCGACGTGCCGCTCACGGTGTTTCAGTCCATCAAACTTGACGGCATAATCATCGTCACGTCTCCGCAAGACCTTGTGTCCATGATCGTGGAAAAGGCGGTGAAGATGGCAAACAAGATGAACATCCACATCTACGGCGTCGTTGAAAACATGAGCTATATCGAATGCCCCGATTGCGGAAAGAAGATTGACATCTTCGGCAGCGGCAACGTGGACAAAATCGCAAAAGACTTTGACCTTGCAGTGCTTGGCAAGTTGCCTATTGACAGAGCAATCGCACAAGCCGTGGACGCGGGCGAAGTGGAAAAAATCGATGCCGAGAAATATCTCAAACCTGCGCTTGACGCAATCGAAGGCTGATATGACAAGACGCGAAATTGCAGAAAAGAATTTTGTTGACGGCTACAGCTGCGCGCAAGCGGTGGTGCTTGCCTTTGCGGACGTCACGGGCTTTGAAGGCAAACAGGCCCTTATGCTTTGCTCGTCCTTTGGCGGCGGCATGGGCAGGCTCAGAGAAGTGTGCGGAGCGGTGAGCGGCATGTTTATCGTGGAAGGCTTGCTTGAAGGCTATTCCTATCCAAATGCGCCCGACGCGCAGGCGCAAAAGGCGCAACATTATGCCAGAATACAAGAGCTTGCAAGACGGTTCAAAGAGATAAACGGCTCAATCGTCTGTCGCGAAATTCTCGGCGCAAGAGCCACCACCAATCCCACTCCCGACGCGCGCACTCCCGAATACTACCGCACGCGCCCTTGCGCAAAGATGTGCGGAGACGCCGCCGAAGTGCTTGAACGGTTTCTTGTGGAGCGTGGCATAATAAAGCAATAAAACACATAAACGGCAGTTTATATCGGCGCAATGTGAATATAAACCGCCGTTTTTGTCAATATAAGCACTATGAGTTTTTATGATGTCGTATATCGACAGGTCAAGAAAATACCAAGCGGCAAAGTGGCAACCTATGGGCAAATAGCCGCGCTTTGCGGCTCACCGCGCGCATCGAGAGCGGTGGGCTATGCCTTGCATTTCAATCCCGATCCCGAGCATATCCCGTGTTTTCGAGTGGTCAATCGCTTTGGCAAATGCGCCCCTGCATTCGCCTTTGGCGGCGCGGATGCGCAAGCGGCTCTTTTGCGTGCGGACGGCATCGAAGTGGACAAAGACGGCTACGTCGATTTGAACAAATATCAATGGAATCCGTATTGCCAACAATAATCGAACAATAATCGCGACATAAATACCATAACAAAAAGCGCACCGATAGGGTGCGCTTTTTATGTTTGGATTTGTATCAATATTTGTGGAAAGTGCCGTTGTCGTCAAACCAACCGACGGCGTTGTAATTGTTGTCATAGACTTTGTCGTGGGTGTCTACGTATCCGACTTGATGGTTGCTTGAATCGTACAGCCTGCCGTTTTCGGAGTAGCCCCAGTCACGAACACCGTCCTTGTAGTTGACTCTGTCTGATGGGGAAGAGAAATATCCTTCACTGCTTTGCTTGCCGGATGTCGAAGTCGAAGAAGTTGAAGAACTGCTCGGTTTGCTTGACGATGAACTTTTGCGCGCAGGGGCTGTGGCAAGTTCGCCCAATTGCGTCCAAAACTTTTCGTTTTCGATTTGCCAACAATATTCCGCATACATGTTTTTGTCATGTTCCATGTATTCTTGCAAAAATACAACTTTGTTTGAGATTTTTTTCCAACGATTATATCTTGCCGCAAATACTGACGTTGTGACGATAGCCACGATTGCCGCAGCAGAATACGCAACCGAACAATAGATGGTATGCGTTTGGGCGTAGTGTGCGTCATCGACATTGACTGCAATATAAGTACAATAAATGCCAACGACCAGAAGCAAAACTATTGCGATTATTACGCCCACGACAGTCTTTTTATTCGGTCTTACGTAACTTTGAGCCGAACGTTCCTTTTTTTCTAAATCTCGCAAAATGCGCGCATACGCTTTAGCATATTGTTCTTCTCGCACGTTCAGCGCAAAATCCGCATCGATTTTGTCAAAGACGGATTGATTTTCTTTTCTTATATCTTCAATAGTCATCTTATTTCACAAGGTTTTCCATATAGGCGAGATAGCTGTCGGCAAGGGCGGTGGCGGCATCTTGCGTGGGCTTGCTTGTTGCAACGTAGAATTTCAGTTTCGGCTCGGTGCCGCTTGGGCGCACGCAAATCCAATCGCCGTTGTCAAGGTGAATCTTGAAAGCGTTGGTTTTGGGCAGGGTGATGTCTTCTGCCTTGCCGTCTGCATACGTCTTTTTGCGAGTGACAAAGTCGCTTTGCGCAAGCACTTTCGTGCCTGCGATCTCGCTGAAAGAAGTGGAGCGAATCTCGGTCATTATATCCGCCATTTTTTGCATGCCGTCAAGACCGCCGAAAGTGATTGATTTTGCCTTTTCGACAAAGTAGCCGAATTGCTTGTATATATCTTGCAACACGTCGTAAACGCGTTTGCCGATCGAGTCGTAATAGCAAATCATTTCGGCAAAAATCATGCTTGCGACGACGGCGTCCTTATCTCTTGCGTGAGTGCCCACAAGCGAGCCGTAACTTTCTTCAAAGCCGAAGAGATAGGTGTATTTGCCGTTTTCTTCCCATTCTTTGATCTTTTCGCCGATAAATTTGAAGCCGGTGAGCACGTCAAAGGTGGTCACGCCGTAACTTGTGGCAACTTTTCTTGCAAGCTCGGTGGTGACGATGGTTTTCACAAGCGCGCCGTTGTCGGGCATAGCGTTTTCTTCCGTCTTGCGCCTAAATATGTAGTCGGCAAGAAGAACGCCTATCTGGTTGCCGTTGAGAAGGACAAATTTGCCGTTGTCGTCACGGATTGCGATGCCCATACGGTCTGCATCGGGGTCTGTGCCGATGACAACGTCGCTTCCTATCTCGTCTGCGAGCTTGACTCCGAGGCGGAGAGTGTCCGCTTCTTCGGGGTTGGGCACGCGCACGGTGGAGAACTCGGTGTCGGGAAGAGCCTGCTCTTTTACGACGTTGACGGTGATGCCCATTCTTGAAAGTATCGTCGTGACGGGCATATATCCGCTGCCGTGAATTGGGGTGTAGACAATCTTGACGTTTTTGCCGAATTTTTCAACGGCGGCGGGAGATAGCGACAGCTTGCTTATCGTGTCGAAATATGCGTTGTCAACGCTCTTGCCGATGACGGTGATATGAGGCGCAACGACGACGTTGTCAAGCCCTTTGATGTTGTCCGCAGTAATATCCGCATTTTCTTCGCAAATGTCGAAATACGGGGTTTTGTCTATAAATTCGACCACTTTATCCGTCGATTCGGGCGACATCTGCGCTCCGTCTTCGCCATAAACTTTGTATCCGTTGTAGATCTTGGGGTTGTGCGATGCGGTGATCATAACGCCTGCAATCGCATTCAGGTGACGGATTGAAAACGAGCACATAGGCACGGGGTGCACCGTGTCGAAAAGGTAGGCGTTGATGCCGTTTTTGGCAAGCACCTTTGCCACTTTGATTGAAAACTCGCTTGAGAAACGGCGGGTGTCGTAGGATATGACAACGCCCCTTTCCATTGCCTCTTTGCCGAGAGTTTTGATATATTCCGCAAGACCTTGCGTTGCGCGTTTGACGGTGAAAACGTTCATGCGATTCGTGCCCAGATCCAGCACGCCGCGCATACCTGCCGTGCCGAATTGAAGGGGGCAGTAAAACATTTCCTTCTTCTCGTCTTCGCTTAAAGACGCAAGGCGGCGTTTGTCTTCGCTCGTGAGTTCGTCGCTTGCAAGCCATTGCTCGTAAACTTGTTGATAATCCATAGCAATACTCCTGTTGAGATATTGTATAAATTATACCGCCAAAAGAGCCTTTATGTCAACGGTGATTTGACTCCGCGCAAAACAATGCGTTTTTGCGGCGAATACGTGTCCGAGCGAATAAGAACGGTCTTTACGAGTTTGCCGTTTTCGTAATATTCGAGATAGCCTTTCGAGCGCAGACCTTCTTTGCCGTAAGTGTCTATGATTTCTTTGCCGGCTTCGATGCTCTCGTCGTCGCGATATTCGATTTCAAACGGCAGATTTTCCACTGTTTGCGAGCGGCGTTTTATCGTCTTTGTATCGATGCCGTACATTTCGGCACGCAGATATTTGCCGTCCGCGCTCATCTTTATGGTTACGGGCGAAGACGACACGTTGACAAAACGCAAATCGCTTGCGGAAGACACCATTGCGTCGAAACTCGGAGCGACGTAACTCACCGCAAGAGAGTGCGCTCTCACGCAGGTTATAGCAAGGTCGGCAAGCAAAGCGCAGTTGTAAAGGGTGCTCGACACTTGGCATACGCCGCCGCCTATGCCTTCGACAAATTCTCCGTTCTGAATGATATACGCGGATTTGAAGCCGCTTTCTATCGTTCTTGCGCCCACGACGTCGTTGAAAGAAAACTCGTCTTCGGGATATAGCACCGTGCCGTCTATTTTGCGGCAGGCAAGCGCGACGTTGTGTTTTCTATTTTGAGAACTGTCTCCGTAGTAGGTTGAAAAACATGCTATCATTCTATATTGCTCCTTTGCGCACGCAATTCGGACGGGGACGAAAATTTGCACGATATGAGCAAATATCGCCGCCGCAATAAGAAAAAGCATAATCGTGCATAGCGCGCGCACGTATAAAGTGGTTGTTCTTCTCATAACCATAGTATGTGAATAAAAACGAAAAAGAGACGGAATGTTTGTCAAAAAGATTGATATGCAAACGGTTTTCAATGTATAATAGCGTCGAGAGAGAATAATATGAATAAACAACAAATACTTATTTTGGTTCTGTCGCTTGTCGCCGGCATTGTCGGAACAGGTCTCGGCGGTATTATCGGTGTGCTGCTCAAAAACAAAGGCAACAAAGTTATGGGCAGAGTGCTGAGCTTTGCAGGCGGCGTGATGGTTGGCGTCGTGACTTTTGAGATGCTTCCCGAAGCGGTGGAATATTCCGTCATCGAAAACTCCTTTGAACAATCGGGTATATTGATTGCGGTCTCCGCGCTCGTTGTGGGGATGCTCATCATTTTCGGCTTGAACAAGATGCTTGACGTCATCGAGAATATGCGCGGCACGCACAAGAGCATAGAAGAGTTGCACCACGAGACGAAAGTTCTCGAAGCCAACGATGCACTTATGTTGGCAAACGCAAGCGGCACTGCAACGGCGGCGGTGCAGGCAGTAGACAAAAAATCGCTGCTTAAAGCAGGGGTTATCATGTTGCTTGCAATCGCGCTTCACAATCTTCCCGAAGGTATGGCAATAGGCGCGTCGGGTGCTTCGAACTCGCAAACCGGCATTTTGGTTGCGATTATAATCGCAGCGCACAACATCCCCGAAGGCATGGCGATTTCCGCTCCGCTTGCTAGCGGCGGCGTGAAGGGGTGGAAGACAATTTTGCTCACGGCTCTTGCAGGAGCGGCAACCGTTGTGGGCGCGCTCATAGGCTTGGCGGTGGGCGGCATAAGTCAGCTTGCAAGCGGCATTTGTATGGGGCTTGCGGGCGGAGCGATGCTCTACGTCACTTTCTGCGAGATTTTGCCGCAATCCATACTTATGGAAGAAGGCAGAGTGCCGGCGGTGAGCATGCTCGTTGGCATCGTATGCTCGATGGTGTTTGTGTTTGCTTTCTGACAAGAGAAAAAACGATAAAAATTACGCTCGGCAATCGGGCGTTTTTTTGTTGAGCATTTTGTGTGATTTTGTGACATTTTGCAAGAAAGATGTTATAATTTTTGCAATGAAACAGCCCGTAAATCGATTTGAAATTGAAAAACGCCTTGAAAAGCCTTTGAAAGTGCTTGTTTTCGACACGCTCGATTCAACCAACGCATATGCTAAATCGGCACTGAAAGACGGAGAAAAGGAAGATTTTCTCGTAGTGAGCAGGGAGCAGACAAAAGGGCGCGGACGGTTTGAACGCAAGTTCTATTCTCCAAAAGACGCTGGCGTGTATTTTTCTCTCGTCGTCACGCCGAAAACGAGAGAAGAGATTGCTTTTTACACTCCGATTTGCGCGATAGCGACTGCGGACGCGGTGCGCTCCGTATGCGGCAAGAACGCGCTTGTCAAGTGGGTGAACGACGTGTACGTCGACGGCAAAAAATGCTCGGGCATACTTTGCGAAGCCACTTCAAAAAACGGTGAGATAGACAAGGTCGTCATGGGCATCGGCGTCAATTTGTATGAAAAAGACGGCGGTTTCGACGAAGAAATAAAGGATAAGGCCTGCGCAGTCGCAGACGGCGTCGAAAACGCGGCAAACAGAATCGTTGCGGCGATAGTGAATGAGATACGAGAGTTGATCGAGAATTTCGATAAAGAATATATCGTGGCAAAATACAGACGACTTTCGATGCTCATCGGCAAGAAAATCGAAGTTTGCAAAGAAGAAAACTCGGCTGAAAAAGCGATTGCGGTCGATATAGACGAAAACTGCGGACTTATTGTGAGATACGGGGACGGAAAAGAAGAGAATCTGCGAATCGGAGAAGTGAAAATTTTATGTTGAAAACTCGCTCTAAAGCAATGTCGAGAACGTTGAGACTCGTCAGAATAGCAATATTTCTCGCACTGATTATAGTCGGTGCATTCGTCAAGTTTCCTATAGGCATAGTGCCCGTTTCCATGCAGTTTGCATTCTGCATGTTCGCAGGGCTTATGCTCGGCGGAACGGATGCGTTTTTCTGCATACTCATATACATAATAATGGGGCTTGCGGGAATTCCCGTATTCACGGCAGGCGGCGGCATTTTTTACGTATTGAAACCGACGTTCGGATATATTCTCGGATTTTTGATAGGCGCACCCGTATGCGGATACGTCGCAAGGGGATTCAAAAACACCGCTCGTCCGAACATCTGGCGTATGCTTGCAGGGGCGTTTTGCGCTCTTGCGATATGCTACTCGGTGGGCGTTATGTATATGTATCTGATGCTCAACTTTTACGTCGGCACGGCAATGTCCATGGCAAAGGCGTGGATGGTCGGTTGCGCGGTGTTTCTGCCAACGGACGCAACGTGGTGCGTGGTATGTTCGCTCGTTACGTTTGCAGTCATGAAACGTATAAACCCGATGCCGTCTTCGAGAAAATTCTCGGACGAATACGTTAGAGAAATAAGTTGATTTTGCGCAAAAGCGGGCTTTATCGAGCCAAAACGATTGCTTTATCTTGCGATTGCGCAAAATACAACGCAAAAACAAGCGGCTATTTATGCTGAAAGGAGTGCTTATGTCAAGAGTGTTCAAGTCCGTTGGCGAGCTTGTCGGCAATACGCCGCTTCTTGAATTGTCACATATCGAAAAGGAATACGATTTGCAGGCAAAAGTGCTTGCGAAACTCGAATATTTCAACACGGCAGGCTCGGTCAAGGACAGGGTCGCAAGGGCGATTATCGACGATGCCGAAAGCAAAGGATTGCTCAAACACGGCGCGACTATAATCGAAGCGACGTCGGGAAACACCGGCATAGGTCTTGCGTGCGTCGGATGCGCGCGCGGATACAAAGTGGTCATCGTCATGCCCGAAACTATGTCTGTCGAACGCAGAAAACTCATGCTTGCATACGGCGCAAGTCTTGTGCTTACGGACGGCGCAAAAGGCATGAAAGGCGCAATCGACAAGGCAAACGAACTACACGAGCAAATAGACGGAAGTATCCTTGCAGGGCAGTTTGTCAACCCTGCAAATCCGAAAGCGCATTACGAAACGACCGCACCCGAAATATGGCGCGACACGGACGGCAAAGTTGACGTATTCGTAGCGGGCGTCGGCACGGGCGGAACTATAACGGGAGTCGGAAGATACCTTAAAGAAAAGAATCCGAACGTGAAAACCGTGGCAGTCGAACCGTTTTCTTCTCCCGTTTTGTCAAAAGGTGTGAGCGGCGCGCACAAAATTCAGGGTATAGGCGCAGGCTTCGTTCCCGACGTTCTCGATACGAGCGTTTACGACGAAGTGATTGCGGTAAAAGACGAAGACGCGTTTGAAACGGCAAGAGAAGTCGGCAAAAAAGAAGGCGTGCTTGTCGGCATATCGTCGGGGGCGGCACTTTTCGGTGCGTTGCAAGTCGCAAAACGTCCCGAGTACGCAGGGAAAAACATAGTCGTTCTTTTGCCTGATACGGGCGACAGATATTTGTCAACGACGTTGTTTGAATGATTTGCCGTCAGTGTTCAAATATCGATTTGATAAATAATACCGTATTTGAAAAAGAAAAAGCACCGAACAATCGGTGCTTTTTTATGTGATGTTTTGTGAAATCGAACGTTTATTTTTAATTTGCTTTTGCTTTTATTTCACAGATTTTTTTTGTCGGGGGACGTCACTTTGGGAACTTTGTTCGATAGTGTGGTTGTGTTGCAAACGAGAGTGTCAGTCTCGGACGTAGAGTTGGGTTTTAGCAGGGACGGAGTTTTTCTTGTTATTGACGAAAAACAGCACGAGCGTAACCGCAAGGGTTATAAGTTCTGCGGCGGGAGTTGCGAGCCAAAGTCCCGTCATGTCCCATAGGTGAGCAAACAGGAAGGCAAGCGGAATGACCGCCACCACACCGCGCATAAGTGTGACGATTTGGGCAAAGAAACCTTTGTTTGACGCGGCAAAATAGCACGAGAAGAGAAGATTGAATCCCGAAAACAGCACGGATATGAAATATAGACGTATGCCGAGCGTTGCGATGTTTTGCACTTCGGGCGCGCCCTTTTTGTTGAAGATTTGCGCAATTCCGCCCGCGCCGAAGAACAGCGCGATGTAGATTATCACCGCCGTGCATGCCGTGGTTATAAGTGCATATTTAAGCACTTTGCGAATTTTTTTGTGGTCGCTTTCGCCGTAACTGAAACTTATCATCGGTTGCGTGCCCGACGAAATGCCGTTGAAAATCGCGTTTGTTACGTAGTACACGTTGACGATTATGCCGTATGCCGCAACTGCGACCGTTCCGCCGATTGAGTCGAAAAGTTTGTTGAATATCAAAAGTACGACGCCGAATGCGAATTCCGCAATGAAAGACGCAAGGCCGAGTCTTGCAATATCTCCGACCGTGCGAAAACTGAATTTCGTTTTCGTCAGTTTGAAGGTGTTCTTCTTGCGGATGAAAAACAGTGAGAGTATGAGTATGCTCACAATCGGGGAAAAGCCGGTGGCAAGAGCCGCGCCGAGCATGCCGAGTTTTGCAGGGAAGATAAGCACATAGTCAAAAACGATGTTGAACAGATTGCCCGAAAGCGTTGCAATCATGGCAAGTCTCGGACCGCCGTCGTTGCGGACGAAGTTTTGAAAAACGTTGCTAAACATAAAGAACGGGGCAAAGCAAAGAATGATTTGCACGTATGTTTTGCTCAGTTTGTACGTATCTCCCGTTGCGCCGAGCAAACTCGCCACCTGTCCGTTCAAAAATGCGCCTATAAGCACGAATATCAAAGAAATCACACCGACCACTATAACCGTGTGAGTGAAGACTTTGTTGCCCTTGTCGGTGTCTTTTGCGCCTTTGTGAATGGCAAATTTCGTTGCACCGCCCACTCCGAACAGCATGCCGAGAGAAAACACCAGCGAAAAAGACGGAGAAGAGAAGTTGAGTGCGGCAAGTCCCGTGTCTCCCAAATCGAGAGAAATGAAAAAAGTGTCCGCAAGAATATAGCAGGAAATACCTATCATGGCGATTACGTTTGCCGATACGTATTTTGCAAATTCTCTCAACGTTGTGTTTTTCGTCTTTTCCATGTTTTCTCCAATAAAAAAGGCGTCTCGTTTACGTCTTCAAAAAGGCCTATCGACGCAAACCGACGCTCTCACCCGGCGATGAGTTATCGTTTATTTTTTCTTACTACGATACGATTATAAGGGTATATTATGCATAAGTCAACAATTTTGTATAGACTTTATGCAATATTAAAAAGGCACGGAATTTGCTCCGTGTCTTTGGCTGAAAAACTTGATTAGTTTTCGTCTTCTTCGTCGCTGTCGCTGTCGTCGTTTGAAAGGGTAACTTCGATTTTGTGATTGGATTTGACCGCTTTCTTTATCGGCTCGACCACGATGTAATATGCGGGGATGAGGATGAAAACCACCCAACCCGGATGCCATAGGTTTGCAAGAAAGCCCATGAGCAAATACGCGGCGAGAACGAGAAATACTATCGGGAATTCGCTTGCGTTGCGGTGAGTTATCGTGCTTGAAATTCCGCCGAGAACGAACGGGGCGAAGAAGAGAATCCAGCCCGGATGCCACAAATTGCAAAGGAATCCGATGAGAAGATACGCAATCGTTGCAAGAAGGAAGGATACGCCCCACACGCAGTCGTTGATTATTCGTGCAGTCTTGTCTTTTTCGCTGACCACGATTTTGCCGTCGGCGATTTCGACGTGCGGAGCGTCTTTGTCGCAATGCACTTCTTTGCCGTTTACGGTTGTTTTCGTGCCGTCAACGTGTATGTCTCCGACAACTTTGTTCACGAGTTTTGCAATGCCGCCTTTGATGACGACTTTCGCGCCGTCCTTGTCTTCGATGTGAATACCTTCTTCGTCGATATGCACCTTGTCCCCGTCGCTTTCAAAGTTTACGGTTGAATCGTCGCCCGTTTCGTCGCTTGCGTCGTCCGACGTTTCGTTTTTATCGTCGCATGCGTCGCTCGCTTGTGCGGTGTAGCCGAGAAGTTCGTCAAGGCTTACGCCGTAAAGTCTTGCAAGTGCGATGAGATTGTCGGTGTCGGGGGAGCTTTCGGAGCGTTCCCACTTGGATACGGCTTGACGAGATACGTTCAACATCTCTGCGAGTTCGTCTTGCGAGTATCCGTGTTGTTTTCTGAGTTCGTATAATCTGTTTGCGGTTTTGATGTCCATAACGTTTACCTGCCTTGTGTTTTCGTGTCTACATTGTTGCAAATCGAAGTGCGGTTGCGCCACCGATTTTGATTGTCAAATGCGCAACTATCGGTTGCATTTTTCAAAAAACACGAATTTTTAGCGGTTTTTCGATGATTTTGAGCGTTTTTAAGCCAAAAGCACGGTCGCAAATGCGGCTACGGATTTTGAGTTTCCAAGGTCTCCGACTTGCTCGTTCGTCGTTGCGGTTATGCCGATTTTCTCGCACGGAATGCCGATAATTGCCGATACGTTGTTGCGCATTGCGTCGATAAACGGAGCAAGCATAGGACGTTCCGCAATTATGGCAACAGATACGTTTTGTACGCTCATACCTTTTTCGGAAACTTTGCACAGCACCGTGCGAAGAAGGTCCGCACTGTCCGCGTCGTCGTATTTTTCGTCGTCGACGGGGAAGAGATGCCCGATGTCTTTTTCTCCTATTGCGGAAAGCATAGCGTCCATAAGCGCGTGAAGCGCAACGTCGCCGTCGCTGTGCGCGACGAAAGAAAATTCGCAGGGAATGAACGTTGCCATAAGTTTAATTCCGTTGCCGTTTTTGAAGCGGTGTATATCGTAACCTATGCCGCAAAGCGGAGTTTTCAGGTCTTCTTTTGTGGTTATTTTTATGTTTTTGGGGTCGCCTTCAATCATTCTCACGTCGCAAGGCGCGTGCTTTTGAAGCACTGCGATATCGTCGAGATATTCGCCGTCGCACTTGGAATATGCTTTGACGATGACGTCTCTTTTTGCACAAACGGGAGTTTGCACTCTGCGATATTCCGTTCTGTCAACGGGGTCGACACCGAATCTTATGCACACGAGCGAGTCGGTGAGCGGAAGAAGGGGAAGAGCCACTCCGCGTTCTACCGCGCCTGCGATTACGCTGTCGATGAGCGTTTTGGAAACGTAGGGGCGCGCGCCGTCGTGCACGATGACGAAATCGCAATCGTCGTCGATTGCACGAAGCCCGTTTTTCACGGTTTGCGTGCGAGTAAGTCCACCGTTTGTGAGTATTATGCGAGTGTCTTC
The DNA here is from genome assembly GCA_963656415.1 of bacterium. Taxonomy (GTDB): domain Bacteria; phylum Bacillota; class Clostridia; order Christensenellales; family CAG-917; genus CAG-475. The sequence goes on along the minus strand of CAVKIG010000027.1, from coordinate 743 downwards.
GATATGTGCGACTTCGAGCGCATTGAGAAATTCGTCACTGAAAGACGGATGAATCGCAACGATGATTTTGCTTACCCCTTCCGTATCGAGAAAGGGCTTTATTGCTTCTATGAGAACGCAGGAACTTTTGCAGGGAGCGAGAAGTTTGTTTTCGACTCCGTAGCGTTGGCTCGTGCCGCCTGCAGTGATGATAACGTTGATTTTCATAAGACTCCTTGTAAATTACGATTTGCGAAAAATCGCAAAATAATACGGTTTAACTTGCTATTTTTGCAATTAAACCACGTTTTACGGCAAAATGCGGTACATCGTTTCTGCACTTTGCTTTGTCTGACGCTCGTCGGTGGACAGCACTTCAAAGGACATCGAGTTGTTGCCGAAAGTGACGGTCACGACGTCGCCGACTTTCACTTCTTTTGCGGGTTTGACGACTTTGCCGTTGATTTCTATGCGTCCGCCGTCGCACGCTTCCTGCGCCACGGTGCGCCTTTTGATAACTCTTGATACTTTCAAAAATTTGTCTATTCTCATACGAAAATTATACTATGCCGCCCGTGATTTTTCAATAGAGTGCACTCATTTTTTAACAAAAACTCGAGATTTGTCTTCACAACAACTTCAAATTTGCCAACAACCATTTCCAAACACTATTCCCATGCTACTATCCCCATACTACAATTTTCACCAACCACCATTTCTCGCGTCACTGTCTTTAATGAAGCGCGCGACATGCTCGCGTGTAA
>CAVKIG010000026.1:0-22651 GCA_963656415.1 bacterium | reverse complement strand
AGCCGCAACGGCGGCGAGCAAATCGAGCGTCGGACTTGACGTAAAGTACAAGCGACTGCGCCATGTTGTTGCGTAGCCGGCGCACAAAGCGAAGTGGCACAATAAGAGAAATGGCGTTAGTTATGTCTCGACCGAGTGTTGTCCCCCGCCACGCGGTTGCCGTGGGTTCCCTTTTAAGGGGGAACGGCAATGGGGAAAACACCTGAGGAAAGGGGAAAGTTGCATTTAGCTTTTTTCTTTTCCACACCCCAATGTGTTTTCGTACGTGATTTCGAGTAAAAGCGGTCTGACGCAGTATCTTGCAAACGGCACACTCTTTTGGCTATGATATTTGGATGAAGAGCAAGAAAGAAGTGTCTGGCAGACAAGCCTAACGTACAAAGCGTACGTGACTTGGCTGCAAGATGCTTCTGACAACGCTATTCGCCAAATAGCATAGCCAAAAAAGAAAAATGCAGACACGGCGTAATTCCCCGCAGTCTGCATCTTCTTTTCCTGTTAGTCGAGATTGTATCTCTTCTTGAATTTGTCGACGCGTCCGCCTGTGTCAACAAGTTTTTGTTTGCCCGTGAAGTACGGATGGCACTTGGAGCAAATTTCAACACGAAGTTCGTTGACGTTCTTGGTGGTACCGGTCTGGAATGTGTTTCCGCATGCACACACGACTGTTACGTCATGGTATTGGGGATGGATTCCTTCTTTCATTTTGATTCTCCTGACTCGTTTTTCTATATCCACACGCGCCAGTATGTTACGCGAATATGATATAAAGTTTCTTTATTATATCTTCGTTGAGCGTAAATGTCAAGCGTCTAAGAAGACTGAAAAAAATGAAATTTGTTTTAATAATTTCCCTTTTTCCGACTATGCGTTTCGTGTGAGCGCGGAAAGAAGTTTGTTGCGCTCGACTTCAAGGTCTCTGTCGGTTAGCGTACGAGTTTTTTTATCGCTTGCGATTCTGCCTTCGAGCGCAATACGAACGGGGTTGTCTTCAAAGACGAAATACTCGTCTGCGCAAAGAAGGCATTCGTCTATTGCGTGAGTTACGAAAACCACGGTTCTCGGTTCGATTGAATTGAGTTCGACGAGTTTTTTGATAAGTCTCGATTTGAGAGCGGTGTCCAACGCTTTGAACGGCTCGTCGAGAAGAAGGACTTTGCTCGGATAAAGGAACGCGCGCGCCATAGCGACACGTTGAGCCTGTCCGCCGCTTATCTCGTTTGGAAGAGAATGAAGAACGTCGTCTATCTCAACCAAAGAAGCCATTTCTTCAATCATTTTTTTGCGATTGTTTTTGTCTTTGTAAATCGAGCGTAATATCAAATCAAGGTTTTTATACACCGAAATCGTGGGGATTAACCTGTCTTTTTGAAAAATATAACTCACTTCACCGTCAACGCCGCTTATTTCTCCGTCGTACGTTTTCAGCCCTGCAAGCACGTTCAAAAGAGTGCTCTTTCCAACGCCGCTTCCGCCGAGAACGACGTTGATTGCGTTCTCTTTGAAGGTGACGTCAAAGCCGTCGAATATGACTTTGTCGCCGTATCCGCAATTCAGATTTTTCACGACTATATCACTCATCTTGCCACCTTCCAAATTTTCTTTAATATGAGCACGACGCCTTCGAGCGCAAAACTGAGAGCAATCGCAACCAGCGTCCACGCAAGCAAATACGAAATCTCAAACGTGGCGTTTGCCACCGAGATTTTGCCGCCTATGCTCTTGCCTATACCTGCCAAAATCTCCGCCGCCACCACGACTTTGAGTGTGAGCGAAAGCGTGGATTTGCTCGTGTCGAAAAGGCACTCCGCAACCGACGGAAGATAAATGCCGACAATCTTGTTCCAAGGCGATACTTTGTATACTTTTGCCATTTCGAGAAGGTCCTTATCAACTCCCGAAATCGCACCGTAAAACGCCGAGTACATGATGGGAAACGCCACCAAAAAACCGACAGTCACCGCCATAACGTTGCTTGTTGCAAACGCATATAGAATGAGTATCACCGCAACCGTCGGCGCGGATCTCAAAAACGTGACAAGGGGAGATATGATTCTATGCACGGGGTTTGCAAGTCCGCCAAGCGCCGCAAGAGCAAGCGCGGCAGCAAATGATATGACAAAGCATATCAGCGTGCGCGCAAGGCTCATGCCCACCGCCGTCCAAAATCCCGATTCCTTGCACAGCGAGAAGAAACTTTCAATCACGACGTCGGGCATCGGCAAAACGAGCGGATTGTCTTTGACCTTCGCCACAATCGCCCATATCGCCAGCACCAGAGCAAACGAAACGAGCGGATACACGACGTTGCTCGCAATCCGCCACGCTTGTTTTTTGTCGATTTTGATTTGTTTTTTCTCTTTCATAAGATTAGAATATCAAAGATTTCGCGCTTTGCCAATCGATAGCGTTCCCTTTTGCGTCTTTGGGCATAACTTTTTCAAGGAAAGTTATCACTTGCGCTTTTTGCACGTCGTCAAGGCGAGTTGCGTTCACTGCGCATCTGTCAATGGCGATTGCGGGAAAATTTGCGCTCTCGTACAAGTTCGTTTGCGCAAAACTCGTAACGTCCGCTTTATGTTCGCTCACCCACTTCTTGCTTGCGGCAAGAGCGTCGAAGAGTTCGTTCATAAACTTTTCGTTCGAATAGAGTCTCTCGGACACGAACAGTCCCGCTTGCGGATAGTTGCTTGCGCCGCTCGCTTTTGCGTATTCGGATTGCAAATTCATCTCGGCATTAAGTTTAAGTCTCTTTGATTGAGCAGTTGCGGCAGGCTCGCCGACAACCATAAAATCCACTTGACCGCCTTGCAAAAGTTGCGCTGCGGCAGTGCCGTCCGCGGCATATCTCACGCTCACCTGATTTTCGTTCGGAGTGGTGTTTTCGTCAACGATCGTGATACCGTTTGCACTCAAAACGTATCTGAACACAAGCCCCGGTACTCCCGTTTGACCGATGCAAGCCACTTTCTTGCCCTTTATGTCGTCAATGCTTATCTCTCCGCCCTTTTCGGTGTTGCCCACCATATAAAGACTGCCGTCCACCGCAATGCCGACAAGTTTGTATCTTGCGCCTTGTCTTATGAGGTTTGCGCCGCCGTTGACGGGCATGATGACGATATCGCTCGTCTTTGCGGACATCTCTGCGGCAATATTTGCAGGCTTGACCACCTTGTACGTGACGGATACATCTCCGATTTTTGCATTGTCGGTTGCAAGGCGCAACATCGCAAGCGCAGGCGTACCTTCGGGCGCGGAGAACGTGACGTTCTCGATTATATCCTTATCGCCGGGCTTTTCGCCGCACGCAACAAGCGCAAAGCACGCCACCGCAACCATTGCCAACATCGCAACAAATGCGATTATTCTCTTTGTATTTTTCATATGTTTGTCTCCTATTTATACTAAATTTATCAAGTATTTATACGTTCGTTTTGTCAGATTTCAAAAGCCGTCAAAGCGGATTTCACGCTTAGGCTCTCAAATCTTCCGAGTTTTCCCGTCAGGGCGGATATACGCTCTTGCGTGCCTTCCACGATAAGCGCGATTGCGTTCGCTTCTTCTCTTGGAACGCCCATTCTGCCGATAATAATATCTGCAAATTCGCTCAAAACTTTCTGCATTTCGACGGCAACCGTTCTGTCACCTTTAAGAACGATTCCCACCACTCCGATACGTTGTTTCATGGGTTGTTTTTCTCCTTTCAAACAAAAACGCTACCGTGCAAAACGGTAGCGTAAAAATTCGTTATACTCGCTTCTTACACTCCGTCTTAGTCTGCCTGTTGCCATCGTTTCGGGCGCACCCTACACTCCGTCTTTGCAAACCGACATCGTTTTTGATTCGATATTTTTTTATCTATTTTGATTTTATACTATATTTTCGCCTTTGTCAACCAACAAAAGCAATGTTGTTTCCGCTTTTTAGAACAGGAACAAGAAGGTGAAACCGAGCATACAACTGCGCTTGAAAATCGGCATATACGTTCCGTCAATCTCTTCTTCGGTGAGATTTTGGCTTACGATGCTCATATCCGCAAGTTGCTTGATTGCGGCTTTCATATCCGAATTTTCGGCATAATAGTCTTCCACAAACGCCTTCAAGTCCTTCTCCACTTTTTCCATGCAAGACGCGACTTTTCTGTTGACGGCTTCAAGCCCCGTCGTTACGTAGTAGTTGTACCACTTAGCCGTCTCCTTCTCGTTATGCACGTTGAAGTTGTTGCTCTGCCCTTCCGAAAGGAAAGAATCGAATCCGCAAATGCTTGCCTGCATCGCAAGTTGGCTCGTCGTCGCTTCGCCCTTTGTCCACTTTTGATAGGTCTCTTTGAATGTGTCGAAGCCTTTGTTGAAGAACAGCACCGTGGACGCAACCGTCGCGAGCGTGTCTTCGTCCATAACGTCCTTGTGAGACACGTTCCATTTCCCTGCGTCGTCGCCTTCTATCGATTCTATGAGCGACGAGAAATTCAGTGCAAGGTCGAGCGCGAAAATCGGCGTGGCTTTTTGATATTCCTGTATGCCTTGCGCTCCCATTTTCTCTATGACGGCAACTAGTTGTTCTTTTGTGAACGAATCGCCCCCAAGCACGCCGTTTGCCGCGCGAGCCGCCAATATGGCTTTGTTGACGGTGCAAGTTTTCTCATCCAAAGTGGCGGACGATTTTGCAACCGCGATGAAATCTTCGAGAAAACTTCCGTTTGCAAGCACGTCTCCGCCGGCAATCACCACGTCGCAAACGCTCGGGATGATATCAACAACCATATATGCGTATTTCGCATATTTGACGATTTGCGCGTACACGCTGGAAGAAATCGCGTTCGAGTCGAATTTGTCGATAACGAGTCCGAGCGCAACGTTGAGTTTTGCAACGCTTTGCTCGTCAAGCGAATTAGAGAGCGAAGTCACGTTTGAAAGAAGAGAGTTGACGAGAGTTTGCAGCTCGCTTTCGCTTATAGAGCCCAGCGCGCCGCTTCCGTCAAACAATTTTGAATACAAGTCGTCCGTGATTGCGTTGATTGACATGTTGTATGCAAACGAAACAAGCATGTTCATGGGTTGTTTTGCCTGTTCGAATGCAGAAATCATATCCTGCTTTTCCTGCTCTGACGGCGCAAAGTTTTGTATTGCAACGTCGGTAGACACGATTGCGTCCGCAACGTTTTTAAGTGCGGAATCCGTCGTCGCCAGGTCTTTTCTCATTTCTTCGCGCACCGACACAAGCCTGTCACGCATATCCGAAAGAGTTTTCGCTCCGTCGGACACAAGTGCGCAAAGAAGATCATAGGTGAGATTTGCAACGTCGTTCGGCGTAAAACCGACTTGTTTGAGAAGCGGAATAAGCAACTCCGCATTAGATGCGAAGTCGGAAAGCAACGTTTTGCCGTCGTTTGAAGAAAGTGCGTTTGCCAAAGCGGTTATTTTGCCCGTTTGCAATGAAGAATTTTCAAGAACGGAACAAATCAACCCCGTCCAACTTCTCGTCATCACGTAATCTCCGGGATTTTGAACGCCTGCCGCCGCTTCGTCGGACATATCCCACGCCCACGAAGAGTTGATGCCCGTCGTGAAAGCCGCTCCGACGTCGTTTGCCGCCTGCTGTCTTTTAGCCTTTTCGTCGATGCCTTTTTTGTGACATGCGCAAAGAGAAATCGTCAAACAAACGACAAGCAAACACGCAATAAGAATTGTCAGTTTTTCTTTCTTCATTTTCTCACCGTATACGAGCGTTCTCACGCCTTTTTTACATTATATCCTTTTTTGAAATTCAGCGCAAGCGGCACGAGCGCATACGCTCCGCACATCGCAATGCCTGTCACGAACACCACCCACGTTCTGTACATAAAATCGAAGTACAGTCCAAACAGTCGCAACGCATGGATAAGACTTGCCGTCAACACCGCCGACGATACGACCGAAAGCGCAAGCGCAACGGCGGCAATCACGGCGTACTCGCAAACTTCCGCTCCGAGTAACATATTTTTCGACATACCTGCATTAAGGAGTGCGGTGCGTGCTTTCTTCGCTCCGCCCCTGCCTATGAGTGCGCTAGCCGCAGTCACCGCAAATATGAATATCGCAACGACGACCGCAAGCGTGCCAATAAGATCGAACACGGACTGCATGCTTTCCATATCCCACCTAAACGCGTCGAGTGCGGATATGACGTAATAGTTTTTGTCCGCCCACTTTTCGCGAAGCGCTCCGACGGTTCTTTGCATATCCGTTCCGTCTGACACGATAAGCACCGTGTCTATTTGCTTTGAAAACGCTCTTTCAAGCACGTCGCTCGACGTCACGATATAGTTGCCGCTGAACAACTCGTGTTTGAGTATTCCGCCGACGACAACCGTTTTCGTCACGTCACCGACGGCCATTTCAATCGAATCTCCTTCGTCTATTCCGTACAACGTTTTCAACGCATAATCCACAAAAACATAGTCTTTATCCGACGAAATACGCTCATAAACCGTCTCTTTGGGTGTTATGAACTCAAAATCGACCATATTTATTATATCGGCAGAACCAAGCACGTTCATAGTCTTGTCTTTTTCCGCGACTTTCACGGTGCATTGTCCCCACACCATTTTCGTCGCGTCTTTGACGCCTTGCGAAGACTTGAAATCTTCCGCGTTCACGTCGTAGCGCACGTTGGACACAAACGCCATATTTTCAAATTCTTTAACGTACGAAGAGAATATGCTCGTTGTCAGCGACCACGCCATAAACAGCATTACGCTCACGGTTACGCCAACGGTAAGCATTGACACCGAGCGAGTGAAACGCTTTTCTCTTTGCACGTCGAGGCCTGCGATTTTCATTGACGGAGACGACGTTTTTGCAAGCCCTTTTCCTGCGAGTTTAACGAGCGGCACACATCCCGTCGCAACCGTACAAAGTGCAAATATCATGCTAAACACGGCGGCGTACGCCGTTGCCGCAGGCACGCAAAATTCTATTATAAGACACACTATCGTCAGTGCAAAAAACACAGGCGCAATCCATTTCGTCCATGCGGCGTTTTTCTTCAAATCGAGTTGGTTTTCTCTCACCGTTCCCTTGAAAGCGCGCGCCACGGGGATAAGCGAACTTGCCATTGCGCTCACAAATCCTATCGCACCCGAAAGGAAAAGATACAGCGCGTTCACGGCAAAAGTTACGCTTGACGAAAGTGTTATTTTCAAAAGTCCCACGAAAACTCCGACCGCAAGAGCCGAACCTATGAGCGCGCCGAGCACGGATATTATGAAACTTTCAATGGCAAATAGCCCGAAAATTTGTCTTTTGGTTGCACCTATCACGGTGAGTTTCGAGATAAGAGTTTTCTTTTCGCTCTCGCTCATAAGGAACAAAATCACGATTACCGCAACGCCGAGAAGCAAGACCGCTCCGCCTGCAAGCACCACGGGCGCGGTGAGCGACGACGTCTTTTCTTCGACGTACGCGCCGTCTTTCGACGCCTTAACGAGCATCGTCGAATATCTTTCTATGCCCTTGATTTTTTCTATAACCGTATTGACGTCCACACCTTCTTTCAGCGACAAATATATCTCGTTGCAGAACTCGTTTGCGCTGACCGGCAACACGAGTTTTGACGCATTGCTCGTGACGCATACGAAACGATAAGGCGAATCGTCAAGGAAATATCCGCTTTGCTCGGCAATCGCTCCGACGTAAAAACTCACTTCGTTCGTTCCGAGTTTAAGACGCACGTTGTCTCCGACTCTCAATCCGAAATGTTCCGCCGCCGCTTTTGACACGACGATATTATCTTCGTTTGCACCGTTTTCCATTCCCGACAAATCGCCGTAGGCAACGTCGATTTTTTGAAGGGTTTGCAACTGACTTGAAACGAACGCGCGCACCGAAACGTACTCGTCTTTGTACAATGCGTAAAGATTGAGCGACGGCACTATGTCCTTCACTTCTTCTATATTCTTGAGCGGCTCGGCAACCGTCGTTATTCGGTCGCTGTTGCTGTTTGTGGAAATGACTATATCGCTGTTTCCCGCCGCCGACGTTTCGGTCTCGTAAATATAATCGAAAACCGCGCCCTTAAACGAAATCATGCAAAAAATCATCGCGACCGCAACAGCCACGGCAAGTATCGTGGCAATCGTTCGCAACGGTTTTGCGTTTAAGTTTTTTAATGCGAGTTTCAACATATCGTTCGTTTTATGCTTTCCGTTTTCGATTTTCCGTATCTTTCACCGAAATTATATCGTCACTCCGTATATCGAGCGAAGCGACGTTTATATATATACGGTCTTTTGCGTATTATGCAAGCACGCCGTCTTCCATTCTCACGATTCTCGACGCATACTCTGCGTGAGCCTGCGAGTGCGTGACCATGACAAGCGCGACTTTTCTCGTTTGATTTATGTCTTTGAGAAGTTCCATAACCTGCCTGCCGCGTTCTTTGTCGAGACTGCCCGTCGGTTCGTCAAGGAATATCACTTTCGGATCGGTGACCAACGCTCTTGCGATTGCGACTCTTTGCTGCTCGCCGCCCGATAACTGTCTCGGATACGCTTTTGCACGTTCTTTTATGCCGAGATACTCAAGTATTTCTTCAACCTTGTCTTTGTATTCGCTCTCTTTTTTCTTATCTAGCACGAGCGGAAGCGTGACGTTTTCCCACACGGTGAGATTGGGCACGAGATTGTCAAATTGATACACAAAAGAAAAATCTTCTCTGCGCATACGGGCAAGTTCGCCATCAGAAACGTCTGCAAGGTCACGTCCGAGAAGTTCAACCTTTCCTTCCGTCGCCTTGTCTATTCCTGCGAGAATATACAAAAACGTGGATTTGCCCGAGCCGGATTCACCCACTATCGCTACGAATTCACCTTCCGATAGCGCAAGGTCAACGCCTTTTAGCACCTGTGTCTCGACTTCTCCCGTGACAAAAGTCTTTTTTACGTTTTGCGCCTTTACAACTTCTTGCATAATTCACTCCTGTGCGTATACGCGCACGTGCGCCCATACATACTTGAATTATATCATAATATAGTCTATAAGACAATCCCGAATTTTATCGTCTGCTTTATTTTAACTTCTCTTACGATTTTCGCAAAATACTTTTCTTTTTCAAAAACCGAACGGAATATAAAAAACGGCGCATAAAACGCATACGCTTGAAAAATCGCTCGATTCGGGATATAATATGTTTATGAAAAAATTTGAACAAGGCACGATTGAATACGCAATACAAAATCTATGCGGAGAGAGAAAACCCCGCCTGCTTTTGCATGCGTGTTGCGGTCCGTGCTCCACGAGCGTTCTTGAATATCTGACGCCGCATTTTGACGTGACGGTTTTCTATTACAACCCGAACATTATGCCGAAAGAAGAGTTTATCAAGCGCAAAAACGCACTTAAAGACGTGATTGAGCATTTTGACGGCGTAAAATTCATCTCTCCCGAGCAAGACGAAAGCGAGTATATCCCCCTTGTCGCAGGGCATGAACAAGACTTGGAAGGCGGCGCGAGATGTTCTCTTTGTTTTGAGTTGCGCCTTTCAAAAACTGCAGAATACTTTGCCGCGCACAGATCCGATTTCGACTATTTTGCGACGACGCTCACCGTATCTCCGCACAAAAACGCACCGCTTATCAACTCGATAGGCAACGATGTCGCACAAAAATACGACGTTTCATATCTCTCATCCGATTTCAAAAAACGCGACGGTTATCTGCGCTCAATTCAACTTTGCAAGGAATGGGGTATCTATCGGCAAACTTATTGTGGATGCAGATTAAATGCGTCACTGTGATGACGTGACAAGCAAAAAATTGCTTATCGCGTATATCACGTTAGCATTTAATCTCTCTACCGCACCACAATTATTCATTGCTAATTATTCATTATTAATTCAAAAGCCGTCATATCAATGACGGCTTTTGTGTTCTTTACAATCAGTTGTGAGATATATCGGACAAAGTAGCAAGCCCGGTTTTTGCATTTACGTGCATTTCGACTTCGTATACAAGCCCCACCTGCACTTTGACTTCGTAGACGTAAACCGAATGTTTAAGGTCTGAAGAATATTCGATTTCGCGCTTGCACTCGCTCACGACGGGGACGCCCGACGTGCCGTAAGTGTTTGCGACAAATTCAAGCGCAATGCTTTTTGCTTGCTCGGGAGTGTAATTGAGATTCTTGTTCGCCGAAGACAACGCCGTGCCGAAAACAGATGCCAGCACGATTGCAGACGCAAGAACGAGCACCGCAAACGTAATGCACAAGGCTCGGATCGCATTCTTTTTTGCAAATCTCTTTTGCGCTTTCTTTATGGTTTGAACGTCGCACTCGGACTCTATGGGACGAGACGATTCGTATGAGTCGATGATTTCGGTCATTTTTTTTGCTTTTTCCAGTTCCTGCTCGACGAACGAAATCTCTTCGTCGGTTGCAGTGCCGTCTTTATACTTTTTGTATGCGCTTTCAAAATCCATATTATTTCTCCAAGATTTGTTTTATCTGTTCTCTGCCCCTATACAGCATCACTTTCACGTTGTTTTCACTCTTGCCGAGCATATCCGCGATTTCGTTTATCTTCAATTCTTCAAAATAGAAGAGCAATATCACTTCTTTGAGATTTTCGGGGAGCAACTCTATTGCTCGGTACAACGAGCGATAGTTTTCATCCTTGACTATTTTCCCGAGCACTCGATCTCTTTCGTCGGCTATATTTTCGTCAAGTGCCGTGAGCCTTTTCCGCTTTCGCCTTGAATTGAGAAACATATTTCGGCATACGGTCAGAAGCCACGCTTTGAAGTTTTGAATATCTCCGTCTGCGGTTTTCAACGCTTTATAAAACGCGTCCTGTGCGATGTCTTCCGCTTCGTAGGCGTTTTTTGTGAGAGACATGGCGTACAGGAGCGCGTCGTTATAATATCTTGAAAACAGTTGTTCAACCAAATCCGTATTCATTTCGTTTGCTCAAATTTGCTTATCAGTCCGCAAGTTCCTTTTCTTGTTTGATAATTTTGCCCGTAGTGGCGTTGATTTCGTATTCGTACTCGTATCCGCCGCTTGTGAATTCCACTTCGTAAATAACCACGCCGTGTTCGACTTCGAGTTCCGCCTTTTCAAAGACTGCGTCGGTCACTCCCGCATGAGCGGTTGCTATGCGCTTCGCTTCTTCGGCCGAGATATATTGTCCGACGGGAATATCGTCGTCATCGTCGTTTCTTTCGACTTCGACATTAATGACCGCTCCCGTCACGGCATTGATTTCGTATTCGTATTCGGTCGTTTCCTTTTTAAATTCGATTTCATAGACGTACGCGCCCTTTTCAAAGTCGAGTTTTGCTTTCAGGATAGTGACTTCGTCCAAGGTTACGTTTGCGTTTTCAAGCACGATTCTTTTCGCTTCTTCGACGCCTATAAAGTTCACTCCGTCGGGTGCTTTTTCAATGACGGTTTTGTCGTTCACTTCTTTCTTGTAAATTTCGCCCGTAGTTGCTTCGATATCGTATTCGTATTTCGAAAGACCGGACTTGAATTCCACTTCATAGAGATATTTGCCGTCGTCGAAATCAAATTCCACATCAAGTGCAGTGACTTGATTCGCGGTTACGCCTGCGTCGGCGAACGCAATATTCTTAGCCGCTTCTTTGCCGATATAAGTCGTTTCGTTTCCGAACGGTGCTTCGGGCAATTCGTCTTTTGATACCTTATGGTCGTTGATTTTCACGCTCTTGACGGTTTTATCCGCACCTATCGTCACGTCGTAAGTTATGCCGTCGATGACGATTTTCACCGTAAAACTTCCGTTTTCTTCGGTTACGTTTGAGTATTGCACGTTTTGGTTCTCGATTCCTACCGTCGCAAACGCAATGTTTTTATACTCTCCGTATTTTGCGTCGTTCTTATCTCCGCACGCCGTAAAAATTACCGCCGCGCACAGAAGTGCGACTATAGTCAGTGTCAAAAATAGTTTCTTTTTCATAAAGGTGTCTCCTTTTTGAGTTTTTTCACATATATGACACTCGGTTTCACAAAAGGTTACAACTTTTATGAAAAATTTTTTTCTTTCATTTTACGTTTGCAAATTCGCGCTTAATCGTATTCTACGAATTTGCTCGTCGCTTTCGTATTATTTAATCAAAAAATGCCGCCGCCCCTATCAATCGAAACGACGACATATTGTTGAAGTTTTTTATCTGCCGACGATTATTTTCCCCTTTGCCGTGTCGTCGTCAAGAATAATCTCTCCGACGGACGGCAATTTGACAAATCCGTCTTTCACGTTTTTCACGCTGATGACGGGCGTTGTTATCGTCGCTTCGACGTCGCTCTTTTCAAAAGCGAAATCGCAATCTATCATCTCGCAGTTTATAAGTTTTAGATTTTTACAATAGCAAAGCGGTTGCGTGCCGATGATTTTGCAATTCTCGAAAGTCACGTCGTCGCAATACCAGGCAAGATACTCGCCTTTCACGACGCAGTTTCTCACCACGACGTTTTCTGCGTGCCAGAAGGCGTCTTTCGTGTCGAAATTGCAGTCTTCGAAAACTGCGTCTTTGATATATTGAAAACTATATTTACCTTTGAAATCAACGTTTTTGAAACGGATCGACGACGAACGCATCATAAAATATTCGCTTTCCGCGTGCGTATTGTTCATACTTATTCCGCTCACCGACCAACCGAACTCGGGCGAAACGATGTCGCAACCGTCGATTTTGACGTTTCTGCACTCTCTCAACGCTTTGATGCCGTGCATTTTCGTGCCTTTTATCTCGATATTTTCGCTATACCAAAGTGCCGCGCGACACAATTCCGTCATTTCGCTCGACTCGATTTTGAGATTGTGGTCGTGCCAAAACGGATAGCGCAGATTGAAAAAGCAATCGACACATTCGACGTTTCTACATTCCTTAAACGCGCTTTCGCCGTCTTCTTTTCCGTCGATAGCCACGCGTTCGCATCTTATATCTCTTTCACCGTACAACGCTCTTTCCTGTCCGAAAGATTGATTTTGAATGAGTTTCTTCTCCATAGTTTCTCGACTCTTTGCCTTTTAAGATAAAATCGCGCCCGACAAGCGAGAGCAATCACACGATTTATTTGTTTTGTTCTTCAATCATAGACTTGACTTTCATAAGTCTCGTCGTTGCTCCGCGCTCGTTCTCGTCGAGTTTCATCACGATATACTTTATCGTCTCTTCGAGTTGCGGAATCATGACGTATTCGAGCGCATTGACGCGTCTTCTGTTCTTCTCTATCTCGTCGGCGAGCATATTGCACGTCTTTTCCACTTCGGCGAGTTTGAGAAGTTTGGGAAGGAGCGTTGTAAGCGAAGCAATTGACGAGTCAAGTTCGCTCGTTACGCTTGCAAACGAATAAGGATAAAGTCCGCTTGTTTCGCTTTCGGTGACGTTGAAAACGGGCACGTTTACGCTCATCACGTTTTTTGACGACGTTTCGAGCGACACTTTTGCCGTCGGCATCGAGATCGCTTCTTCAATCTCGGCGTCACTTGATACCGCGCGCGCAAGCATAAACGATTTGAGCGAAGTGGCAAGTTCTTCTTCCACTTCTTCTCTCAAACGCTTGTTTTCGCGCACGTAAAGCATAAACTGACGAATCATTTCGTCGGATTTATCCTTCAATAGTTTGTGTCCGCGAGTGGCGGTTTTGAGACGATTTTTTAGGCGTCTCAACTCCATTCTCGTCGGATTTACGTTCAATTTGCTCATAGTCAGTCTTTATTCTCGTCCTTGTCGAGATACTTTTCTATATACTCGTCGCGTATACGTTTGAGTTCGCTCTTCGGCAAAATTTTGAGCAATTTCCAGCCCAAATCGAGCGTCTCTTCAATCGTGCGGTTGACGTCGAAGCCTTGCGACACGTATTGTTTTTCAAATTCGTCCGCAAATTGTGCATACTTTTTGTCAACTTCGGTGAGAGCCGCGTCGCCGAGAATAGAACTCAATTCCTTTGCTTCCTTGCCTTGCGCGTATGCGCTGAACAACTGGTTCATGGTGTCGGCGTGGTCTTCTCTCGTCTTGCCCTTGCCTATGCCCTTGTCTTTAAGACGGGACAGCGACGGCAAAACGTCGATAGGCGGGGTGACGCCTTTCTTGTAGAGTTCGCGCGAAATGATGATTTGTCCTTCCGTAATATAACCCGTAAGGTCGGGAATTGGGTGCGTTTTGTCGTCTTCCGGCATCGTAAGGATAGGAATTTGAGTGATAGAACCTTTCTTTCCCACGATTCTGCCTGCGCGTTCGTACATGCTTGCAAGGTCGGTGTACATATATCCGGGGTATCCGCGACGTCCCGGCACTTCCTTTCTTGCCGCAGACACTTCGCGGAGTGCTTCGGCGTAGTTTGTGATGTCGGTGGTGATGACAAGCACGTGCATATCTTTCTCAAATGCGAGATATTCCGCCGCCGTCAACGCCATACGCGGAGTGGATATACGCTCGACCGCCGGGTCGTTGGCAAGGTTTATGAACATAACCGCGCGCTCGATTGCGCCCGTTTTTCTGAAATCGCTGATGAAAAAATCCGCCTCTTCAAACGTGATGCCGACTGCCGCGAACACGACTGCGAATTTTGCGTCGCTGCCGATGACTTTCGCCTGCCTTGCGATTTGTGCGGCAAGTTCTGCATGCGGCATACCCGACATGGAGAACACGGGCAATTTCTGACCGCGCACGAGAGTGTTCAAGCCGTCGATTGCGCTGATACCCGTCTGAATAAACTCGTTGGGATAGTCGCGAGCAACGGGATTTATCGGCTGACCGTTGATGTCGAGTTTCATCTCCGGGATAATGGGTGCGCCGCCGTCGCGCGGTCTGCCCATACCGTCGAAAACTCTGCCGAGCATATCTTCGCTCACTCCGAGTTCTATGCCGTGTCCAAGGAATCTGGCTTTCGACGTTGCCATCTTTATGCCCTGAGACGCTTCAAACAACTGAACTAGTGCCTTATCTCTGTTGATTTCAAGCACTTTACCGCTTCTTATTTCGCCGTTTTCCTGTCTTATCTCGACAAGTTCGTTGTATTTGACGCCTTCAACGCCTTCAACGAGCATAAGCGGCCCGACAATTTCTCTAATGGTGTTGTATTCTTTAAGCATCAGATTTCTCCTTCGTCGGTAAGATTGCGCATATCGCTTTTGATTTGCGCAAGAATATCGTCAAATTTATGCATATCGCTTTCGGGGATATACTTCGCTCTGCCTATCTGCTCTCTCACGTCAAGTGCGAGAATATCTTCTATGTCCACTCTCTTGTCGAGCGCGTCTTTTGCAAGTTCGTCGAAAGTGAGAATGAGACGGAGCATATACTCCTGTTTTTCAAGCGACGTGAAAGTGTCAACTTCGTGGAATGCGTTTTGGTGCAGATAGTCTTCTCTTATGGACTTAGCCGTTTCCATGGTGAGTCTGTTCTGCGGAGATAGCGCGTCCATACCGACGAGTCTGACGATTTCGTCGAGTTGAGCTTCTTCTTGCAAAATACGCATACACTTTGCACGAAGGCTCAGCCATTCGTCGCCGACGTTGTCGCTGTACCAGTCCGCCATTCTGTCGGCATAGAGAGAATAACTCTGAATCCAGTCGATTGCGGGAAAATGTCTCTTGTATGCAAGCGACGCGGAAAGTCCCCAGAACACTTTGACTATACGCAAAGTCGCTTGCGACACCGGCTCGGACAAGTCGCCGCCCGGAGGCGAAACCGCGCCGATTGCAGTGATAGAACCGACGGTGTTTTCCTGTCCCAAGACTTTCACCATGCCCGCTCTTTCATAGAACTCGGCAAGGCGCGAACTCAAATATGCGGGATATCCTTCTTCGCCCGGCATTTCTTCGAGACGTCCGCTCATTTCACGCAGAGCCTCTGCCCAACGCGACGTGGAGTCCGCCATGATTGCCACCGAATAGCCCATATCTCTGAAATATTCCGCAATGGTGATGCCGGTGTATATTGACGCTTCACGCGCCGCAACAGGCATATCCGAAGTGTTTGCGATAAGCACGGTGCGTTTCATAAGCGGTTGACCGCTCTTTGGGTCGATAAGAGTCGGAAACTCGTTGAGAACGTCCGTCATCTCGTTTCCGCGCTCGCCGCAGCCGACATACACGATGATATCCGCGTCCGCCCACTTTGCAAGTTGGTGTTGCACGACGGTTTTGCCGCTTCCGAACGGACCGGGGACTGCCGCAACGCCGCCCTTTGCAATCGGGAAAAGCGTGTCGATAACTCTTTGTCCCGTGACAAGCGGAGCTTTCGGTGAAAGTTTCTCTTTGTACGGTCTGCCTTTACGTACGGGCCATTTTTGGAGCATGGTGACGTTTACGTCGCCTTTTTTCGTCTCGACGACCGCAACCGTTTCGTCAACGGTAAATTCACCCGAATATATCTCTTTCACGACGCCTTTCACGCCGAAAGGCACCATGATTTTGTGCGTAATGAGAACGTTTTCCTGAACGACGCCTATCACCGTTCCGCTTTCTACGCTTGCGCCGACTGCCACGACAGGCTCGAATTTCCACTTCTTGTCGTGGTCTACCGCAGGAACGTAAACGCCCCTTTCGATACGGTCGCCGGCAACTTCTCTGAGTTTTGCAAGCGGTCTTTGAATTCCGTCGTATATGCCTTCGATAAGACCGGGCGCAAGTTCGACGGAAAGCGGAGCGCCCGTGGAATACACGTTTTCGCCGGGGCCCAAGCCGCTTGTTTCTTCATAAACCTGTATAGAAGCGCGGTCGCCGCGCAATTCGATGATTTCACCGATGAGTTGCTTGTCGCTCACGTGCACGACGTCGTACATTTTGCTGTCCGCCATGCCTTCTGCCACTATCAACGGGCCGGATACTTTTACGATTTTTCCAGTTTCCATCATTTACCTTCTTTGTCGAATAAAATATCTGCTCCGATAGCCTTTTCGACGTTTGATTTTATGCCTTGCATACCGAGTCCCTTGTTTCCTTCCGCCGACGGAATGGGAACGACAACGGGATACGGACGCGATTTGTATCTTTCAATAAGTTGGCTTGCCTGCTCCGCAACCTGCTCGGTGACGAATATCACGGAATATTTTCTTGCAAGAGCGTGCAATTTTTCTCTTGCCTGCGTCTCGTTTTCAACGGGAAAAACGTCAAGACCTATTGCCTTGAACGCAAGAACGGAATCTTTGTCGCCAAGCACCGCTATCGAGCCGTCATGCATACAGTTCACGCATCCTTTCTTTTATTGTTTTTTCGGGCACTTTGTTTTTGATGCCCGCAACGATGAGTTTCACGTTTTTAAGTTCCGTCTTTTTCGTCAGATAGTAACTGACTATCGGCGCGACGGAAAACATATCCGACGCTTCGTCTTTCCAGATTTTGAGAAGCGCGTCGTCGGAGTCCTTTTCAAACGCAACCAAATCGCCGCTTTCAACGAGTGAGAGCACGATTTTTTCGGCGTGCGTACCCTTTTCGAGTTCGCAAAGCGCATCGAGCGGAAGTTCGTATATCTTCTCAAAACTTTCAATACACGTCTTTCCGCCGCCTATGAATCCTTCTTTGAAGAATTCTATCGGCAAATGCAACTTTCTGCATCTGAAAAACGCTCCGATATTTGCAAAATCTATCTTCCTTTCAAAATACTCTTTTGCAGTCTTGCCGCACTTTTTTGCCGCTTTCAACTTGAACTCGTACGCTTTTTTGTCAACGACGCAATCTATTTTGCGCGGGTCGACTCCCTTTTCGTCCGAAAGAAGCGTTTTGCACGTTTCGATTGCACTTTTCATTTCTTCGCAAAGCAAAGAACAATCGTCCGTTTCGACGGCAAGAATAATATCTTCGATTTTGAAAAGTCCGCTCGGCAAATACACGCCTTTCGTTCCCGTCGCATAGGCTTTCAATGCGGTTTTGAGATTTAGGAAATCATTGTCCGCATAAAATGCGTCAAGCGCGTCGGCAACGTTCATCTCGTTGAGCAATGCAACAAGATTCTCTTCTTCCTTGTCAAGAACAGCGTCTATGCCGTCTTCGATATTCGCACCGTTTCCGTAGCCGAGTTCGACGAGAATTTTCAATGCGTCCTGCACATTTTGAGCATCGAAAAGTCTCTGCTCTCCCGCAAGGGTGAGCAGTTTCGTTTCTCTGCTTTTTATCTGTGCGTTCTGGTAGACGAATTTGTTTGACATATCAGCCGAAGATTTCCTTTGCTATTTTGGTTTCCGTTTGCTCTCTCAAAAGCGCGACTTCCACTTCGAGAGTGAAATTGTTGTCAACGCCGTTTTCGCTTATCACCACGCCGCCGTCAAAATCACCGAATTTGTCCGCAAGCGTGAGTGAAATGCCCTTCTTTTTTGCAAAATCGGCAAGCGATTCTTTCGTGACTATATCTTTTTCTCTTTCGGATACGGTCACGACGTCGCCGTCCTTTGCGTTTTCGAGCATGGCGAAAATCAGCGCGCTATACTGCTCTTTGTCGAGATTTCTCAACTTTTCGAGCGTTTTTGCGTACACCGAATCAAGCACTTGCGTTTTTGCGGCAAGCAACAGTTTTCTTGCGTCGAGCTCGGCAACCGAGCGAGAGCGTTCGTCGATTTCAAGCGTGAGTCTGTCGATTTCCGTCTTGCTTTTGTACAAATAGTCTTTGCACTGCTTTGCTGCAAGAGAAATGATTTCGTCCGCTTTCTCGTTCGCCTCGCCGATTATCGCGTCGCCTTTGAGATTTGCGTCCGACAAAATTTTGTCGATTATTGCTTCTTTAGACATAGTTTATCAGCCAAGGAGTGCCGCGCTCGTAGCAACTTCGAGAAGGCTTTCGGTTGCAGGCATCATGACGCCGAGCAAAGAAACGAGAAGTGCCAAAACCGCGTAGGTTTCAACCATAACGGTGAGAATAATTGCTTTACCGCTTTCTTCGGGGCGTTTTGCAACGAGTGCGATGCCGCTGCAAGCCACTTTGGATTGATAAAGCGCACTGATGAGACCGACAATTGCCATGGGAAGGCAAGCCGCAAAGATGCCGAGACCGCCGCTTACGGAAAGTCTTGCGACAGAGCCGAAAAGATCGATCTTTACGAACACCAAAAACGCAACGAGCAAGCCGTAGATACCTTGCGTACCGGGCAAAAGTTGCAAAACAAGGCACTTTGAAAATTTATCGGGGTCTTCGCTCGTCACGCCTGCCGCCGCTTTGCCCGCGACGCCGACGCCGATTGCAGAACCTATACCCGCCATTGCCGCTGCAAGAACCGCACCGACGAGAGCGATAAACGTTCCTGTTGTTAAGTTGCCCATATTGTTACCTCCTACTTTTCCAAGTATGTGTATTTTGTATTGTTTCCGAAAGGCATGAACACGTGTCCGCCGCCTTCGTAGAATTTGCCGTAAAACTCGATGTATTGCAGTCTGCAATTGTGCACGTATGCGCCGAGTGTGGATATTGCGATGTTGAAAAGGTGTCCGACAAGGAAAATCGGCACGCAGATTATATATCCTATCGCAATTATTCCCGAACCTTGCGGGAAGAATCCGAGTACAACCTGACATATCTGATTGACGACGAGCGCAACCACGCTGCCCGAAAGTCCGAGACCGAACAAACGCGCGTAAGAAAGAATATCCGAGAGAATATTCACGCCGTCGTACAGTTTTGCAAATCCGCCGAAAAATCCGAGAATTTTCTTTGCGCCTTTCTTGCCGCGGATATTTGAAAGCACAAGCAAGAACGCGCCGACCGCCGCAAGAGCGATTCCCACGTATTTGAGCACTTCATTGTCCTTGAAGAACAAAAGCGCGAGCGCAAGCACTATTATACCCGCAAAAATCATATACCACGTGCCGACTTCGCAAAGCGCGTCGAGCACTCTCTTTTTGCGGATAAGGTTGATTGCGTTCAAGAGCATACCCACGAGAATATGGATAAATCCGAGCGCAAAAGATATGCCGAGCAAATACAACGGGCCTTTGCCTTCGAGCGGTTGAATGAGTTGCAGTTTTGCAAGGAACGTCCCCGATATGTCGAGACCGAACCAACCGCCGAATATCGCGCCCCACACTATCGTGGAAATGCCGCCCATTCCTATAATGAGAAGAAGTCTTCCCTTGCCGGGGACGGGCTTTTTCACCGCGTATGCGATAAACGCGCCGAGCGCAAGCAGAATTCCGTACGCCGCGTCCGCTATCATCATGCCGAAAAGCAGGAAATAGAACACCGACATGACGGGGTTTGGGTCAATATCGGAGAAATAGTTCGGCGCACTGTACATGTTGGTGATATCCTGATAGGGTTCAACCACCTTGTTGTTTTTCACGTACGTAGGCACGACTTCGCTTTCTTCGGGTTCTCTGAACTCGTACACAATAGCGTCGCTGACGGAGTCGAGAATCTTTTTCAGTTCTTCTTCGTATTCCTTGGGATACCAGGCTTCCATCACGAAACTGCCTTTCGTGGTCGCAAAACCGTCGAGAGCGGCGTTTTGTTGAAGCCTTACGAGATAATAGTCGTAAAGCGCCTTGAAATCGGCCGTATAAATTTCCTTGACGAGTGCGCGAGTGGTAAGTTCGGCAGACTCTTCTTCAAGGTCTCTTATCTGCTGTTTGAGATTTTTGACGTTTTCAAGCGGAGTTGAGTCGTTTTGGAGATTGACTCTCACGAAATCGAGCGATTGCAACGCCGCAGTGAACTCGTCAATCACGCTCTTATGCACGATTGCAACGAAAGACTGCACTTTTTCGGATTTGAGCAACTCGACGTAGGCAAGTTCGCTCTCGTTTGCAAGTTTTTCAAGTGCGGGCGTGTTTTGAGACGGTACGTATCCGACGATAACGGCGGTTTTCTCGCCGTCTTTGAAATACGAATACGGTTTGCGCAACGACGAATACGTCTTGTGCATGGTTATTTCGTCTCTGAGTTTTTGCTGAACGGAAACTATCTCTTTTTGTCTTGCGTTTATCTCTTCCAAGTCTGCCACGTTTGCCATAAGTTCGACTTCTTTCGTCCCGATAAGGTCAAAATCGTCAAAACTCATTCTTGCGATAGAATTGACGGCAGGCGTTTTTATTGGAGTGTAAATGTAGGGATATTCGCTTTTTTCGGTCGCTTTTGCAAGTTTTTCCGCGATTTTTTTCTGTTCTTTGAGATACTTGAAAGCAAATTCTATGCGAGAGAGTTGAACTTTTATGTTTTCAGAAGACGCGCTATTGTCAAGACGCACGGTGTTTTCAATATCGTGCGTACGCGCAATCTCAACGTTCTTTGAACGTTGCAACGCCTTGAACAATTTGTGTCTGTCTTGTCGGTGCGCAATAAGCACCAACTTTTTCATTTCAACAATCATACTTCTCGCGTGCGTGTGTGCGCACGTACAATAAATACGTCATTTGCGGCGCAGAAAATTTCAAAACGCCGTTTCAAACTCAATCGAGAGCGGGGCAATACTTGCCGAGCAACTCTTTTACAAGTTCGTCAGAAGCCTTTTCGACGTCCGCTTTCTTTTGCTCTACTACGTCGTCCGCTGCCGCTTTGCCTTTTTTGAGAATCTCTTCTCTCTTCAAAAGCGCGTTTGAAGTCGCTTTGTCGGTTGCGGTTTTGCGGTCTTCCTTGCACTCTTTGAGCGTCGCGCGCTTTTGCGCCCCTGCGTCACTCTCGGCTTTTGCAACGATATCCTTGCCTTTTTGGTTTGCGTCTCTTATTATTTCGTCCGCCTTGTTTTCGGCGTCCCTTATATCTTTCAAAATATCGTCTATCATACTCTTATTTTTGTTCGTTTTCTATTTGCGTAATCATATCTATGCGTTTTTGATGTCTTCCGCCTTCAAATTCCGCCGTATACCACGCCTTGACAAGCGATTTTGCCTTTTCGGGAGTTATGACTCTTCCGCCAAGCGCAATGATATTCGCATTGTTGTGACGTCTCGTCATCTCTGCCATAAACTCGTCTGTGACAACTGCCGCGCGAATCCCCTTGACCTTGTTTGCGGCAATCGAAATGCCAATACCCGTGCCGCACATAACGACGCCGAGATCGCACTCACCGTTTGCCACCGCATCGGCAACTTTTTTGCCGTATACGGGATAATCAACGGACTCCGTTGAATACGTGCCCATATCCACGACTTGCGCGCCGAGCTCTTCAAGCGTGCTTATCACCGCGTCTTTAAGAACAAATCCGCCGTGATCGCAGCCAACCGCAACTTTCATAAGCAATCTCCTTGCCAATAAGTAAATATATTATACACCACCCCGATTTTTTTTTCAAGGACAAAAATTGTCGGTTGCGTATATTAATTTTTTTTAATTATCTCGCAACTGTGATGAGTGAGATGAATTGAATGAATAATTAATAATTAATAATGAATAATTGCGGCACGGGCGCAGAAAAAGTTTGTCGTTTCGTTTCCACGAGATTGCCACACCGAACAAGTCGGCTCTCAATGACAAAGTTTTGGGGGTGCGCCCGAAATAAAAACCCATTTGAAGCGTACTTATAAACGGAATGTGCTTATTCGAAAACGTGACAAAACCGCCGACCGCGAGCTTGTGGAGCGGTCATTTACGCTCACTCATTCAAGGGGCACTTATACACGCACTCTGCCCATTCGGAGCGTACTTATAAACGGTATGTGCATATTCAAAGTGAGCGTTCGCAAGGCGAACGCCGAGATAAGCGCCGAGCAAGACGGTTGTACG
>CAVKIG010000025.1:0-23183 GCA_963656415.1 bacterium | reverse complement strand
CGTGTAACGCGTATACGCTAATACTATAAGTAAAATTACATTTTTTGTTTAGGCTTATGCATTTTATTATTTATATAACAATTTGTCAACAAAATACGACATAATGCGACTTTTCTTAATTTTATCTTAATTTTCCATACAAAATGTGTGCAAAAATACATTTTGTAAAACAAAAATAATACAAAAATCGAAATTTGTATTATTATCTCGGGGCGGGAGTGGACCTTTTAGACTAACAGAAATCCGATAATTGTCCGTAAAATCAAATAGAATAGTCCAATTTTCGTTGTTTTTCTTAAAAAATCTATGCAAATCTGATTTTTTGAACGAGAAATTCTCGATATTTTACGTTTTGTATGATTTTTCACTTTTTTATGTGCCGCAGATAAAAATATAAGGGCGATGGCGTTGCTTATAATGCAACGAAATACCGTTTTTTATTTTACATAAAAACGGGTTTATAATATCTAAATGTGATTATAAAGTGTTGATTGTGTAAGTTGACGAAAATTTTACCAAATACGTTTTGTCGGATATTTTTTCATTTTTTATCTATGGTATATTAACGTATTTTTCTCGCATTTATCATTTGTTTGGACTTAGGCGTTTGCGCGGCAATTTCACGGACGCGAAACGAAAAATTTGTTTTTGCGTCCGCCAGGCAAGCGATTGTCGGTTATTTTCTCGGTTGCAGAATACACCGGTTTTTAATACTTCTTATCGGATTTAATTTGATTTTAATCATATCGCGATAGGATATTCTCGATAAATCGGAGAGAAATTTGACTTTGCATAGCAATTTGACAGCGAAGAAGAATTGACAATTCCGTATTTAATTTTTATAATATGTAGAACATAATATATAGCGCATACGCTACACTCGTGCGCGTATATTTGGCAAAATCAAGGAGAAACGATGAAAACTTCTACAAGACGTACACTCATAATCGTCGGCGTGATAGTACTCGTCATTCTGGCGTTCGTGCTTGCATACGAGTTGACAAGGCCCACCGAAATCGTGTTTTCGGGCAACGAAAACAGTTTTGAAAATATGCTCGCAAGCGGACAGGTTCAGGCGATATACATCGAAGGCAATTACACCGTAAAAATAAAGAGAACAGGCGACAACTCGTTCAAATATTTCGTCAATATCGACAGCCGTGTGGCCTTCTCCGACAAACTCGACGAATACAAGGCGGCAGGCTACCTTAACAACGTCGTCGTGCAATACGACGATCCGTCCAGCGGCTCGCTTCTTTCAAGCATAATCGTGCCGATAGTGCTTTACGCGCTGTTGTTCGGCGTGTTCTATATCATTATCCGCAAGAGCGCGGGCGCGCAAGGTCAGGCGATGAACTTCGGCAAAACCAAAGCCAACCAAGTGCGTGACATCAAAGTGCGTTTCAGCGACGTTGCAGGTGCAGAAGAAGAAAAGCAGGAACTTCAGGAAATCGTCGACTTTCTCAAGCATCCAAAGAAATATACGGATATAGGCGCACGTATACCGCGCGGCGTTTTGCTCGTAGGCCCTCCCGGAACGGGTAAAACTTTGTTTGCAAAAGCGGTTGCGGGCGAAGCGAACGTCCCGTTCTTCTCGATAAGCGGCTCCGACTTTGTCGAAATGTTCGTCGGTGTGGGGGCGTCTCGTGTCAGAGACCTTTTCGAGCAGGCGAAGAAGAATATGCCTTGCATAATCTTCATCGACGAAATCGACGCGGTCGGTCGTCAGCGCGGCGCAGGTCTTGGCGGCGGCAATGACGAAAGAGAACAAACGCTCAACCAGTTGCTCGTTCAAATGGACGGTTTCGAAGCAAGTTCTTCAATCATCGTTATGGCGGCGACAAACCGTGCGGACATTCTCGATCCCGCTCTTATGAGACCGGGCAGATTCGACAGACAAATCTACGTCAACGTTCCCGACGTGAAAGGCAGAGAAGAGATATTCAAAGTTCACTCTCGCAACAAACCGCTTGCAAGCGACGTCAACTTCAAGTCTCTTGCTCGTTTGACGGTTGGCTTTACGGGCGCGGACATCGAAAACGTGCTCAACGAGTCGGCAATTCTCGCAGCGCGCGACAATCGAAAACTCATCACGATGAAGGACATCAGCGAAGCCGTCAACAAGGTTGAAGCAGGTCCGGCGAAAAAATCTCGTCTCGTGACTGAAACGGATAAGCGCATCACTGCATATCATGAAAGCGGACACGCTATCATCGCAAAGAAACTCGGCAACAACACCGTGCACGAAGTCACCATTATACCGCGCGGTCAGGCAGGCGGATTTACGATTTCTCTTCCTGCAAACGACGACGCGTATATGACGAAACAAAAACTTCTTGACCGCATCACCGAACTTCTCGGCGGTCGCGCGGCGGAAGAAATCGTCATTCACGACATCTCGACGGGTGCGTCCAACGACATACAGCGCGCTTCGCAAATCGCAAGAAAGATGGTCACCGAGTGGGGTATGTCCGATTCTATCGGCAATATGTATCTCGGCGCAAGCGAAGAAGTCTTCCTTGGCAGAGACTATCAGCAACAACTCAATTACAGCGAAGAAGTCGCGGCGAAAATCGACGAAGAGATCAAGACGATCATCGACAAGCAATATCAAGTTGCACTCTCCATATTGCGCGAAAACCGCGACATTATGGACGCAATGGTCAAGGCTCTTTATGAAAAAGAGACCATTTACGAAGACGAAATCGACGCGTTGTTCGGAGAAGAAAACGACAATGCCGACAGCATTTTCTCGTCAAAGGTCAATCGTCCCGACGCTCCCAAATCAAACGGCGCAAGCGGTTTGGACGGCGTGAGCGAAACGGATATTCCAAAAGACCCGAGCGACGTGGAATAAAACCGAATGACAATAAAACAAGCCAAAAAACTGGATTTGCAAAAGATTTTGCAAAGCGACCCTGCGGCAACGAACGCGTGGGTTGTCAAACGTACGTACACAGGGTATAAAGCCCTGTGTGCTTATCGTTATGCACACTGGTTTTGGCAAAAAGGATTGAAGCGTATCGCTTTGTACGTTGCGTATCGCGCAAAAGTCAAAACGGGCGTAGACATTCATCCTGCGGCAAAAATCGGCACGGGTATACTCATCGACCACGGCGTAGGTCTTGTCATAGGCGAGACGACCGAGATAGGCAACGATTGCGTGCTCTATCAGGGAGTGACGCTTGGCGGCACGGGAAAAGACGTCGGCAAGCGTCACCCGACCATAGATGAAGACGTCATGATTTCGGCAGGCGCAAAGGTGCTTGGCCCCGTACATATAGGAGCGCACAGCAAAATAGGCGCAGGCAGTGTGGTGCTCAAAGACGTTCCGCCGCACTCGACTGTCGTCGGAGTTCCCGGCAAAGTCGTGAAACAAGACGGCGTAAGGGTGTCGGATATGGACCAGACTTGTTTGCCCGATCCCGTTATGGAAGAGTTTGCTCGTCTCAACAAGCGCGTCTACGAACTTGAAAAAGCACTTGACATTCATGCTTGTAGATATTCTCTTACTGTAGATGAAGACAATGCTATTTCGAAGACGGAACAGGAGTCGCAAGGGCAGTCAAATTAATAATGAATAATTAATAATTAATAATTGTGGTGCGGGCGCAAAAAAAGTTTGTCGTTTCGTTTCCACGAGATTGCCACGCTTGCGCTCGCAATGACAAAGTTTTTGTATTGCGCCCGAAACGAACGCTTATTTGGAGCGTACTTATTAACGGATTGTGCGACTTCGAAGACGGAACACGAGCCGCAACGGCGGCGAGCGAATAAGCGCCGAGCAAGACGATAAGTACGAGCGACTGCGCCGTGTTGTTGCGTAGCCGGCGCACAAAGCGTGGTGGCATAACAAGTGGACGATACTTTTCTATGCGAGTACCGACTTCCCCTCTTCGAGCGATGTGTAGCTAAAAAGAGAAAGCACTATGTTCGAGCAGTAGGGCGCGACGCGTAAAACAATTCGTCCAGTGGACGAATTGTAGCCAAAGCGAACAAGGCGGATTGCTTTGCAAACGCCGCAGTCGGACAAAGCCCGAAGGGAAGGGCTAATGTTGCATTAAAAGTTTCAAACGTAAATGTATTAATGGCAAATAAAACAAAAACAATCATGGTGAAAGACGAATGAAAATTTACAACACTCTCACAAGAAAGAAAGAAGATTTCAAGCCGCTTCACGACGGAGTGGTCAACATGTACGCTTGCGGAATCACCGTGTCGGGCGACGCTCATATCGGGCATGCGTATCAAGCTCTCATTTACGATATAATTCGCAAATATTTCGAGAAAATCGGCTACAAAGTCAATTATGCGCGCAATTACACTGACGTTGACGACAAAATCATCGCAAAGTCCAAAGAGACCGGTATACCCGCTCTCGAATACGCGAGCATAATGATCGACCGCATTGACAAACTTATGCGCGAGTTTCAGGTCGATGATCCGACGATTTGGCTCAAAGCGACATGCAACATAGACAACATCATCGATTTTATATCCAAACTCATTGCGTCGGGACATGCGTATCCGACGGAGCGCGGCGACGTGTATTTCTCGGTTGACAGTTTCCCGGGTTACGGCAAACTCAGCGGAAGACGTCTCGAAGACGCCTACGAGAGCGTGCGTATAGAGAATGAAGACAACAAGCGCAATCCGCTTGATTTCGCACTTTGGAAATCCGCAAAAGAAGGTGAGATATTCTGGAAATCTCCGTGGGGAGACGGCAGACCCGGTTGGCATATCGAATGTTCGGCTATGAATATGGCGGCGTTCGGAGAGCAGATTGACGTGCACGGCGGCGGAAGAGACCTTATTTTCCCGCACCACGAAAACGAGATCGCGCAAACGGAATCTCTCACGGGTAAGCAGTTTGCAAAATACTGGATACACAACGGGCTTATCAAAGTCAACGGACAGAAGATGAGCAAGTCTCTCGGAAACAGTTTGCTCCTTGCGGACATTCTCAAAGAATATCATCCCGAGACCATAAAATACGCGCTTTTGCAGACAAACTATCGCGGAGACATCAACGTCACCGACGACTTGTTCCCCGAAGCGGACAAGCACGTTTACGGTTTCTACAAAGTTCTCGACGAAGTGGAAAAGAGCGGTCTTGCGGCAAGCGGCGACGCAAAGTGGATTGACGACGGTTTCAATCGCGCAATGGACGACGATTTCAACACGGCGAAAGCACTTGCGGATTTGTTCGGCATTTTCAAGGGGATAAAGAGCAAACTCAAAGCAGGCGACGGCGCATGCGTGAGCGAAGCGGAGCAGGTGAAAAAGACGTATTCTTTGCTCGGATTGTTCAAAGAAGAGCCTGCGAAATTCCTTGCTTATTACGAGCAAAAACAAGCGGCGGCACAAAGCGACGTGCCGAGCGATGTGCTTGAACTCGTCGAAAAGAGAAAGCAAGCGAAAGCCGAAAAGAACTGGGCGCTTGCAGATGAAATAAGAGCAAAAATCACCGCACTCGGATATGCCGTAAAGGATACGAAAGACGGCGCGACCGTTGAAAAAATACAATAATACGAATCTAATGCGTTGACTGAAAACGGAGTTTATCTTGCAAATACACACAACTTAAACGCCGTTCTTGCATAAAGAAAGAAAATAAAACATAAACGTAAAACAAAACGAAAACACGGAAAAGACGTATGAAAAGACGAATTCTTACAACACAAAACTTGTTTGAAAAGCGCGCGCTCTACGAGCAGAAATACGCCCAACTCGAAAAGCGCAGAGACGAACTCGACAAGAAAATAAGACGCGAAGAGCGTGAAGCAAAAATCGAAAACGCCAAAAGCGAAGTCAAAGCCGTTTCAAAGAAAGCGAGAAAGTACGCAAAGAAACAGGCAAAGAAAGCGGCGTACGACGCAAAGTATCTGTACGTTGCCGGCGGACATATGAAAAACGAGTTTCTCGGTTGGCTTACGATTTTCAATTTTCACCGTTCGCACAAGACGAAAATCGAAAGGTTTATCCGCTACGACGAAAACGACAAACGCTTGTATCTCGATTTGTACGAGCGCAATGACAGAGACAGAGAGAAGAAAGCAAAACTCTTCGTGTATATTCACGGCGGCGGTTGGATAGGCGGACTTCCCGAAACAAGAGAAGCGTACACCACCGTGCTTTGCGAAAAGACGGGTTACGTCGTGGCAAGTTTATATTACGGAGACGCGCCGTTTTACGGACACCCCGAGATGATTCAAAACGTGTACAAGGCGTTTGCCTGGCTCAAAGAACACGCCGACGAATACAACTACGATGCGGAAGCAATTTTCGTGGGCGGCGAAAGCGCAGGCGCACATCTCAGTTCCATGGCAGGCGCGATTGCCACCAATCCCGAGTACAAGGCGCATTTTACGCTTGACGAAAGGTCAAAAGACCAGAAAATTGCCGCGCTTATGCTCAACTGCGGCGTTTACGACATGCCCAAAGCCGTGCATACGGGCTTCAAAAATATAGGCATTTACACGCAGTCCTATCTCAAAGGCACGCCCGTGGAAGAATGCCCCGAAGAATTGCAGAAAGAGATTTCTCCCATAAACTGGGTCACGTCCGATTTTCCGCCGACGTTTGCAATATCCGCAGAAAACGACAAACTTGCCGTGCTCACTTTCGATTTGGTCAAAAAACTCGTTGACGACGGAGTCCCTTTTGAGCACTACCACGGTGAAGGCAAATGGGCGGTGCATGCGTTTGCAATCGGTCAATTCTTGCAAATATCAAAGGAAGCAATGGCTCGTACCATAGAGTTTTTGAAGAAGTACGAATAAAAAGTTGCTCCTAAAAACGCAAAGCCGACAAGCCGCCAAAACGCAATTCGACACGGCGGCGAACATCCGCGCCGAGCAATCAACAAAACAGCAGCGAACCACCGTATCGACAGATGAAAATATCAAAATGACACAATAAACCGTTGATTTGGTGAAAATATAAGCGAATAAGAAGAATTATGTCATGACAAATCACCGTATAGGGTTTTTCATCGACATTGCGACAAACAGTCGCAACAAAGGATAAAATCATGCAACACGCAACCGTAAAAATCAAAAAACTCAACCCCGATGCAACTCTTCCAAAATACGGCACGACGTATTCCGCCGGTGCGGATTTGTACGCTTGCGAAGGCAGAGCAATCGAGATCGCGCCCCACGAGAGCGTGTTTATCCACACGGGAGTCGCAATCGAACTTCCCGAAGGCACGGTCGGGCTTGTGTATGCTCGCAGCGGTCTTGCTTGCAAACGCGGCATCGCCCCGTCCAACAAAGTCGGTGTCATAGACAGCGATTATCGCGGCGAAATCATCGTGTCCTTGCACAATCATTCCGACATCTCCGTCACCATTTCCGACAAAGAGCGCATCGCGCAACTTGTCGTCACGCCCTATATCGTTGCCGATTTTGAAGAGGCCGACGAATTGTCGGAGTCTGTACGTGGGGCAGGCGGATTCGGCTCTACAGGCAAGAAATGATTGTGCATAAATATTACAGAAAGGAACAATTATGACTTGCATATCAAGAAATAAAAACGTTGTTGAAATATCACTTCGTCAAATAGATTACGGAAAGGTTTTTAGAATCTTAAAATTGTTAGAAACAAACGAAGTTTCCGTCTTTGAAACAGAAGTCGATAGATACGTTTTTAAGGGGACGATTCCGATTGAAGAATTGAAAAACACAGTTAATGATATAGAATCCGTTATTTTTGACGGTGAAGTCGAGCATTGTGAATTTGATAAAGAATTTGATGTTTTTGCAAACAGAAAAGTATTTGTCGATTTCAATCTTGGAGAAAAAGAAGTGTTAATATTCATAAATTTGGATAACACTGAGATTACATTTGAAGAAATAAAAAAAGAAGTTAAGAAAGAATCTTAAAAAGTTAAAGAAAGAAAAATGCTTGCTTTAATCAAAAGTTTATAGCATAAACTATAAGCAGAAAAAAGTTAATAAGTACTGAAATAAGCGAAAAAGCTCTTGAACAGCAGCCCTAATTTGCTATTAGCTCAATTGTGTAGTTTGTAAAAACGCGATAAATAGATGCATAACAAGAAGGGCACGGCTTGTACCAAAACCCAACGTACAAGACGTACGTGATTTTGGGGACAAGTCGTGCCTGACGCAGTTAGGCGCTATTTATCGCGTTTTTTATTCCCATTCGATTGTGGCAGGCGGTTTGCCTGTCACGTCATACACTACACGGCTGACGCCTTTGACTTCGTTGACGATTCTCGACGAAATCTTTGTGAGAAGGTCGTAGGGGATGCGGGTGTATTCCGCGGTCATAAAGTCGGATGTAGTGACTGCACGCAAAGCGATGACATAGCCGTAGTTGCGGTAGTCGCCGATGACGCCGACGGACTTGGTGTCCGTGATGACGGCAAAGTATTGGTCGGTCTTTATTCCGCTTGCAAGGATCTCTTCGCGAAGGATTGCGTCTGCATCGCGGAGAATTTCAAGTTTGTCTTTGGTGATTTCGCCGATAGTTCTGATTGCAAGACCGGGGCCGGGGAAGGGCTGACGGTTGACGAGCGTGTCGGGCAAGCCGAGCTTTTTGCCTATTATGCGCACTTCGTCTTTGAAAAGACCGCGCAGGGGCTCGACAAGACCGATAAACGGCATATCTTTTGGCAGACCGCCGACATTGTGGTGGCTTTTTATGTTCGCGGAGTTGTTTGCGCCCGATTCGATGACATCGGGATATATCGTGCCTTGCGCAAGGAAATCGTAGCCTTTGTGCGCGGTTGCAACGTCCGCAAATGTTTTGACAAATTCCGCGCCGATAATCTTACGTTTTTGTTCGGGTTCGACCACGCCTTTGAGTTTTGAAAGGAAATGTTCGCCCGCGTCAACCACTTCGAGAGTGAGTGGCATATCTTTGAAAGCGTCTTTGATTTGTTCCGTTTCATATTTGCGCATAAAGCCGTGATCGACGTACACGCAGAGAAGTTGATCGGGGATAGCTTTGCTTATGAGCGCGGCAACGACTGAACTGTCAACGCCGCCCGAAAGACCGAGAAGCACGCGCTTGTCGCCCACTTGCTCGCGGATTGCTTTGATTTGCGTCTCGATATAATCGTCGAGAGAGTAGTCGCGCTTTGCGCCGCAAACGTTAATAACGAAATTTTCAAGCACTTTTTCGCCGTGAGTGGAGCGTTCGACTTCTGGGTGGAATTGCACGCCGAACACTGTTTTGTCCGCGTTTTCAAAAGCGGCGCAAGGGCAGTTGTCGGTGGTTGCAATCACCTTGAATCCGTCGGGGACTTGCGCAACGTAGTCGGTGTGGCTCATGAGCATATTTTCGTCTTTGTCAAGACCGTTGAAAATCACGCTGTCGCCGATATGCACGAGCGTTTGACCGTATTCGCGCACACTACCTTCCTTGACGATGCCGCCAAACTTGTGAGCAAGGTATTGCATGCCGTAGCAGATGCCCAAAATCGGCGCGCCGAAGTCGAAAACATAGTCCGCGCATTTTGGCGAATTGTCAAGATACACGCTGTTCGGGCCGCCAGTGAAGATGATGCCGATAGGGTTGATCTCTTTCAATCTCTGCTCGGAAATGTTTGCCGGTTCAACGACTGAAAACACGTGCATACGTCTGACGGTGCGCGCGATAAGCTCTTTGTATTGTCCGCCGAAATCGAGCACGAGAATGGTCTGATTTTTCATAAACGCTCCTTGAAATATTGATTTGAAAGGAAAAACTCTCGTTTTTCGTAGTTACGGATAGATTATAAACGATTTTGCGCATTTAGAAAAGCGTTTTCGGGGTGCTTTTTGTCTTTTGCAATCCAAAAAAACGCGCACGCATATATGCGCGCGCGTAGGATGAACGATATGTATTGTTTTGCCACTTATCGAGCGTTGTCAAGAGCCGCTTTGACAAAGGCGGCAAAAATCGGGTTTGCGTTTTCGGGACGAGACGTAAATTCGGGGTGGAATTGCACGCCGACAAAGAACGGGTGGCCTGCAACTTCCACTGTTTCGACGATATGTCCGTCGGGTGAAGTGCCGCTTATCACAAGCCCGCCGTTTTCAAGTGCTTCGCGATACTCGTTGTTGAACTCGTATCTGTGGCGGTGACGTTCTTCAATGAGATTGGAGCCGTACGCTTCCTTGATTTTCGTTCCGTCCTTGACGGCGCAGGGGTAAGAGCCGAGTCTCATAGTTCCGCCGAGTTTCTTGCCTTTTTTGTCGGGCATTATGTCGATAACGGTGTGTTCTGTGTGCGCAAATTCTCCGCTCGTAGCGTCTTTGAATCCGAGAACGTCGCGTGCGTATTCGATGACGGTCACCTGCATGCCGAGACATATCCCGAGATAAGGAAGCGCGTGTGTGCGCGCGTATTTACAAGCAACGATCATTCCTTCCACTCCGCGTTCGCCGAAGCCGCCGGGAATTATTATGCCGTCCACGTCTTTGAGTTTGTTTGCAACGTTTGCTTCGGTGACGGTTTCACTGTCAATCCATTTAAGGTCCACGGCAGTGAGATTTGCGCCGCCTGCGTGCTTGATTGCTTCGACGAGAGAAATGTAAGAATCGCGAAGAGATACGTATTTGCCGACGATGCCGATGCGCACTTTCGGAGTCTTGATTTTGAGAGTTGCGACTTTCTTTTTCCATTCGGTCAGGTCGCACTTGTTTTTCAGCGAAAGAGCTTTGCTTATTGCCTTATACAGTCCGTTGCGATAAAGCATTGCGGGGGCGTCGTACAGGCATCTCACTGTGGTGCTGGGCACTACGGCGTGTTCGTCGACGGAGCAGAAAAGGGAGATTTTCTTGATTATTTCTTCGGGCGGTTGTTTGTCGGACCTTGTCACAACGACGTCGGGGAATATGCCGAAACGTTGCAACTCTCGCACGGAGTGTTGAACGGGTTTCGATTTGAACTCGTCGGAGCAGGACATATAGAGAAGAAGGCACACATGTACGAACGCGCAGTTTTCTCTGCCGACGTCAAGGCTAAACTGGCGCAATGCTTCGAGATACGGTTGACTTTCGATGTCGCCCACCGTTCCGCCGATCTCGGTGATGAGAATGTCCGCGCCGCTTTCCTTTGCGGTTGCGAGAATGTGGTCTTTGATTTCGTTCGTGACGTGGGGGATGATTTGCACCGTCTTGCCCTGATAGTCGCCGTTGCGCTCTTTGTTTAGCACGGACTGGTACAATTTTCCGCTTGTAAGCGACGAACTTCTTGTAAGGTTCTCGTTGATGAATCTCTCGTAGTGGCCAAGGTCAAGGTCCGTTTCCGCGCCGTCCTGGGTGACGAACACTTCTCCGTGTTGAGTGGGGTTGAGCGTGCCGGGGTCGATGTTCATATAAGGGTCGAACTTTTCGATATACACGCTGTATCCCGCGCTTTTCAGAAGTCTGCCCAAAGATGCCGCCACTATGCCTTTGCCGAGTCCCGAAACGACTCCGCCCGTTACGAAAATGTACTTGCTCATAAATTTATTTCTCCTGCGTTGAATTTCTGTTTTTTGTCCGTTTGCCCTGCAAATTTGCGTTTCACACCGTGTTTCATGCCCTTTTTTCGCTCAAAAAAACAAAAAAAAGGCGTTTTTTTTTAGCAATTGCCACTGCCAAAAGAAAAAACGCCTTTTTATAGGTCTTTTATATTCGGTTTTTCGGGTTGTATTTCTCCTTGCTTCCGCAGAAAAAATACGTTTCAAATGATACCATATTTTCGCCGTATGTCAATGATTTTTCAACAACTTTTTTCAAAAAAATTTTTCAAAGTTTTCGCCGCCGCAATCAACGGATTATCAAATGCATAATCGCATAAAAACCGTATAAAAAAATTGCGTTTACAATACGGCTTCATGAGAGACAAAACAGTTGTTTTGCAAGTATCGAAACAAAAAAAGGATATCCGCCTTTTGAGCGGATATCCTTTTCCTGTTTCGCTTTTAAGGATATGTATCGTAAAAAAGTTATTTCACCAAATCGATGAGCGCGAGCGCACGTTTCAAAGCAAGTTTGCTGTTGACCTTGAACTGGAAGGGAACGTCTTCATACACTTTCTTGTGTCCGGTGTTGACGTGCGGAGTGCGGCCGTCGTTGAACTCGGGCGCATCGGGGTCGAGCGGAAGATTGACGCGCAATGACGTGCCGATGATGGTTATCTTTGCCACGATATCGCCTTCGCGTCTATAAGTGTCGCATTGTTTACTGATGCGGCTCTTGATTTTCGGCGTGCCTTTCTTGGTTGCGGTGAGTGCGTCTTGAAGGATTGCATAGCGTTCTTTCACGATGTCGTCGGAAAGTGCGTATTTCTCTGCAAAGGTAAGGCTCTTGCGCGCGGCCTTTTTCGCCATGACTTTGTCATAGTCGAATTTTTTGCCGAGAGAAGAGCGAAGTTCGGTGACGTCTTCGACTTCTTCTTGCACGGGTGCGGGATCGGGTTTCGGCTCGTTCATTTTTTCAAAAGCCGTTGCGCAAGGCATTGCGATCGATTTGTCGCAGAATGCGCAATAGTCGTATGCGCCGCACATATCGCGATGATTCATCACGCTGTCGTCCCATTTTTGTTTGTCGAGTTTTGCTTGCAAAACAAATTTGTCCATAGTGTTCTCCCAATTATGTTTTTCTTTCTCATGCGGTCAAACCACAATCTATTCAACTTAATTTTGTGATTATTGTATATCAAAACGGTGATTTTGGCAAACATTTAATGTATATTTTTTCGGCATTTTTTTATTTTTGACGATATCTGCCGAGCGACCGAGACGATTTTGCCTATCTAACTTGCCTAAAATCGAGAGTATTCTAAAAAATCGGACATCTAAACCGCACAAAGGGATATTCGCGCGCACGTGCGCAAAATGCGTGCGCGATATTGACAAAAATACGTTTTGGTGCTATATCTTTACTTGCGCGGTCGACACGTTTTGACGGCTGTCGAAAATATGATTTTGTAAGGAGAAAAAGATGGATAACAAGTATAAAGGAACAAAGACCGAAAAGAATCTTCTCGAAGCGTTCGCAGGCGAATCGCAGGCAAGAAACAAATACACTTATTTCGCATCGAGAGCGAAAAAAGACGGATACGAGCAAATCTCCGCGTTGTTTTTGAAAACCGCAGATAATGAGAAAGAACACGCAAAAATGTGGTTTAAGGAACTCAACGGAATAGGCGATACCGCGCAGAATCTCGCGGCGGCGGCAGACGGAGAGAACTACGAGTGGACGGATATGTACGAAGATTTCGCAAAGACCGCCGAAGAAGAAGGGTTTGTCGAACTCGCAAAGAAATTCCGCATGGTCGGCGCAATAGAAAAGGCTCACGAAGAACGTTATCGTGCGCTTCTTCGCAACGTTGAAGCACAGGAAGTCTTCAAAAAGAGCGAAGTCAAAGTTTGGGAATGTCGCAACTGCGGCCATATCGTCGTCGGCACTGCCGCACCCGACGTTTGTCCCGTTTGCGCGCATCCGCAATCATATTTCGAAGTCCGCGAAGAAAACTATTGATAACAAGATTTTAACTGCCTATAAAAAAGTCGGGAACAATCCCGACTTTTTGTGTTTTTTTGGCAGGCTATTAGGCTTCGTTGCTTTCGTATTCGTTCAAAAGCCAGTATGCGTATCTGTTTGCTTCGATTTCAAGGCTTCTATCCGTTCGGGTTTCGTCTTGGAGAAAATACCATTGAAAATAATGCGTCAACTCATGCAGTATTGTGAATTCAAGATAGCGTAAATCGTCGTTTGTCGCAACGTATATGCAAGGATATTTTGCTCCTTTTCGCAATTCTTCGGGTGTGAAAAATATGCCTTGACAGAAGCCTTTGCCGTTGTTTGAACGAAATTTCGCCTGATTTTTCAAGAAAACAGTACATTTTATCGGAAAGCAGAATTTTTTTCTTATCCACATTAAGAAATTTTTGATTGTTAAAACAGACGAATGGTCGATTTTATCGTCACAGACGATTCTCAAACCGCACTTGACATTGTTTTGTTTGTAGGTTTGTAAAAATTCTCGATCGATCCAGATAGAATCCTTGTTTTTGCTCATATATCGTTACCGTCAGTGTAGTTTATCTTTTTTGATTGTATCATAAGATATGACAAATCCGCAATATTTTTTATTAAAGCAAGAGTTTACCGTAACTATATCCGTTTCAACATTTGCGCAAGCGCAAGTTGAACAGATATAAAAAACTGAGTGCACACTATGTATGCACTCAGCGAAGTTTGTGGTCGGAGTAACGGGACTTGAACCCATGGCCTCTTGACCCCCAGTCAAGCGCGCTACCAAACTGCGCTATACCCCGATAATATGATTTTTTATGTTTGCCACAAAATCTATCTAATCCCGACTTGGCGCGAAATGCGCTTTGTCGAGTTGTTTTTCTCTGTAGCATAGGTATTGTAACTCAAAAGTTTGATTTTGACAAGCGGATTGAAAAATATCTCGAAAAAACGTTTAAATAAAAGCGAGTACGCAAAGCGTGCCGAAGTTTGTGCAGTGGTATGAGCGTCGGCGAAATAACATAAAAGATAAAACTTTGAGAAGCAATAACGGCTGCGCTTGCGTAAATATATGTGCATATACGAAAAAAATTAATTTGATAACTCTCGCACAATAGTATATAATGAGTAAAAGAAAAATATCCGCAGCACTAATAATATGGTGATAGTAGAAAAATCGGTACCGATTTGTGTACAAGCCACACATATAATGTATATTTAGATGTGTTTGATGATTTTAAATTTATAAAATAACGGAGACTAGATTAATGGATTATTATATGTTCCCAAATATAACTGTAAGGGATAGACTATTATCTAAAGTAGAGCAATACGATATTTCATATGAGACACAGTCGGTTTATGATACAGTTTGGCACATTGGTATAAACGATTCTATAATAATACCGTATCGAGTGGGTAGAAACGAAATAAATTCAGGATGTTCGGGCATACAGCCATTTAATTTAGATGATAAACTAGCATATTTATGTTATTTATCACGAAATCAGAGTGGATATGTACGGTATAATGCCATTGACGAGTTGTTGAATTTGGTTAATAATCAGATATGGGTATATCCATATATTCTCAAGTTGTGTGATGAGTATGTAGTGGAGATTTTGGAGAGAATTTATGTGTCTTTACCCAAAATACTTAATCAACAGTTTGTCGATGTTATTTGCTTAAATATGAATAATATCAGAAAGGGGTATGTCCGAATGATAAGTTACTGGAATGCGTATTACAGAAGAGACATCCCAGATATAGAAAACTATGTAGGTTATAAAATATATAAGTTGTTAATTGATACCAGTCACACAGGACATAATTGTTAAACAAGCGGATGTATTTGATAGTATAATCGTATTAAGATAACAATTCAGCAGAGAGATGCTGAACTTATAAAACAATTAATCTCCAATGTAATAAAAATTAAATATATTATACCCAAAGACGACATTCAAAAATATGGTGCTGTGGGGATAGAAGTTGCGATAATCAAACAAATCGCATTCAAAAATTGATTTTTGGCAATCTATTTGCTATTATAATAGTGTGCGATGTTTCCGTAGCTCAGCAGGATAGAGCGTTCGCCCTCCTAAGGCTGGACCTTATCCATAGAAACACGCCATATATTGTGTTTTTCAAGGCGGATTACAACAATATATTGCGGTTAATGGCTCATAAATGCGTGTTTGGTATTAAAATCGGTATTATTTTTCGCATTTATCAACTTTTGAATCGCGCACTAATTTTCATATTTGTCCGTGTACCTCAGTAGGATAGAGGGTTCGCCTCCTAAGCGAAACGCCGTTGGTTCGATTCCAATCACGGACGCCAAAAAACCACAAGATATTGTGGTTTTTTCTATTTTTACGTCAATATATTGATTTTGAGATTTGGGGGAAACCCAAAAATCGCTAATACCAATTTAATACCAATTTCTTTTTAAGCCTATTTTGTAAGGTTATGGTTTGAATCTCTTTTGAAATTTTGCAATTTCATACGAAGGCAAGACATACAGTCTTGATTTCTTGAGAAATTTATTGTAGAATATAAAAGACAAAACGTATCATATATTGATACGCGGAACTATCAACGCCGCACACAAACGCAAGTTTGCGATGGATTTATCCCCAAAAAGGAGTTGACAAGGTATGACATACACAATGCAATCAAAGGCGAGAAAGTCTGCCTATAATTTGAGTAAGAGTAACGGAATTTGACCGCACTGCTGCATGGGGTTTCACCTATGGGGCGGTGCGATTTTGCTTTTATAAGGAAAAAAAGAACAACATTATTACAAAGGTTTTAAGTCGCAACAGCGGCACGGAACATATCCTAAATCTAAAAAGGAGATAATATTGTGACACACACTGAGAAGAATAAATCAAAGATATTGGCACTTATACTCGGCCTTATAATGTGCCTTGCGCTTATGCTCGGCATTGTAATGACAAATCCTGTGGATACGGCGTGCGCGGAAGAGACAGACTCGCGCATAATGGTCAGCGCGATTACTGCAACATCAGACGTTGACAGTGCTGAATATAATGCTGTCAAACCGACCACGGTGGCAATAACCGACGAGCTTGTGCCCGTTACCGACCTTGAAAAAGTGTTCGACGATAATCCGCAAGAGCCGACCTTTGGCGGAACGCTTGTCAGGGGCACCGACTACGAAGTAAGTTATGCGGTAAAAGCGGGCTCGACAGGTGTTACCTTTTGGGGAATACCCGTTGACGCCGGTACTTACGTTGTTACCGTCACGGGTAAGGGCGCTTATGAAGGCAGTTTCACCAAAGAATTCGTGATCAACAAGGCAGAGCAAGAAAACGTCCCCGTCGGACTTATCGCCAACCCGATTTCGTGCAGGGAAGGCAGCGGCACAATCGACGGCGTTACTATCGCGATGGAATACAGAAAAGTCGGCGACGCGGATTATACAAAGTGCACGACAAGTAAGATTACAGGGCTTGCGGCTGGCGAATACAAAATAAGATACGCGGAAAACGAAAACTATCTGGCAAGCGATGACGTAACCGTTACCGTTGCCATAAGCCATAATTTGGGCACGCTTAATGAAGAAACCCCCGCAAGTTGTATCAATGACGGTATGAAAGCGCATTATTATTGCTCGGATTGCGGAAAATACTTTGACGAAAGAAAAAAGAAACAACCGAAGCAGCGTTGACTATCCCCGCAACCGGCGTTCATACATTTGGCACACTTATTGAAGAAATCCCCGCAACTTGTATCGCAGGCGGTATGAAAGCACACTACAAATGCACAGTGTGCGGAAAATTCTTTGACGAGGACAAAAACGAAACAACCGAAGCAGCGTTGAAAACTCCCGTCAGCCCATACTACGGGCACAACTTTGGTTTTTGGGTAGAAGAAGAGTACGCGACTTGTCAAGCCCCGGGCAGAAAAGGATATAAACATTGCAGCATCTGCGATAAGGATTACGACGCAAGCAATACGGAAATTACCGATTTTGTTATTCCTATCAATCCGAATGGTCACGAATTGGGTGATTTGGTTGCCGAAATACCTGCAACTTGCAAAGATCCCGGCGTGAAAGAGCATAGAGACTGCAGATTGTGCGGAAAGCACTTTGATAAAGACGGCAACGAAATCACCGACCTTAGAATTGCCAAAATCGGCACGCATAACGTAATAGTGAACGGCGAAAGCAAATTCTATGCACACGGCGAAAGCGTAACCGTAACGGCAGAAGATAAAGAAGGCAAGGTGTTCAAAGGCTGGAAAGACGAAAACGGAGAAATCGTCAGCACCAAAAAGGAATATACCTTTAAGGTAGAGGAAGAAAAAACCCTTACGGCTGTATATGACGATATGCCTTCGGGCGGTGGCGAAATCACCCCACCTGCTAAAAAGGACGGTCTTTCGGGCGGACAGGTTGCAGGTATCGTAATCGGAACGGTGCTGCTTGCCGGAATCGGCGGATTTGCAATCTTCTGGTTCGCCGTCAAGAAAAAGACCTTTGCAGACTTAATCACAGCAATCAAAGCATTGTTCACCAAAAAGAAATAATTCGCAGGAATATGCAAATCTAAATAACAGCAAAAAAGAGAGTTTGACTACGGTCAGACTCTCTTTTATATTCACTGAAAAATTTTGAAATCGTGCTTGAAAAATTGGTATTGTTTTGGTATTATTTTGGTATTGAAGTTATTGCGGCATTTTGAAAATCACTCAAAATACGCAAAAAAATAGCCGTTTTGGATGAAAAATAATGCCCGAAACGGCTCAAAACGTAATAAAATAGCAGTTTTTTGCGATATTTCGCAAGGCAAGACGAAATCCTAAGCGAAAGGCCGTGGGTTCGACTCCCGCCGGGGAACACCAGATAATGCGAGAATCGCACGGAAACGTGCGGTTCTCGTTTTTTTTGTAAGGCGGAAAGGAAAAACGATATGAAAAACAAAAAATTGGCGTCGAATATTGTGCTTATGGTTATGGCGGTCATTATGTTGGCGGTGGGCGTGTACGTGCTGATGGGCGCGTCCGAGTACGCTCGCAAGGGCGTGAAAACCGAAGCGGAGATAACAAGCATCGTGATCGGCAATTCGTCAAACGGCGAGACAAGCTACAAGGTCAACGTGGAGTTTTGGGTGGACGGCACGAAGTATGGCGGAGAGTTGGACACTTATGACACGAGCATGCGCACCGGTGGCAAAACGACGGTGTATTATATGCCGAATGATCCGAGCGACTTCCATAGTGCGAGATTCAATTATTTGCCGGGCATAGCGTGCA
This sequence comes from bacterium, assembly GCA_963656415.1. Classification (GTDB taxonomy): domain Bacteria; phylum Bacillota; class Clostridia; order Christensenellales; family CAG-917; genus CAG-475. The sequence continues at coordinate 4,419 of CAVKIG010000025.1, read as the reverse complement.
TAGTGGCGGCGGCGATTATGGCGATGGTGTTTTTCGTGCCGTACATTGTGGTGAGAGTCAGGGAAGCCAAGCTCGACAGATACACCGAAGAAGGCGCGCATATCGTGGCAAGGATCGTGCAGGTGAATCGCAGAAATACGCGTCTTTACAATAAGACGATCGCGGTGGTCGAGTGCATGGGCAGCGACAGAAACGAGTATAGCCAAAAGGTGCTTTTGGACATAGGCGACGAATACGTGGTGGGTGACGATATAGACGTGTACGTCAGTGCGAACAATCCGAAAAAATATATCATCGACACCGAAGGATATCTCGAAAAACAAAGCGCAAGATATACCGACGATTCACAAAATCAGACAAACTATTGATATGCAGATAAACATCGAACAACTCGAAAAATTAAGCAAAGACGAATACGTTCTTTTCGATATGCGCCCCGAGACAGACAGAGCGTACGGTTTCATACCCGATTCCGTCAGCGTCACGGAAGAAGAACTGCGAGAAAATCCGCCTGTGGACAAGTCGAAAAAAATCGTCGTGTATTGCGCAAAGGGAATTTTGAGTGTGGACGTCGTTGAATGGTTATGCGAGCAAGGATACGACGCATACAGTCTTGAAGACGGATATTTTGCGTGGCTGAGACGGCAGATGCAAAAGCAGGTGGACGACGATTTCTGTGCCAAAGTCGAGCAGAGTTTGCGCAAGAAATTCAAGTCCGATATATTCGGCAAATTTATCAAAGCGATAAAAGAATACGACCTTATTCATGACGGAGACACTATTGCGGTGTGCATATCGGGCGGAAAAGATTCCATGCTCATGGCAAAGTGTTTTCAAGAACTTAAACGTCACAGCAACGTGAATTTTGACGTCAAATACCTCGTTATGGACCCGGGATATGCTCCCGAAAATCGCCGTATAATTGAAGAAAACGCTCATCGTCTCAACGTGCCGATAACCGTATTCGAGACGGATATTTTCGAGAGCGTGTACAACGTTGACAAGTCGCCGTGCTATCTTTGCGCAAGGATGAGACGCGGATATCTGTACAACTTCGCGAAGCAACTCGGCTGCAACAAAATTGCGCTCGGACATCATTACGACGACGTCATCGAGACAATACTCATGGGGATGTTGCACGGCGCGCAGATACAGACTATGATGCCTAAACTTCACAGTACGAACTTTGAAGGAATGCAACTCATACGCCCCCTTTATCTCGTGCGCGAAGACGATATAAAAGCGTGGAGAGACTACAACGATTTGCATTTCATACAATGCGCATGCAAGTTTACAGACACGTGCACGTCTTGCAACAACGGGCAAAATCACAGCAAGCGACAGGAGACGAAAGAACTCATTCGCGAGCTGAAAAAGAGCAATCCCGACGTTGAGAAATGTATATTCAGAAGTGTGGAAAACGTGCACCTTGAAACGGTCATCGCATATAAAAAAGACGGAGTTAAGCACAGTTTTCTGGAAACGTACGACGATCAAAAGTGACGAAACGGCGGTTTTATTGCCTAAAACGCGGTTATAAAGTGTTGTTTTCGCGAAACAATCAAGAATACCAACGATTGTAAATATGAAAAGGAACTGCAAAAAGCAGTTCCTTTTCATATAGCGAAAAAAGATTATTTGTTGTTTGGCACTTCGATGCTTACGTCGGAGAGTGCAAAAGACGCACACGGGTGAATGTAGCCGTACACTTTGTCTGCGTCGCGTCTGCCGTCGGTGTTTTCGGGGATAAAGACTTCGCCCGACAAAAGTTTGCTTCTGCACCAACCGCAAATGCCGCCCCTGCAACGGTTCGGACCTGCAATGCCTGCGCGTTCGAGTGCGACGAGCATATTCTCGTTTGCATTGCACGGAATGTCGAATTCTTTGTCGCACATTTTCACGTGCATATTGAACACCTTGTCTTTTGCGTCTTGCGGATAGCCGTTTAGTTTCCACGGTTCTTTTGCCGAGCCGAAAAGTTCTTTGCGGTAGAATTTTTGTGCGATACCGAGTTTTGCGACTTCTCCGTCAAGGAAGGTGTACATCGATTGCGGACCTGACGCGAAAATGCTGTATTGTTCGTTGCCTGCGTATTTTTTGATAAGTTCCGCAGTGACAAATCCGCTTTCGCAACCGTCTTTTTGTTCGTCGGAGAGAACGTAGACGACTTTGATTTTGTCGGTGCGTTTGCATATTTCTTCAAATTCCTTTCTGAAGAGAATATCTTTTTCCGTTCTGCTGCCGTAGAGTACGGTGAGATTGAAATCTTCGTCTCCTGCCATAATCGCGTACGCCATAGACAGAATGGGGGTTATGCCGCTTCCGCCTGCCACTGCGACGACGTTTTGTGCGTCGCGGAGTCCTTCGTAATAGAACACGCCTTGCGGACCGGAAGTCACGACTTCGTCGCCGACCTTCCAGTTGTCGAGAATATAGTTGCTCATAAATCCGTTCGGCGCACGTTTTACTGTGATGACGTATTTGCCGTCAAGCGAGAAATCCGGGCCGCAGGATAGCGAAATCGGACGTGCTATGAGTTTTCCGTCGATGTATTGACGAACGACGACGTATTGTCCCGCTCTGAAAAACGCAGGATTCGTGCCGTCTTTCTTTTTAAGGAAATATGATTTTACGTTTTCGTCGTGTTCGACGATGTCGGTTATGACAAAATCCTGTTTTTCGGGGTGTCTTTCTTCGGCTTTTCTGTTGGTTTCGTATTCGGCAATCAACGGTTTCGTGCTTGCCGCCTGAATCATTTTTTCGCGGTTTTTAGGTCTCGTCGTGAAATAGAGAATATCCATAAGACCGACGGAACTGAATTTTACGTTTTTCATTTTTCGTCCTCCTTCATGTCTTCGAGCAACAAAACAGCCATTTCTTTGCCGTTTATGTAGGTCTGGCTGTATCCGTCGCCGCGTGCGCCTGCCGCGCCGCAGGTCTTGAAACCGTGAATGGGTTGGTCTTTCTTTATGCACATAAGTCTCGACACCATGGTGTTCCAGTCGTTCGTGTCGTATCCGTAGGTCGTGCCTTGCGGAGTTTTGAGATAGTGCGCGAACGTCCAGGGAGACGCCATTTCGATTTCTTCGATGCAGTCGTGAATGATTATGCCCGTATCCTTTTCAAAGTTGTCCATGACGCGCTTGAAAAGGTCTTGTTTGCGTTTGACGTATTCTCTTTGGGAGAATTTTGCCCACACGTCTTCGGTGTACGCAATGGTGAATGTCATTACGGTCGTGCCTTTCGGCGACGCGTCGGGATTGACGACGTTGTAGATGACCACGACGCTGTGGTCGTTGCCTTCGTAGTGTTTGCTCGCTTCGAAGTTCTTTTTCGTGTCGAAAGTGCCGGGCATGAAAATGGTGTAGTCTTTTATGCCGAGTTCTTCGACACTCTTGTTGAGCGCGACGTATGCGTTGAAGAATCTTATGCTGTGCTTCATTGCGTGCGCTTTCTTGATTTCGCGTTCGGGGATGGTGATGCGCTTGTCGAGAAGAGTGGTATACGCCGTCTGCGGATTGACGTTTGCGATGACGTAGTTGGTTTCGACAAATCCCACGCTCGTATCGACGCCCACGATTTTGCCTTTATCGTCCGAAACGACTTTGTTTGCCTTTACGTTGAGCCAAAGTTCGCCGCCGAGTTCGCGGAAACGTTCGACGCCCGCAACGGTCATGCCGTGCGCGTTGTATTGACAGATAGCAGGGCATTTCGTCGCATACATATAAAGCATCCACGCCTGATGCACGAAACTGAGTCGCTCGTAGTCCATTCCTATATACGTCCAGTAAACGTCGAGAATGTCGATTGCGTCTTCGGGCATACCGATTTTTCTCAAAACGGCGTTGAACGGACGTTCCGCAAGGCGAAGGAAGTTGGGGAAGCGTTTGAGATAAAGCATGCTGTCCACTTTCACCATGTCGTTTTTGTCGAACTTGTCGAATATGTGGTCGGAGAAATAGTCGTGTGCGTCCACACATTCTTTTGCAAGGTCAAAGAACGTTTTCATGGGTTCTCTCGAGCCGGGAACGGCTTTTTCCATAACGTCAATGATGTTGTCGATGCCGACCGGCAACGTCAAATCGAAGCGTTTTCCGCTTCTCGTTACGCCTATGCATCTGTAAAGTTCGGGGACGAGCAGCCAGTTGATGTTGAGTTTGTAGTCTTCCATCATGACTTTGCCCGGCAAGCCCCAGTCGCCTTTGCTGCCTATGCCGCAGTATTCGTGCAACGATGCGTCAAACTCGAATCTTCCGCGAATGAAACTCGTCGAGCATCCGCCGGGGAGATTGTGTTGCTCAATGAGCAACGTCTTTTTGCCTGCCGTTGCAAGAGCGAGTGCCGCGGACAATCCGCCCGTGCCTGCGCCTATGACGACGGCGTCGTATTTTCCAGCCATAATTCTACCTCCTTATATGG
>CAVKIG010000024.1:0-23388 GCA_963656415.1 bacterium | reverse complement strand
GTTGCACAGTCCGTTTATAAGTACGCTTCGAATAAGTTTTCGGATAAGGCTTCGCCTTCCGCAATTATTAATTATTCATTATTCATTATTAATTATTAATTTTTAATTATTCATCGCAACTCGGCTCTTCGTCTAGGTCGCAAACGATGTCGTATTTGCAGCTTGCGCTCACGGCGTTGACGATTGCTTGTCTTGTGGCTTCCACCGTTGCGGACTCGAGAATTGTGATATTCACAACGGGTTTTACGCCGCTTGCCATGCAAAACATAGTGTCGCCGTCATAGACGGTATGCACGGGGCGAATGGCTCTTGCCATGCCGTCATGGGATATGCTTGCAAGCCTGTTTGCGTCCACTTTGGAGAGTTTCGCATCGGTGAGAATGCATCCTATCGTTGTGTTTGTGCCAAGCAAAAGTTTTGCAAATTCACCGTTTGCAAGGCATTTTTCGGTGTCGATAAAGTCGCCGTTTTTGCCCTTTGCGCCGGCAACGATTTTGCCCGTTTCGTCAACGACGTCTCCCATTGCGTTGACGGCAACAACCGCCGTAATCGTGACGCCTGCCACCTTGACCGTTGCCGCGCCGATACCGCTCTTGCATGCGTTTTTTAGACCGCGTATTTTGCCTACGGTTGCGCCACGTCCTGCGCCGATGTTGCCAAAATCTGGTGTTTTATCTGCGTTTTTGCACGCATAAAGTCCGTATTCTGCTGTTGGATAGTGATATTCCTTTTGATTGAGATCATAAAGCACCGCGCCGCAAACGATAGGCACGATCTTGCCCATGGTCTTGTATCCGACGCCTTGTTCTTTGAGATATTCCATCACTCCGCAAGTTGATGCAAGCCCGTATGCCGAGCCGCCCGAAAGCACGACCGCATTGATTTTTTGCATCATTTTGTCGTTTCGCAAAAGGTCTGTTTCTCTTGTCCCCGGCGCACCGCCACGGCAATCGCATCCGCCTGTCGCGCCGTTTTTGGCAAGCAACACGGTGACGCCCGTGAAGTCGTCCTGATAATGTCCTATCTTAAATCCGTATGGTATTGTAACGTTCATATTTGCCTCGTTCAGACGAGTTCGTCAATGCTCGTTTGCTTGTATATGATAAATTTATCAAAGAAGTCCGCAACGTCCTTTTGCATATCCTTGCCGCACCAATCGTAAAACACTTCGTGGCGCGCGCCTTTGTAGAGATGAAGCTCGGTGTTCACACCGTTTGCGCGATACATCTTGTCGAGTTTTTTCACGCCTTTGCCCATTTCGCCGACAGGGTCCGCATCCCCCGAAAACATGCCGATTGCGGTTGCGGGATTGAGTTTTGCCTGCGCCTTTTTGCTGTACAGTTTCGACGTCTCTTTCATCATATAATAGTCGAAATTGACGCTCATGCTCGTGTGCGAATACGGGTCTGAAAGCACTTGTTCTCTGCGTTCTCTCACGCTGTTTGCCCACTGCAACTTGCCTTCGTCACCCTTGTACTTCTGCATATTGTCGCTCACCCAGTTGACTATACGCGGACGCCAGTTTCTTGCGACGAGCCAAACGGGGAACACCGCGATTTTGCCCAGCGTGAACAGAGCGCGCATATGCCCCGAGCCGATGAGTGCGATTGCCTTGACGTCCGTGCCTTCCTGCGCAAACGCTTGCGAAAGGAAACTGCCGTAACTGTGTCCCATAAGGAAAATCGGCAAGTCGTAGCGGTCTTTGAGCCACTCTCTTATGAACAACTCGTCCTGAAGCGTCTTTTTGAAAATATTGCCTTTGTGTCTACCGCGATTTTCGGGCGTTTCCGTCCTGCCGTGCGCACGGTGGTCGTCGCCGAACACGATGTAGCCGCGGCTGTTGAGATACCTTGCAAATTCGTCGTAACGCCCTGCGTGCTCGCTCATGCCGTGAACAAGCTGAACGACAGCCTTGGGCGACTCAACGTCGTCCCAAAGATAGCAATACAATTCGGTGTTGTCAAAACTTTTGAATTTGAACTCTTGCATATCGCACCCCGATAAAGTCTTATAATAGATTATTATAAATGCAAACGGATTTTTTTTCAATACCAAAAGCGCGGCATTTTTCCTTATTTTTCGCTCTTTTGCGACAAAAAGCGTTTTATAAGTCGAGTTGCGTGACATAAACGGTTGTTCGGGCAATTTTTCTCAATCGGTTGCAATGGCGAAAAGCCGTGTTATAATAAAGCCATGAAAGTTGCAATCATTCTAAACTGCGGTACGCAGATCAAACGAAAAATCAACGCAGACAAAGTCATCGCATGCGACGGCGGCTTCAACGTATGCCCTGTCGAGCCTGACGTCATACTCGGCGATTTCGACTCCATGCAAAAGCCCGAAGGCGTGGATATTCCCATCGTGGAACACGACACACACAAGAACGCCAGTGACGGAGAACTTGCCGTGTATTACGCAAAAGAAGAGTTGAATGCCGACGAGATTACGATATACGGAGTGACGGGCGGCCGCATAGACCACGTGCTTTGCAATCTCGCAATCATGCGCCTTGCAAGCACGCTCGGCATGAAAGTCAAAGCCGAAGAAGACGGACTCGACATTTATTACGTAGAAGGCAAATTCGATATGCCAACGCAAAAGGGAGAAACAATCTCCATTCTCCCCTACGGCAGCAGCGCAATAGTCACCGACTCGGCAAATCTCGAATACCCGCTTGACGAACTCATGCTAAAATCGAACGACTCGCGCGGACTTAGCAACGTATCTCTCGGCGGAAAAGTCCGTATCGACGTCAAAGCAGGCGGCGTTTTCGTCTTCCGCTATATCAAACGCTGACCGCTTGAAACACTTCGTACAAAACCGTAACGATTCGGCAAATCGCGCTATTTTGGGAAAAATAAAAATTTTTGAGATTTTTTTCAAAATTGCCAATAAAACGCAATCGCCGATTGTATATAAGGTGTAAAACAATTCATCGTTTACACCCTTTCAAAAACCTTTCAAGCAAAAAGCACGGCATGCCGTGCTTTTTAACTTACAAATTCAAAATGATTTACATTTCGCCGTTCAGCAAATCGTCGGCGGTTACGCCGAAAACTTCGCACAACGTGCGCAAACTCGAAATACTAGGCTCTGTCCTGCCCTGTTCCCAGTTTGCATAGCAACTTTCAACAACGCCCAAATGTACCGACACTTGCTTTTGTGTCATTCCCGTTTGCTTGCGCACGGCTTTCAAATTGTCGCAGAATCTTTTATCCATAGCTTTTTATTTGTGGTTTTTAGAAAATCTCTATCACTTTCGTGGTGTTGAGTATGAGCAAAACGACGTAGGTGATATATCCCGCAATGAGAATAACACCCTGCCAACGCTTGAATTTGCCAAACACGAGCGCAGGAATAAGCGCAAAGCCCGCAACCGCAAGACAGAACGGAAAGTCTATCGTGAGCGATTGTGCGTCCACGGGAAGAGATCCGCCGCCGTTGCCCATGTTTATAAACGTGCAAAGCGGAAGAATGAGAGACAAGTCGATGATGTTTGCTCCGATGATGTTGCCCACCGACAAGTCCGCTTTCTTCTTGACGATTGACGTGATTGCCGTGACCAGTTCGGGCAACGACGTGCCGACTGCAAGAATTGTGACGCCGATTATGCCTTCGGGCACTTTCAACGCGCGAGCAAGTTCTGCACCGTTGTCGCTCATAAGTTGCGCGCCCACAAAAATTGCCGCCGCACCGACGACGAACAACACGATGTTTTTGCCAATGTCCTTCTTTTCTATCACCATGCCCGTCTTTTTGAGCGTGATCTTTTTGTCTTCTTGTTTTTGGAAATAATAGCGCAGTATGCCGTTGCCGTGCTCAACGGGTTGGGCGGGTTCGAGCATAGAATTTTCAAGCGCAAGAGCATTTGCGTGTTTCTTTGCGCTGATAAGGTTTTCGACAATGAATGCGACAAAGAACATAAGCACGATCACCGCATTCCACCAAGTAAATTCACCGCCCATTGCGCTCAATCCCCAAAGCACCGAAATGGTTGCGATGAGAATGATTGCCTTTGCCATAAAGTCCTTTCTGTTGAAAGACGGCGCGATAAACACGAGCGAAAACGCCATGATAAGCGCGATATTGCAGTTGACCGAGCCGACTGCATTGCCGATTGCCATAGCCGCCTGCCCTTCCGCCGCCGAAATGCTTGAGACGAGAATTTCGGGCAGAGTTGTTGCCACACTGACTATCGTTGCACCGATGATGAAAGTGGGAATTCCCGACACTTCCGCAATCCAACTTGCCGCATCAACGAACCAGTCGCCGCCTTTTACGACGAGAAGAATTCCGAGTGCGAGAAGCAGGATATATCCTGCCATACTGTGTCCTTCCATCATGCCTAAAACAGATTGAACCATATTCAACTCCCAAACGCGCAAATGTGCACCGCTATAAAATAGCACTTTTTTCGTGCAAAGTCAATAGTCGCGCGCATAACGCGTGTACGCGTAATAATTTTAGATATAAAAAAACCGCCCTTGTGAGCGGTTTTTCGATTTGTAATCGTTTTATTCGCTATCCGAAACAAATTCGATTTTAAAACGAAAGGTATCGGAATCGGACGCGCGCAACAAAGTATGCTTTATTCTTTGTCCGCCGCAGCAACGTCAACGCCTGCGTCTTCAATAAGTTTTTGTGCGCTTTGAAGTTGTTGCGCTTTGAGAAGGTCTCTGATCTCACGGAGAAGATCGTCGGTTGTTTCGGGCTTCTCTGCTTCTGCTTTTGCAGCCGCTTCTGCCGCCGCCTGTTCTGCCGCCGCGTCACGAGCCGCCTTGATTGCGCGAAGTTCTTTCTTGGTTGCAATTTTACCTTTGATTGTGGCTTTTTCTTCGGGAGTGAGCGATTCAAGGAATTTGGTGTCGCGTCTAAGTCCCGTAAATCCGCCGCGCACCATGTTGATGAGCTTAACCATTGCAAACAGCACAAGCGCGGTGATAAGGAAGTTGATTATCGCCATGATGAACGCGCCCCAGTCGATATACACTGATTTTGTCATATCCACGACAAATTCCACGCCCTTTTGAGCACATTCCGCCGCCGTGAGACCTTCTGCGTTCTTTGCAACGAGCATAGTGATAAGGCCTTGCAAGTCGCCCATAGGAATTGCGTTGATAAGCGGTTTGAAAATGTTGTTGACAAGCGCGGTTACGATTGCGGTGAACGCTGCACCTATAATCATACCAACGGCAAGATCGACAACGTTGCCCTTTGTGATGAATGCCTTGAACTCTTTCAAGAGTTTAAGTTCGGGCTTTTTGAATTTTTTCATAAGTCATCTCTCCTTTGTTGATGGCAAAATAATATACCCTTGTATAAAATAAGTCAACAAAAATGCCTCTTTGCAATACGAATTGTGGGATATTTCCAAAATTTTGCGCCTTCAATTGACATCTTTCGCGCAAAAGGTTACAATACGTTTTGCTAGGGGTGCTGAAAGGCTGAGATGATACCCTTCAACTTGTGAGTTAATGCTCGCGTAAGGAAGCAACAACGAAAACGACGCAAGTCGTATCATATTTGCACCGACAAGTTCTCCTAAGCACACAAGGAGAACTTTTTTATGGATGTAAACGATTTGTACGACCTTCTCAAATTCGTCGTGCTTTATCTTGCAATCGGCATCGTTGCGGCGTTTATCGCAGTCGGTTTGCTCGTATGGTTTTTCAAACGCGAAAAATTCAACGACCTTAAAAAATACGGCGTCGGTATCGTCGTAGGTTTTGCAATGACGGTGCTCGTCGTCATGGCGTACGTCAAATCTCAATGCGAAGAAATGCAACCTATGCTTTTCTACCCCATTCTCGCAACGCTCATCGTCGCAGTGGCAGGCGCAATCGCTATGCTCGTATGCTCGATTTTCAGTCAGAAAGCGTTCAAAATTTCGGGACTCGTCACGGGACTTTTGCTTCTGGGCGGATTCATCGCAACGATGGTTGAGATGTCAATCTACTACAAGGACGTAAAGGACTACTATCCCGGCGCAAATCTCGTCGGAATGATAGTGTCGGCAGTCGTGTTTATGGCACTTCTCGTGATCATGTGGTTTGTCGGCGACAAGCGTAAAGTCAACGACACGCGCGCTATCGTCTACGGCGCAATCTCGATTGCTCTCTCGTTCGCGCTCTCTTACGCTCGCTTGTTCAAACTTCCCCAAGGCGGCTCGATCACCTTTGCAAGCCTTTTGCCGCTTATGATTTACTGCTGTATGTTCGGCACTCGCCGCGGTCTCATCGTATGCACTCTTTACGGCGTGCTTCAAGCGCTTCAAGACCCGTACATCATTCACCCGATGCAATTTTTGCTCGACTATCCGCTCGCTTTCGGTCTTATCGGCGTCAGCGGTATATTTATGGAAAAGGGCGTTTTCAAAAACCATAAAGTCGTCGCGTTCCTGCTCGGCGGCGTGATTGCGGTCGTTCTCCGCTACGCTTGCCACGTCTGCTCCGGCGTTTTCGCGTTTGCGGATTACGCAGACCTTGAAAAGTACGACACGGCAGTTGCATACAGCATGGCGTACAACTCGTTTGCTTTCGTCGATATGGCAATCGCACTCGTTGCAGGCAGCGCGCTGTTTGCTTCCAAGTCTTTCTCTGCGACAATGGTCGCTTCGGGCGACTTGAACAAACCCGTTCAACAAGAAGAACAACTCATTGAAGAAGAACTTGACGACGTTGACCGCCAAATCATCGCAAATCAAGAAAGCCACGCCGAAACGCAAACAAGCGGCAACGACGCACAGAATCAATCGGCAGACGAACAAGACAAACAATAACCGAGATAGATTTGTCAATCACACAAAAAGACACGCGGTTGCGTGTCTTTTTGCTTGTGATTTTTCCTTTTGATTGGTTGTTCGTTTGTCCCAAAATCAATGTCCGCTGTGGTTCATCATGTCATACCAGATGCCCAAGAATGCACCGTATGACGGGAAGATTCTCGTTTCGTCAATGTCGATGATGTAAGTGTCTGTAAGACTGAAAATCTTTTTGCGCGCTTTCACTACCGGCGTTTTGTCATAGCCGCCCTGTCCGTCGGATATGAACGCTTTCATGTGGATGGGGCCGCACTTGATCTTGCAATCGAGATTTCCGTTGACCGTCTTTGCCTTCCTGAAAGAAAAGAACGGCACTTTTTCGTTGATGGAAAACACCTTTCTGCCGCTTGCGTCAGTGACGTCAAACCAGCTTGTGAACACTTTCTTCAATTCCGCTTGCATACGCCCGAGGGGCGCGCCGCTTGCGTCAAACAACACGACGTTGTTCATGAAGCGGTCAAACTGTCTTTCCGCAAAGAAAACGACGTTGCCGTTCTCGTCGGTGATCTTAAATTTGTCGCCGATCGTCCAATACTTTTGTTTGATGATTATTTGCATATATATCCCCTATTGTGAGCGTTGTATAGTGTCTGCTCACCTTCAATATATCATATTTTCATCGATTTGGCAATATCGGCTTTTTTTGGCGCAACGTGCATACTCACGCATGCTATAAATTTATTTGATAATATTGGCAACTTTTATGCTGTTTTCAGCTTGTTTTGTCACTGCTCTGTCAGCTCGGCATAGAGTTCTTTCACACGCTTTTTCAAGACGGGGTGCAGTTTGTTCGGGCAAAGCTCCACAAGCGGCGCAAGCACGAAATCTCTGTTTTGCATATCGATATGCGGCACGCAAAGTTCGTCATCTTCTATGATCTCGTCACCGTAAAAAACGATGTCTATATCAAGCGTTCTGTCCCCCCACCTTTCAAGGCGCACCCTGTCGCCGTCCTTTTCGATTGCGTTGATTGTCGCAAGCAACTTCTTTGGCGAGTAGAGCGTTTCAACCTTCACCGCGCTGTTGACAAAATCGTTTTTTGCCACTCCGCCGTACGGCTTGGTGACGATGCGCGCGCTCTCTTTGACGTTTCTGAAATTGTCATCGGCAAGCAGTCTGTCCATTGCAAAATCAAGGTAGCCGCCCTTGTCGCCCATGCTTGAACCAAGCGCGAGATACACCGTCTTCCACTCTCTTTCAACCCGCACGCCCGCATACTCGAAAACGCCGCTCATAGGCGCGTCCGGCTTTTTGACGGTGAGTTTCACCTTGCTTGCAAGTGGATATTTTTTTAGCAAAAGTTCTGTCGATTTTACGGCAAGCGTTTCGATGAGATCAAAGCAGTTATTTTCACAAAACGACTTTAAAGTCTTCTTTACGTCGCTATAACTTATAGTTTTTGTCAAATCGTCACTTTCGGCGCAATTTGAAAAGTCAGTGAAAATTTCCGCCGTAAACAAAAATCTTTGCGGATTTATTTTCTCCTCGGGATTAACTCCGTGACACGCTTTTACTTCAAAATCTTTTAGAATTACGACGTCCATATTCACACCCTTTGCGTGCATTTTATAATCGCAACGTTTTCTTTTACGTCGTGTACGCGCACGAACAAAACGCCTTGTTTCACCGCAAGTGTCGTCGAATCCAAAGTGGCGGACAAGCGAGAATCGACGTCGCCGCCGAACATTGATTTTCTCGAAGTGCCAAGCAAAAACGGCTCATCGAAAGTGTCAACGAGTTTGTCGTAACCACGCAAAAGTTGCCAGTCTTCATCGTTGTTTTTGTTGAAGCCTATGCCGCCGTCAAGCAAAATTTTATTTGCGTCAACGCCCGCACATATAAGTTTGTCCACCGCAGTTTGAAGACCGATTTGTTTGTCGAGAAAAAGGTCTTTGATTTTGGTGTTTCGTCTGTTGTGCATGACGCAAACGCTTGCGCCCGTGTCGGCAAGAACGTTCACCATACCGTCATATTGCAAGCAACTCACGTCGTTGATCATGTCCGCGCCCGCGTCGATTGCCGCCTGCGCAACGTCGGGATAGAACGTGTCCACGCTTATGGGGATGTCGGGGAAAACTTCCCTTATTCCTTCAACGGCGGGCAAAACCCTTGCCATCTCTTCTATCGCGCTCACCTGCACGTTGCCCGGCCTTGTGGACTGTCCGCCTATGTCGATAATTTCTGCACCTTGCTCTATAAATTTGCGCGCGGTTTCAACCGCATCGTGCGCGTGACGGCTGCCCGACCAGAAACTGTCCGGCGTGACGTTGAGTATCGCCATAACGTGCGTGCCGCCTGTAAAAACGCTGTCCCTGACCTTGAAATCGTATTGTCTTTGATATCTCATATCCGCTATTCTCTCTTATATTTTTGTCCGTTTTTGTGTCGATTTCGACGATTTTTTGATCGAAAACAATGATTTATCGGTATAATTATGCAATCTTGCAAAACTTGCCGCAAACTATGCTCAAAGCGTTTGTTGAGCTTTTGCTTTCAGTCTTTTATTCCTACCTGAGAAAACAGCATTGCTTTCACACTGTCGGGCATCTCTCCGCGCGTTGCGCTTGTAATCGTTTTCGAGCCGAATTTTTTCACTCCGCGCGCAGTCATACACGTATGTTCGCCTTCGACCACGACGAAAACGCCCTTTGGGGAAAGCACGTCGAATATCGCGTCCGCAATCTCCGCATTCATGCGCTCTTGAAGTTGCAAACGTCTTGCGTACACTTCAACCACTCTTGCAAGTTTTGAAAGTCCCACGACTTTGCCGTCGGGAACGTATGCGATGTGCACCTTGCCGAAAAACGGCATGAGATGATGCTCGCAAGTGGAAGAAAAATGTATGTCTTTTTCAATCACGACGTCGCTTCCGCTCTCGACGAAAGTCTTTGACAAATGCGCCTTTGCATCGTCGTGATAACCGCTCGTCAATTCTTCGAGCATTCTCGCCACTCTGTCGGGAGTTTCTTTCAATCCGTCTCGCTCGGGATCTTCTCCGATTGCTTGCAATATGTCACGCACTGCGTTTTCGATTTTCAATTTGTTGTCTTGCATCATAGCCGTATCTCTTTTTGTTTTTCAATCTTGATGTATCTTGAATTTTCTTGTTTGATTTGTCTTTTGTTTAGCCTGTTTTGTCCGTCTTGTCTATTTGTTTGTCAAGTCGCAAAACAACGTCAGCGAGCCACACAAAACCACTACGTCGCTGTCCTTGTCGTCAAGCGCGTTTTGCACTGCAAGTTTTATGTCGTCGCACTCGTCCGTTTGGCAGGGATAGCAAGACACAATCTCTTTCAGCTTGTCTTTGTTCATTGCTCTGGGACTGGGCGGAGTTATACACGTAATCTTGCACGCAAGCGGTGCAAGAATACGACAAATACCCTTCACGTCCTTGTCTTTGAGTATGCCGAGCACGAGATGAATTCGCTTGCCGACGAAATAAGTTTCTATTGCGTCTTTGAGAGTGGTCGCCCCTTGCGGATTGTGCGAACCGTCAAAAACAAGCACTTTATCTTGCGGAACCGATATGTTAAACTTCTCTTTTGCGTTTTTGACAACTTCGAGACGAGCATGCCACACGGCTTTTGCAAGCCCCTTTTCCACTGCCGATTGCGGTATGTCCCAATGCTTGCGCCTTAGCGCGTCAACGGCGCAAAGAGCAATGGACGCGTTGACAAGCTGATGTTTGCCAAGCATGGATATAAAGTATTCTTTGCCGTCATAGACAAATTTTTGTCCCGACAAATCGCTTGAAACAAGTGTCGGCTCTTTTGCGATTTCCACAGTTGGTGTGACGTCTATACGCTTGCCGTCTTCCGTTCTGTACGGGTGCAAAATGGCTTGCATAATCTCTTCGCTTTGCTTACAGGTCACGGCATCGTCTTTGATTATCGCCGCCTTCTCGCTTGCGATTTGTCCGAGTGTATTGCCGAGAATTTGGCAATGGTCAAGCCCTATCGGAGTGATGACCGCAAGCTCTTTTTGGCGTATTACGTTGGTTGCGTCCCACCGTCCGCCAAGCCCGGTTTCAAGCACGCAAACGTCGCATTCTTTTTCATAAAACGCAAGAAACGCGACTGCTGTTTCTATCTCGAACGCGGTTGGCTGAAACTTGTCAAGACAAAAAGCCGCGCGGAGATTTTGTTCGTTCTCGATTGTTTCTCTGACAATCGTGAGATAGCGCGCAACGTCCTTGTCTTCGAGCGGCTTGCCGTTTATCAGCCACCTTTCGTTGTAACAAAACACGGACGGTGAGTTGTACGTCCCCACTTTGTAACCCGCTTCTTTCAAAACGGACGTGAGATACGCCGTAACCGAGCCTTTGCCGTTTGTGCCGGCAACGTGTATGAATTTCAGTTTGTCGTCGGGATCGGACAACAACGTCAAAAGTTCGCGCATACGCTCTATTCCGTAATCCGAGCCCGCTCTCTCGATATTTTTGATGTAGTCCGTCGCTTCTTGATAGTTCAAAAAAAGTACCCCCTTCGGAAGCACTTTGCAAAAGCCGAAAAATCGGCAGATTGTGAAGTCTGGAGTGGATACCGCACCGCGAGTTTTCTCTTCGTCCGCTGACACCCCACGTTCATACGGCACTTAACGCGCAATATCCTACTACTTCCTGTTTGGTGATTTCATTCTATCACCACAAATGACATATAGCAACAAAATATCGACATTTCAAGTCCAAATTTAATTTATTTTCATATTTTCTCAAACCGTATTTTGCATAAACATACGTTTTTGTCGTATATAATCGAATTTTTATTCAATTGTGCAAAAAAGTTATTGCGCATATTTCAAATCGGTATTATACTTGTTTCATATATTTGTTTGGAAAAGGAGAAGAATATGTTTGCATCGGTTTTGGGTGCGCACGAGTTTCATCTCGACGACCCGATTATGTACGTTCTTTACGGCATAGTGTTGGCTTTTATAATCGCGCTGTGTCTATACTATATGCTCTCGGCAATAAAACGCGCAAAAGAATTGGGCATAGAAAAAGCGAAAATCAAAAAAGTTATTTCCACTTCCGCCACGTTCTCAATATTGCCGGGACTCGGCATTGCGCTGGGAGTTGTGATCCTTGCAGGCACGCTGGGCATCGCCTTCCCTGCGATACGTCTATCCGTCGTTGGCTCGTTGCAATACGAAACGCAGATGGCGGACGGCACGGCAACGGCGATTGCAGGCTCGATGAACGCGCTCATCGACAAGGGCATGACGGCGGAAGATTTTGCAACGATTGCAATGATCATGACAATCGCCATTTGCTCGGGCGGAGTTGAAACTCTTCTCTTCTACCGCCGCTTGCAGCCGAAAATCGGCAAACTGCTCACCAAGACCGCGTCCACGGGCAAGAAAGGCGGCATCAACATCGGCGATCTCGTGTTTCAAGCGATGTTTATCGGCATGGTCATCGGCTATCTTGCGATGAGCATAGGCACGCTCACAAAAGCGGTCAAATTTGTGGACAGCTACTACAACTTCATCGCCGTGCTCGTGGCAATGGGCGTGATGTACCTTTGCGAGATTCTCATCAACAAGGCAGGCTGGAAGTGGCTTGACAGTTTTGCAACGCCCGTATCCATGCTTGTTGCGATGATAGTTGTGGGTGTGATAAGCTATTGCGCTCACAAATACGGCTGGGCATTGTCGCCAAAAGCCACCGAAACGGCGCAAGCCGCCACGCAAGCCGCAATAGGCTTGATTGCATAAAGGGGGCGCGCTATGAAGAAAGAAAGAGTTAGAGTGGCAAACGACTACAATCTCAAAAACCACATAATCGGCAAGATTTGGATGGCATTTGCGCTTGCGATATTCTTCGCCGTGCCGACAACCATTTGCCTGTACTACGGCGTGAAACCTAACATGGCGGTCATGGCGTCGCCGGCGGTGTTCATACCATTTGCAATCAACTTCTTGTCGGGCATTGCAGAACCTATTCTGTACGCTCCGATGCTTGGCACAAACAGCGCGTATCTTGCGTTCATCACGGGCAACTTGTCCAACTTGAAAATACCTTGCGTGGTCAAGGCTCAAGAGATCTGCGGCACGAAACTCGGCACTGAAGAAAACGAAGTGGTGGCAACGCTCTCGGTTGCCGTCAGCACGCTTGTGACAACCGTAATCGTGGCGGTGTTTGTGCTTGTGCTTGCTTTTAGCAACTTGCAAGACGTGTTCACCCGCAACAAATGGATCACACCCGCATTCACCTGCGTTGTGTACGCGCTTTTCGGCTCGCTCGGCGGCAAATACGTCATCAAAAACATCAAACTCGCCGCCCTGCCCCTTGCGTGCATAGTGGTGCTGTCCGTAATACTTGGCTTTTGCAAAGTCGATCCCGGCTCTGCGTACTTGTTTGTGGGCATCGCGCTTGCGGCTCTGTTTGCAGGCTTGCAGATTGTTAGAGAGAAGAAAAAACAAAAAGCTCAACAAGAAACCGACCGCCTTTCTCAAATCGCAAACGAAGAAATCACGATAAATTCACAAGATAGCGAAACGGAAAACGAAAATTGCCAAAGCGCAGAAAGTATTTCGAACGAAAGCGAAAAGGAAGAACAACTCGAAGAAGAAATCGCAATAGAAACGGCAGAAGACGTTGACAGCGTAGACTGACGAAAACGCTTATAAAAAAGCACGCAACCGCGTGCTTTTTTTGTTGCGCTTTTTCAAGCGTTCGTCACATAAAATCATACCCTGCGATTTTTGCTTGTTATAGTTATAAATAAGTGTTATAATATTTTATCATAATATCCTAAAATCGTCCAAAAGGAGAAATATGGAAATTGTCATCAGCGGTCTCGGCTCTGTGGGCACGACTCTTATGCAGGAACTTGTCGACGAAGGTCACAACATCGTGGTCATAGACGTAAACGCGCAAAAAATCGAAAACGCAGTCAACAAATTTGACGTAAAAGGCGTCATCGGCAACGGCGCGAGCGCAAGCGTGCTTAAAGAAGCGGGCGTGCAACACTCCGACCTTTTCATAGGCGCGACCAACCACGACGAACTGAATATACTCTGCTGCATCATCGCAAAAAAACTCGGCGCAAAGAAGACGATTGCAAGAGCGAGCAAACCCGAATACGTGGAGCTTTTCAAGAACGACGGCGATTTGGGCTTGAGTCTTATGGTCAATCCGCAATACGAAGCGGCACTCGAAATAAGCCGTATGCTCCGCTTCCCCAGCGCAATCAAGGTGAACGAATTCAGCAACGGCAAAGTCGAACTCGTCGAATTTCTCGTGTCGGAAGACTCTCCGCTCGTGGGTCTTCCGCTCAAAAAACTCGGCAGCGTATTCAAAGAGAAAGTGCTTATCTGTGCGGCGCAAAGAGACGACAAAGCAATCATTCCGACGGGAGATTTCGTCATTCAGACAGGCGACAGATTGTTCGTCACCGCAACGATGAAACACATCTCTCTGTTCTTCAAACATCTCGGTTGGAACAGACAAGCAAAAGACGCAATCATCGTGGGCGGCTCAACGACCGCGTATTATCTTTGCAAGGAACTCGACAAAATCGGTATTCACGCAAAACTCATTGAAAAAGACCCGCAAAAAGCGGCTATGTTCTCTGAAGACTTCAAGAAAATCAACGTCATTTTGGGTGACGGCACCGATCAGGAACTTCTTCTCGAAGAAGGGCTTGCCACCACGGACGCTTTTGTCGCGCTTGCCAATATGGACGAGCAAAACATCATCATGAGTATGTTTGCAACGTCGCAGGACGTGCCGAAAGTCATCACCAAGATCGACCAACTCGGCTATTACGATATGTTGCAAAAGAGCGGCATTTACAGCGCGGTGTCCACGAAAACTTCCACTACCGACCGTATCATCCGCTTCGTAAGACTCATAGGCAACGCGCAAGGCAGCACCGTAAAACGCGTGTTTCACATCATTGACGACACCACCGAGATTCTCGAGTTCGAAGCGAAAGAAAACTTCAAACGTTTCGACATTCCCATTCAAAAACTCAATCTCAAAAAACATTTGCTCGTTGCGGGCATCATCCGCAAGGGCGAATTGATAACTCCGTCCGGGCAAGACGTGATAAAACTCGGCGACAACGTGATAATCGTCACGCTTGAAGAAGGTCTTGACGACTTGAAAGACATTCTCGAATTCTAAGGAGAAAGTATGAATTTTCGTTTGATGACGTTCGTATTGGGCGAGATTGCCATTATCATCGGCGCACTGATGTGCATACCGCTTTTTATGGCTGTGGGCTTGCACGAAGACACCACTATTCTTGCGTTCGGCATAGCGGTCGGCGTATGTCTCGTAATCGGCATCGTAGGCATCATCGTGAGACCGCCCAAAGACAAACGCGATATGCGCACGACGAGCGGTTTTGCAATGTGCGGCCTTTTCTGGATATTCATTGCGCTCATCAGTGCGATACCGTTTAGAGTGTCGGGCTATATTCCCAACTATATCGACGCACTTTTCGAAACGATTTCGGGCTACACCACAACGGGATCGAGCATTCTCACCAACGTTGAGGCTTTGCCAAAATCTTTGCTGTTTTGGCGCGCTTTCACCCAATTTATCGGCGGCATGGGCGTGCTTGTATTCGTCATCGCGCTCATCCCCAAAAACGACAAAATGTCCACCGCTCTTGCAAAAGCGGAGATTCCCGGACCGCAATTCGGAAAACTGGTGAGCAAACTGCGTTTCACTTCGATGATTCTTTATGCAATCTACGTCGTGCTTACGCTCATACTCGTCGGCATACTTTGCGGTCTTAAAATGCCTGTGTTCGACAGTTTTTGCACGGCGTTTTCAACGGCGTCTACGGGCGGATTCTCCGTTAGAAACGCAAGCATAGCGGCATACAACTCGGTCGGTATCGAAGTGACGCTCACCGTGTTTATGCTTCTTTTCTCGGTCAACTTCAACGTGTACTACCTTATTCTCGTAGGACACTTCTTCAAGGCGGTGAAAAACGAAGAACTCGGCTGGTTCTTCGGTATTTACTTTAGTGCTGTTGCAATTATAATAACCAATCTTTGCGTAAGCGGCGGCTACACCTTTGTCAATGCACTACGGGACGTCACCTTCAACGTTGCGTCGTTGATAAGCACATCGGGCTTTGGCACGGCAGACTTCACCAAATGGCCGGTACTCAGTCAAGTGGTGCTGCTGATTGCAATGTGCGTGGGCGGTTGCGCCGGCTCGACTGCAGGCGGACTAAAAGTATCTCGTGTGGCAATGCTCACAAAATCGTCCATACTTAACGTCAAAAAAACTCTCTCTCCGCGCTCTGTTTACACCGTAAAAATGGACGGCAAACCTGTTGACGACATGATTTTGAGAAACGTGCAAAGTTTCTTCCTTATTTATATGATCGTCATCATAATATCAACTTTTCTCGTTTCGATAGGTCAGCCGCTAAACGGCGAATATAGCAGTTTTTCCACCAACTTCTCTGCCGTTATCGCATGCTTCAACAACATAGGTCCCGGCATCGGCGCAGTGGGCCCGACTGGCAACTTTGCAGGATACAATATCTTTGCGAAACTCGTGCTTTGCTTCGATATGCTGCTCGGTCGTCTTGAAATATTCCCCATTCTTCTTCTCTTCACTCCGAACTCTTGGAAGAAAGCGCAAAACAAGATTCAAGGCGCAAAGAAACGCACGATAAGAAAAATCGTCAAGAAATACAGCAGTCGAGAACTTGAAAGAGACGCACTCGAAAACGAAAGCGACGACCAAGTCGAAGCCGAAAACTCAGAAAACGTCTTTGCGGAAGAAACAATACCGCAAAATGACGAACACAACGACTGAAAAACTAATTGCCGCTCAAAAGGCGGAAAGTAAAACATAAAGGGGCAATACTATGGACGAAAACTTCAACGTCGAAAACGTCGCGGAAACCGTCGTCGAAGACGAAACGGTTCAAGCCGAACAAAAAATTATGCACGTTGACAAGTCGAAACGCATATTCGACATCGTGTATCTTGCGCTTTGCAGTGCGTTTATGCTTGTCATGTGGTGCACGGGCTACAATTTTCTGCCGCTCGTTGCAGACATACTCGGCATAGTCGCAGGAGTGCTTGTTTTTGCAAGACTGCTTTCAAAAAAGAACGTCGGGCTTTATCTGTGGATTTCCTATATCGTCTGCATGTGCGGACTTTTCGTGTATTTTCTCATATGGGGCGCGGAGAGTTTCGGGAAGAATCTCTGGTACAATTTCGTGCTCGTTCTCTTCCCCGTTCTGCTTGCGACTTTCGTATACGTTGCCGACAAACTCGTGAAGAAACAACTTGCGCTTCGCGTGACTTGCGCAGTGTGTGCGTTCCTTATGGCAGGCACGGCGATTATCAACGTATTTTTCTACAATCTGCGCTTGCGCCCGACTTGCGAGAGTTTGCAACAAGGCCACGACGATTATCTCAAAAGCGTTGCCGACAAGTATTCGACAAACTCGAATTCTCCCAACGTTCTCGTGATTTTGATGGACGATATGGCGTACAGCGACATATCCGCATACAGTTATCTCGGAAGCGACAAAGCAACTATAAACACCCCCAACATCGACTCGATAGCGGACGGCGGCATTATGATGGACAACTTCTATTCCGCCTCTCCCGTGTGCTCTCCTTCAAGATTTTCCATTCTCACCGGCAGATACTCATCGCGCGGATATCTCGACAACGTCGTGTTCCCAAGCGATATTATGTCAAATCCGTGGTCTCCCACGCACTTCCTTAATCCCTATCAATTTCTTTGCAACGTTGACGGAATTCTCGGCGACGAAATCACGTTTGCGGAAGTCTTGCAGGCGGCAGGATACAACACGGGCTGCATAGGCAAATGGAATCTCGGCGACTACGGTCAATATCTGCCGACAAGTCAGGGCTTCGATTATTTCTACGGCAGTTATTACGTCAACGACATGACGCCGTACAACTGGGTGGAAGACAAAGTTGACGAAAACGGCAACTTCACAAGCAAAGAAGTGCGCACTCACAAGGAAAATCTCGACCAATCGGACAGCACGAGACTTCTCACCGCGCAAATGCTCAACTTCATCGAATCGTCCGTCGAAAACGACGAAAAATTCCTTGCGTATTACACGACGCCGTGGCCGCACTTCCCCATTTACTCCAACAACGACGGAAGCGGCAAGGGCGACACCGCCGACGATACGTATATCGACTGTCTCGAAGAATTTGACAAGTATCTCGGAGACATTCTCAACTATCTCAAAAACACGCCCGACAAGAACGGCAACGGCTCTCTTTACGACAACACGCTCATTGTGTTCACGTCCGACAACGGCCCCGGCCGCGAAGGCGTGACGGGCGATATGCGCGGAAGAAAGAACACCACCTTCGAAGGCGGAATGAAAGTGCCTATCATCGCAAGCTATCCCAACGGCAATCTCGGCAAAGGCAGCGCTATTGCAAGCGAAACGTACGAGTATTATCAATGGACAAACAACGCCGAGCGCACCGATGAAGGCAACGTCGCAAATAAGAAAAAGTCGGAACTCGCAACCGTAGGCACGACAAAACATATCGACGCGAGCAGCATGAACTTTGACCTTTTCAACACGATTCTCCGCTATTGCGGCATTACGGACGGAGACGGCAAAGTGTATCTGCCCACCGACCGCATAATCGACGGCGCGGACTTGTACGACTTGTGGCAGGCAAATGTCCCCACTTCCACTCGTGTGCACGACAAACTCTTCTATCTCAAAAAAGGCAAATGTCAGGCCGTGCAAATGGCTGTCGAAGTGAACGGCAAAGTGTACGACTTCAAATATTTCGACAAGGTGCGCACGGAAAACTCCGCATTCATCGACCAGGTGTACAAAAACTATCTGTTCAACCTTGACACAGACCCTGCGGAAGGTTATTCCGTATCCAAAGACCTTCCCGAAGTTGCCGCTCTTCTCAACGCCGAACTTAAAGCGTTCAGAGACGAGATGAAGACCAACCGTCGCGGCATAATCAAATAATCAATCGAATAACGAAAAACGGACTTGAGTTTCAAGTCCGTTTTTATTATTCTTTTCGTCGCCGTATTATAATTTGCCAATTGCCAAACGTGACGACTTCTGCGATTTGAACTGTACGCGGTAAAACCCGCTTTCGATACAATTTTTGTATACACGATTTCAAGTGTTATTTACAAAAGTGCCAACTGCCACATTCCCACTGCGTAAAGCGCAACGTCAACGAGCGCAAGGAGCGGAAAGAACACTGCAAAGTACCAGTGTTTCGTTTTGTGACGGAACACGAGCATTCCGAGCGTCGATCCGACTGCTCCGAAAAGTATCGCAAATGCAAAAAGCGTCGCTTCCTTTATGCGCCACTCCCCTTTCTTTGCTTTTGCCTTGTCCACGCCCATAAGCGTGAAGCCTATGATTGACATGATTGCTATTGTGCAGGTGATTATTATTTGATATACGTTCATCGTCGGTTTTTAAAAAGCAAGGCGTTGCCTTAGGCATATTAATTTCGAGATAAAAATATCGGGCGCAATTTTGCGCCCGAATACTTTTTAGTTTTGCAAAATTATTCTTGCGTAAGATAATCGCGGCAAGCGTCTTCGAGTGCTCTGCAAATCGCAAACGCGTCGTCAAGGTCTTTTCCGCGCACGATTACGCCGTGATGAGCCATAAAGCACGCAGGTGCGTCACCGATTGCCGCGGCAACGTTTTTGACGAGACCGTTCGTGCCGGGAAGCGCAGGCTTTGCACAAGGAATTTCTTTGCCGAGAACGTCCTGATACTTTTCGGGAACGGGCATTGCCTTGTTCATTGCTGCAAGAATGCAGCCGTAGAACGGGTGCGTGTGAATGCTTGCATTGATGCCGTCGCCTTTTGAAAGAAGAATTGCATGAATACCCTTTTCGCTGGTGGCTTTGTTCGTGCCCGTCCATTCGAGAGACTGCATATCGACTTTTGCCATTTGCTCGGGTTGAAGCATTACGTAGTCGATACCCGACGGCGTTGCGAGCATAAATTTGGCGTCAAGTCTGACGGCGATGTTGCCCCACGTGCCTTGAACGAGATTTTCGTCGAGAAGTCTCACGCCTGCGTCTTTGATGTCTTGCGCAATTTTCTTTTCTTCGTCGGTCACGACTGCGGTTTGTCTTTCTTCTTTCTTTTCTTCCGAGCCCGTTTCCGCCGCCTTTTGTTGCTTTTGGTTGGTCTTGGAATATTTGAGTTTGAACACGACGTGTTCAAGGAAAGCGTAAAAGGCGTTCATATGGTCGGTGCCGCCTTTGCTTTCCGCAAGAATTTCCGCGTTGCAAGCCTTGTCAAGCACGAGAGTTGCCGTGAACACTTCGTCAAGCGTACGTCCCGTGACAACCGCGCCGGCGTCGGGAAGCAAACATACGTTGCGTTGTCCCGAGAGTGCCGCCACTACGTCAGACGCAACGTTCTTTGCCGCGCATTTGATTGACGTGCCGCACACTTGCGCCAAATCGTCGAGAATGGGCATAAGCGTCTTTCTCTTGGACGAGAAAGCAACGGTGCTGTCGCTGTCCACGATAGCCGCCGCGCCTGCGTTCTTGTCCTGGCGAACCGCGCAGTAAAGAATGACCGCCGCCGCTCTGAAATTGCCTTCGAGCGTCTCGATATTCTTGTCGTTGACGAAAGTCAAATCTTCTTCTTTGACGTTTTCGTAATCTATTTTGGGATTGGTGATGACTATGCCGTCATCTTGTTTGACTGCGATATAACCAGATTGCAGATATTTCCTTTCTGCGAGCATGCGCGCGTACTTATTGACGTTTGCAACAATCAATTCGTTCATGATGTGTTCTCCTTATGCGGCAAAAAACGTATATATTATTGCCGTTACGCTTATTATATCAAACGTTGCGAAAAATGCAACATAAAAAACGTCGGCGCATTAGTGCGCCGACGAATTTATTATTTCTTCTTTTCGAATCTTGTCGGGTCTTCGCACTTGACCACCGTCTTGAACACGTTGTCGAAACGACGGAGTGCTTCGTCGATGATTTCGTCGGTGTCTGCCATCGAAGTGTAAAGACGGCTGCCTGCCAACGTAACGATGCCGTTTGCCATATACGCCGCACCCATTTGTTCCATAGCGACTTTTCTTCTGAGCATTTCGGGTTTCTTCTTGAGCATCGGGATGATCGAGCCGAGCAAACTCATATTGCTGAAGTCGTAACTCATTGCGCCCGTGCATTCAAGGTGAACGATGCTGCCCTGATTGTATACGACGTACGGAAGATTGTATTTCTTGACGAGTTGTTTGAGACCTGCCGCGAGACGATCGCCTGCACGACCGGCTTTTTCGCAAGCATTGTTCTTTTCTATTTCGCAGATTGCAAGATACCCTGCGTAAGAGCTCAAGGGGTTTGCCGCGAGAGTGCCGCCGACGTACGCTTTCTTGCCCATACCCGCAAGACCTGCAGCCATGAGAGAAACGTATTCGCGCTTGCCGCCTACGCCGCCTGCCGACGGATAACCGCCTGCGACGATTTTGCCGAACACCGTAAGGTCGGGATACATATCTCTGCCGGTGCCTTGGCGTTTGAATTTGACGACTTTTCCGTTTTCGAGTTTCTTATCGTCGACAATCCAGGGTTTACCGTTAAGGAAGACGGGCGTGTCGTCCACTTTGTAGCCGTAGTTTTCTTCAAAGAAGTAACCTGCCGCGCCGTGAACACCGACTCTGAAGCCCGTGACGACTTCGTCGAAGATAAAGAGTGCGCCGTATTTCTTTGCAAGAATTCTTGCTTTAAGGTTGTAGTCCATGTCGATGGGACGAGTGCCCGATTCGGGACCGACAGGTTCGACGATGACAGCCGCCGTACCGCCGCGCATCGTGTTCTTGCGAAGCATTTCTTCGAGCATCTTGATGTCGTTGGGACGCACTTCGTCGGTCTTGCCGTAAGAGCCGGGGATGCCGTGAGATTCAAGGAATTGACGGCTTCCGGGAATCTTCAAGCCGTACACCATTTGATCGGACCAGCCGTGATATGCGCCGCCGACTTTGATGACGCGTTTATTCTTTGTTGCGCAACGTGCCACACGAATTGCCGCCATGACGGATTCCGTGCCCGATCCGAGCATACGGAACATTTCGCACGCAGGCATCAATTCGCTGATTTTCTTTGCAAGAAGGAGTTCGCCTTCATGGAAAAGACCGGTTACGGGACCGCAGTTGTTGAGCAATTCAAACACTTTTTCTCTGACGGGTTCAAAGTTGCTGCCGAGAATGGTCGGACCGCCTGCCTGAAGGAAATCGATGTATTCGTTGCCGTCACGGTCATAAAGATAAGCACCTGCCGCTTTTTCCATGCACATGGGGAACGGATAGTTGAAAGCAAGGTTGTGTTGTACGCCGCCGGGGATGTACTTCTTTGCTTCCGTCGTGATTTCTTTGGACTTTGCACACTTTGTATTGAAATGATCGAGAATTTGTTTGAGAGCGTCTTCCGATACGCAATAAATCGGTTGACTCGTCAAGTTCTTCAATTCCGCATTGATTTGTTTTGCGTCTTCCCATTTGGAAATGCCGTAGCCGTTTGCCATAATTCGCCTCCGTTATTCTTTGATAATTATTGTAATCAAATTACATTATAATTATATCATAAACGCGCGTATTGTAAATATCAAAAGTAAGCGAGAAAACAATACAAATCGGCAATATTGTACTATACGAAACACAAAAATGAGATTTGCAAATATCGTTTTTGGCGAAAAGAAACGATACAACTGTATATTAAACGATACAAAAATAGCGGTTTCAACCTTAATTTTATCAAAAGATGCCACTATTTAGAGACAAAATACGAAAAAGGTATTGCATTGAACATTTTTTTACTTTATAATGTGTGCATAACCTTAAGGAGGTTCATGTATGAACAAAACAGAGTTTATCAAAGCAGTAGCAGCAAAAGCAGACCTTTCCATCAAAGACGCAACGGCAGCAGTCGACGCATACACCCAAGTCATCGCAGAAGCATTGAAAGCAGGCGACAAGGTTGCAATCGCAAATTTCGCATCTTACGAAATCAAAGAAAAAGCGGAAAGACAAGGCTTCAATCCCCTTACCAAGCAACCCATCACCATCGCAGCAAGCAAAGCACCGGTCGTCAAATTCGGCAAAGCGTTCAAGGACCTTTTCAACTAATACTTTGATATAATTAAGAACGATAAAAAAATCACCGCACCCACGGTGATTTTTTTTTAATTAATAATGAACAAAAGCCGTCATTGCGGCAACGGCATTTGAATTAATAATTAATAATGAATAATTAATAATTGTGGCACGGGCGCAAAAAAAGTTTGTCGTTTCGTTTCCACGAGATCCTTCGATACTCTACTCGCAACTACTATGCTTACGCATAGAACCTACGGTTTGTCTTTTTCAAAGGCGTTGCTACGTGAATACATACGCTACGCAACCCTTGCGAGCAAGTTGCTCCGCTTTGCATTGACAGGATGACAGAGTTTTTGGGTTGCGCCCGAAACGAAAAACTATTCAGAGCGTGCCTATTCACGGCTTTGCCTATTCGAAGACGGAACACGAGCCGCAACGGCGGCGAGCAAATAAGCGCCGAGCTT
>CAVKIG010000023.1:0-23617 GCA_963656415.1 bacterium | reverse complement strand
GTAGCGGAATGATGCAAAATGACGTATATATAGTGCCGTTTCGTTTCCACGAGATCCTTCGACTACGCTCAGGATGACAAGTCTCGGACAAAACCCAACGTACGCATTGTACGTGATTTTGGACGAGCCGTGCCTGACAAAGTTATTCGCCGTTTGGCGCGCTATTATTCGATTATCGAGCCGTCGCGAAGATTATCCGCTATCTCCCTACTCACTTCATCGGCTTGTTCCCCCGACAAAACGTCTTCTTCTTTGAGCTCGTCGGATTTTTCTTGAGACGCTTCGCAAGCGGTTTGTTCGACGGATTCTTCGACGAGTTGTTCGGAGAAGTCTTCGGAAACGGTTTCGGTAGCGTTTTCGGGTTCTACGTCAACGGGGACGTCGGGACCGTCTGCGACTGCGGCTTTTTTGCGAGCAAGTTTCGGAAAGAGCGCAAAGAAGTGACTGCCCTTGCAAACGAAGATTTCGCGTGCGATGATGAAGCATACAAAAGCAATCGTGCCGCCAAACGTGACGTCGCTCATATAGTGTGCGCCGACGACGATACGACTGATTGCGACGAGCATTGTGATGACGATAGGCGCAACCCAACATGCGATTTTGCCGAATTTTTTATGCTTGAAATCGATAACGTCGGGAAGCATAATGAGCGCGTACGACATGCCTGCGGCACAGGTGTGACCTGACGGGAATGATTTGAACGCATCGCTTGCGCCGGGATAGTTTGAAACGAACGTTTCGATTATATCCTTTGACGGTTGACCGTTGCGGATATACCACGGCGTGTAACCCTGCACTTGACCGCTTTGAATGAGTGCCTGACCGACAGACGAATTGATTGCTCTGTATCTCATTCTGCCGACGGGGTCTTTGACAAACATAATGACAAGGTTTGCAACGACTGCCGCAACGAGCGCGGCAATCACCCACCACAAGAGTTTTTTGAGCGTTTCTTTTTTGAGATTCTTGAAAACGAGCACCGTGAGTGCGTCGAGCGTGAGCGCGATGAGCCACTCAATCGCCATAACCGCTCCGTCGTGGCGGAATTCATACACGACAGAACCTGCCGCCGCTCCGATTTGCGCCGCAGCGTGTTCGAGCACATATTTGAAGATGTCCTTGACGTAGAACCACCAAGCAACAGAGCCTGCAATTGCAAAAGCAACCGCAAGGACTATGCTCCACGCCTTTTTGTCGAACGACTTTGCAAAGAACCAGCAAAGAAGCGCAGTGCACACTGCAATGACGATGTAAATCGGGGACGTTCCGACCGCTTCACCGACAACGCCGAAAAGGTCGTTTGCGATATAATCGCCTTCTTTAAGCGCATTTTTGGTGAGAATTTGACTTACTTGAAAATCGTAAATCGAAGCGATGGTGATAAGAATCGTAAACACGACGACGAAAAGGCAAATTGAAATAATCGTTCTCGATTTCGTGTCTAGCGGTTTGAGCGCAACTTTTGACATAATGCTCTCCCATATCTTTTTATTTTATTGTAATATTTTACCATATCGTATATTTTTTTTCAATACTAATACCGAAATTTGACCTAATAAGAGTCGATTTGCACCGATTTAAAGCATATTTTATGCCGTTTATCAAGAAAATGCGAATAAAAAGTCGGCTTGACAGACATAATTACACTGCCGATAGGATATGCGGCAACACGGCAATTATCCGCACATTGCAAAAATTGGGTATTGCATTGACGCGCCGGATATGCTATATTATGGGTGTAAACAGAATTCCTGCTAAGCAGGTGATGATGCTTTATTTTGAACCACAAATTTTATACGGGATAACGAGTCCGAACAAAATGCGAAGATGTCAGGCCATACAAGTTCGCTGGAAGGCAGAGATCGCACGGCAGTTAGCACCCACCCTGCTCAAACGGCGGGTTTATAAAATGGCATCACACGGCGGTGCGGGACAATCCGAGGAAAAACAGTCGCTCAATCGAGCGACTGTTTTTTGATGTTTCGATAATTTTGGTATTTTGTGATTTTACGGCATCTAAACGGATATATTTGAGTTTTTCACCACAAAATCGATCTACGTTCGCTTTATGTCATGCATCAGAACGCCCAATTTCCGTCCTTGAAGATTGCAACGTCCTTGCCGTCTCTTGTGTGAGCGGTGATATTCAAATCATTTGAACCTATCATGAAATCGACGTGAATCGAAGAATCGTTGATACCCTTTTGCCTGCACTCTTCAAGCGTGTATTTGTCAAAGTCTTTTATGCAGTTTTCAAAGCCGCGACCGAATGCAAGGTGGCAGCACGCATTCTCGTCAAACAACGTATTAAAGAACGTGATTTCACTGTTTCTTATCGGAGAATCGAAAGGCACGAGCGCGCACTCACCGAGATACGCTGCGTTTTCGTCCATAGTAATCATTTGTTTGAGAAGTTCTTCACCCTTCTCTGCATGCACTTCCACCGCTTTGCCGTTTTCAAAACGCACTGAGAAGTTTTCTATAAGTTCGCCGCGATAAGACAACGGGCGCGTTGCGTGAACTACGCCTTCCGCTTTTCCTTTCATAGGCGACGTAAACACTTCTTCGCTCGGAATGTTCGGATTGAATTCCGTTCCGCCAAGCGTAAACTCGCTTCCGCCCATAAACAATGCGTCGGGAATAAGACCGACAGTAAAATCGGTGCCGTTAGATGCCGTATAATGCAGGCTTTCAATGCCAAGTGAGTTGAGATATTCAAATCTCGTCTTCAAGTCGGCATTGTGCTCTTCCCACGCTTTTACGGGATCGTCACCGTCCGCACGAGACGTGTAAAGAATTGCGTTCCACAGTTTTTCGACCGCTTTTGACGTTCTTTCTCCCGGGAAAACTTTCTTTGCCCACGCTTCGCCCGGCACCGCGGCAATGCACCACTGATATTTGTTGTCCATTCTGTCGATATACGGCTTGATAATCGGGTATCTCGTCTGACTTGCCTTGGACACTTTCGTTTGGTCTATGCCTTTAAGTCCGTCCGGATCGTCCGATTCGATATAAATCGTTGCAGGCAAAGCGTTGCATCTGTGCTCGATTTTTTCAAGTTCCCACTTTTCTATCGTTGACAGAGTTTTGAGAGAACGATAGCGATAATTGAGTTTGGTTATAGGCTGATAACTCCACTCCACCGTGACTTTGCTTGCGCCTGCGCGATAGCACTCTTCCACAACCATTTTGACAAATTCGGGTTGATCCAAAGACGCGGACACGATGACTTCCTGTCCTTTTCTGACGTTTATACCCTTGCGAGCGATAAGTTTCGCGTATTTCTGCATAACGGTTTTTTTCATATAGAACGCTCCTGTATACTAAATTTATGTGGATATTATACCACTATTTACCCAAAACACAACCCTTATTTTCGCAAAACCGCAAACGCAAGATAACCCACGTCCTTATTGCGATTTGCAATGCGCATTTAGTTGCAAAATATTCAACTATGACAAAACAAAAAAACGTGCCAAAGGCACGCACCAAGCAGATAATTTGGCGAAACTGCGACAGGAGTTTTTATCCTTGCCTGTATTGATAGCACAAATTCTCTACGCGTAAGTAAAAAAATCTTGTGTGGCTCTCGGCGTTGCGTACGGTAACAGAAATATCAATGCAATAATCAAAAAAGAAAAAGCGTGCCAAAGGCACGCACCAAGCAGATAATTTGGCGAAACTGCGGTAGGAGTTTTTTATCCTTGCTTGAATTGATAGCGCAAATTCTCTGCGCGTAAGTAAAAAAATCTAGTGTGGCTCTCGGCGTTGCGTACACCTACGCAACGCCGTTGCCACTTCAACGATTTTTTTACAGAGTCATCGCAACGTCCCATGCGCCCCAGATGACCGTGCGCAAGTTGCCCACTTTTGCGCTGTCGCCGACGACGTGAACGTGTTTTCCGTCTTCCGCAAGCGGTGCGGGCTTGTATCCGACGGACATAATGACGGAGTCCGCGGGGATTTCAAACGCTTTGCCGTCTTTGCTCTGAACCTTGACGCTCTTGTCGGTGATTCCCGTAAGTTTCGTTTCGAGATATACGGGCACTTTGTGGAGTGCGAAATATTCTCTCAGATACGAAGAGTTTGCAAGACATACGCCCTTTACTGCTATAAGGTCGTTCTTCATCTCGACGATGACGGGATGCTTGCCTTGTAGATGCAATTCGTATGCTATTTCGCAACCGGTCAAGCCACCGCCGATGACGACGACGTTGTCTCCCACTTGCTTTTTGCCGAGAAGGAAGTCACATGCTTCGACTGCTTTTTCCACACCTGGAACGTTGAACTTTCTTGCCACTGCGCCCGTTGCAACGACGACTTCGTCTGCGTCGAGTTTGTTTATATCAGTGACGGTCGTGTTGAACTTCACTTCGATGCCCAAATCTTTGATTTGTTTTTTATACCATTCGATGAGTTCTTTGTCTTTTTCTTTGAATGACGGTGCTGCCGCCGCTACGAAAATGCCGCCGAGTCTGTCGGATTTCTCGTAAATTGTGACTTTGTGTCCGCGAAGAGTTGCCACGCGCGCAACTTCCATACCGCCTATACCACCGCCGATAACCGCGATTTTCTTCGGCTTGGAAGTCGGAACGATTTTGTATTTCTTGGATTGCATGGTGTGCGGATTGAGTGCGCAACGAGCCATACCTGCGGTGTCGGACAAATCCTGATCGTTTGCAACGCCGTTGTAGTGAGCCATATTGAAGCAACCGTTGTGGCAGCAGATGCACGGCAATATGTCGCTTTCGCGATCCTGCATGAGTTTGGTGATCCATTCAGGGTCGGCAAGGAACTGACGAGCAACGCCCATACCGTCGATTTTGCCTTCTGCGATTGCCTTTGCCGCGGCTTCCGGCGTCATACGTCCTGCGCAAACGACGGGAATATCGACAACCTTTTTGATTTCTTCGCAATCTTCAAGGTTGCAGTTTTGCGGCATATATACCGGCGGATGCGCCCAATACCATGCGTCGTACGTTCCGTTGTCCGAGTTGAGCATGTCGTAGCCTGCGTCTTGGAGCATTTTCGCCGCGATTTTGCTCTCTTCCATATCGCGTCCCACTTCCACGTAGTCTTCTCCCGGAAGTGCGCCCTGACGGAAGCCTTTTGTCTTGGACACAACGGAATATCTCAAAGAAACGGGATAATCTTCACCGCAAACTCTCTTGATTTCCTTGACGATTTCGATGGGGAAACGGTATCTGTTTTCGATTGAACCGCCGTACCGGTCTGTACGTTGGTTGGTGTATTTCATGGTGAATTGGTCAAGCAAATATCCTTCGTGAACAGCGTGAATTTCAACGCCGTCAACGCCTGCTTCTTTGCACATTTTTGCCGTCTGACCGAACGCATAGATAAACTCTTTGATTTCGTCAACGGTCATTGCGCGAGACGGGACTTTGTCGCTCCAACGGTTCGGATTCGGGCTTGCGCTCATAGTGAGTTGGTCGATGTTGATAAACGGCTTTGCGATTGCGCCCAACAATTTGTTGGTGTACAGATTCTCCATCAAGCCCGTGATTGCAAACGAACGACCGAAGCCCGCCGTGAGTTGCACGAACATTTTCGCACCCGTTTTGTGGATTTCATCCATAAATGGTTTGAGATGTCTGAACGAACTCTTGCTCTTGTAGAGCCAATTGCCACCGATGACGTTTCTTATCGGCGCAATGCCCGGCAAAATGAGACCGACGTTGTTCTTTGCTCTGTCAAGCAAGAAATTTGCGGCTTCTTTGTCGAAATGATGGGGTTCCATCCATCCGAAGATTGACGTTCCGCCCATAGAAGTCAGGACAATGCGGTTTTTGATTTCGCAGTTGCCGATTTTCCAAGGCGTAAACAGGCTTTGATATTTCGGGTCCATAAGTATCTCCTTATCAATTTTATTTCTTACAAATGTATTCTATAATACTATGCGGCAAAAATCAATATCAAATTTGATAAAATTTTATCAAAAAAGGCAACTTTTTCAGCAGATTTTCGCTTGTTTGTTCAAAACAAATCGCAATAAAAATACATATTGTATCATAAGGGGCAAAGAAGAGAAAAAATGAGTTTTTAGTATATATTGGCGGCAATAGCAAGTTTGTCGGGAATGACCTGGTTTTTCGTAGGTAGTTTCTGAAACACGCCAAAAACAAATATGACACACAACACTTTTTTGCGAAAACATATCCGCATTTGCTTGCATAAGGTGCAAAATTATGATATTATCACAAAGCAATGTTGATTTGCCCTCATGGTCAAGCGGTTCAAGACGTCGCCCTCTCACGGCGGAAACTAGGGTTCGATTCCCTATGGGGGTACCAAAACGAAAAGAACATACCAAACGGTATGTTCTTTTCGTTTTTATGCTCAATTTAGGGAATCGAACGGGCGGATAAGCACACAATCCTGTGAATTGTATATAATGGTTAAAGCGAAAATCATATGAAAAATGCGAAACGAAATCGTTCCGCATTTTTCATAATTGTATATGGGATTATGAATATCTAACGCACTATTTTTCTAGTTTCACAGTGGTTTTCGTACCCTTGTTGACGCGCATGGCATTGAGAATTGCGGCGATTGCGACACCGACGTCGCCGACGACCGCTATCCACATAGAATATGCACCGAGAACACCCGTTGCAGACAATGCCATGATCAATATCTTCACTGCAAGAGAGCCGACGATGTTCTCGTACACGACGCGCATTGTCTTCTTTGCGATACGCTTTGCGGTTGAAATGCCTTTCAAATCGTCCTGCATAAGCACAACGTCGCTTGCTTCGATTGCCGCGTCGCTGCCCACACCGCCCATTGCGATGCCGATGTCGGAGCGCATAAGCACGGGCGCGTCGTTGATGCCGTCTCCGACGAAGCAAAGAACGTCGCCTTTCTTCTTTTCGGAAAGCAGTTGTTCAACGTGTTCCACCTTGTTTTGCGGAAGAAGCGACGCTTTGTAATCGGAAAGTCCGATTTCTTGGGCAACGCTTGCCGCGATAACTTCGTTATCCCCCGTGAGCATAACCGTTTTTGCGCCCATTGCGTTGAGTTCGGAAATTGCCTGCTTGGATTCGGGTTTGATTTCGTCGGATATGAGCAGCGAACCGACAAATATGTCATTCTTTGCCACGTACACGACGGTTCCGACGCCGTTTTGCTTGACGTGTTTGATGTCGTAGGACTTCATCAACTTTTCGTTGCCGCAATAGATGACATCATCACCTTTCGTTGCGAGAATACCGAAGCCCGCAACGTTCGTGAGCGTGTATCCGCTTTCGATTTCGCCTTGATAGCAACTTACGATAGAACGTGCAATCGGGTGATTCGAATCGCGCTCCGCGATGGCGGCAAGACGCAAAACTTCGTCTTTGTTGCTTTCGGGTTCGATTGCCGTGACTGCAAAGTTTCCTTTTGTGAGAGTACCCGTTTTGTCGAACACAAACACGTTGGCTCTGTCGAGCATTTCAAGATAGTTAGAGCCTTTTATGAGTATGCCCTGTCTAGACGCAGAGCCGATGCCCGCGAAGAACGAGAGCGGCACAGAAACGACAAGCGCGCAAGGGCAAGAAACGACAAGGAAGGAAAGTCCGCGATAAATCCACGTGTACCAATCCTTTGTCACCGCACCGCCGATGATTGCAAGCAAAACCGCAACGCCGACAACGGTGGGAGTGTAGTATTTCGCAAATTTGGTGATGAAGTTTTCAGCCTTGGATTTCTTGCTCGAAGCGTTCTCGACAAGGTCAAGTATTTTAGAAACGGTCGAATCATAGAATACTTTTGTCACTTGCACTTCGATTTGAGACGTAAGATTGACGCAACCGCTGATGACGTCTTCACCTTCTTCGAGTTCTCTCGGGAGCGATTCTCCTGTCAGTGCTTTGGTGTCGAGAGTGGTAGATCCGCTGACGATAATGCCGTCAAGCGGAACTTTTTCACCGGGATAAACCACGATGACGTCACCCACCTGCACTTCGCTCGGGTCAACTTGTTCGACAACGTCGTCTTCACGTTTTACGTTTGCATAATCGGGGCGAATGTCCATAAGCGTGGAGATAGATTTTCTCGACTTGCCCGTTGCGTAACTTTGGAAGAATTCACCGACCTGATAGAACAGCAAAACGGCGCAACCTTCATCGAAGCCTTCTTGTTTAAGTCCCGTCACACTTGTGTAGATACCAAGAGCGAACGCACCGAGAGAGGCAACGCACATAAGCAAGTTTTCGTCGAGCACTTGTCCGTGAACGATGTTGCGCCCTGCCCTGAACAAAACGTCATAGCCGATTGCGATATACACGGCAAAATACAAGAAGAACGGCAACAGCCATCCGTATTGTCCGCCCACCGCTTCTGCAAGTCCGACGACCTTATCCGTGATGAGAATCACAAGAAAAGCCGCCAGAGACACGCAAATGCGAATGAGATTTTTCTTTTCTTTTCTTGAAAGTTTGTTTTTCATAGTCTTATTACTCTTTCAGTTTGAACTGTTGTAACTTTTTATTTCTTCCGAAATATTTGCCTTTTAATGCAATTTCCCCCCTTCGTCATCTGTTTCCCCAATCGCCGTTCCCCCTTGAAAGGGAACCCACGGCGACTGCGTAGCAGGGGGCAACACTCAGCACTCGCATAATAAGTATCGTTCACTCATTATGTCACTGCGCTTTGTGTGCCTGCTTTGCAACAACACGGCACAGTCGCTTGTACTTTTCGTCAAGCTCGGCGTTCGATGCGGTCGCCGCCTTGCGGCTCCAATTCCGTCTCCGAAATGGTTCACACCGCAAGACCGACAATACGCGATTTTGAGCAGACACACTCTAACGCAGTTATTCGCTCAATTGTACGTTTTTAGAGCAGGATTGTGCAATCAGGCTCAATCTTGCGGCACGCCTTCACCACTTTCTTCATAATTTCATCGAAGTTTGCATCGTCCGCTTCGATTGTGAGTCGTTGCATCATGAAACTCACTGTTGCGGATTGCACGCCGTCGATTGCATTGATGGCGTTTTCCATTTTTGCGGCGCAGTTTGCGCAATCAAGGTCTTCGAGTTTGTAAATCTTTTTCATAGCGGTTCTCCTTTTTCGATTTATAGTCCCCTGTTTTTGCAGGTCAAATCCTTATATATTACGCTCGAACATTTGGATTATTGAACAAATATTCAAGTGTTATCCGAGAAAAAACAGGGAATTCGCACTCCCTGCAAAATTTTATTTCTCGTTGACGTGCGTAAGACCGCACTGCATGATGAGCGTGACGTGATCGTCGTCGAGCGAATAACGCACTTCTTTGCCTTCTTTTGTGCCTTTGACGAGTTTTATCGCTTTAAGCACGCGAAGTTGATGTGAAATTGCCGACGTGCTCATTCCGAGTTTGTCTGCGATTTCGCCGACGCACATATCGCTCATTTGCAAGCAACTCAATATCTTCACTCTCGTGGGATCGCCGAGTGCTTTGAACAGTTCGGCAAGCGAAAGCACGACGTCTTCGGTCGGCATTTCGGTAATATTGAAGTTTTCTTCGTGTGTGCAATTCATATTCTCTCCGTTGAACGATTGAATGATTATTCAAATGTTCAGTTATATATTATTCCCGAATTTGCAATATGTCAACGCTTTTTCGCAATATTTTTTCGATTTTTACAAAAATTTTCAGACAAAAAGGCACAAAACTTGACGTAAGTGAATTTTTATCGGTCAGAATGTATCGTAAACGACACAGCCGATTTTGATATGTCGAATATTGTTTTCAATATTGATTTTGTTCCTTTGATATTGTACAATAGTATAGAAAAATTATTGTGCGCGTATATGCGTGCATAAGGAGGAATTATGAGCAAATCTTCAACGCGCCGCGTTCCGATGGTTCTTATCGTCGTGCTTGCCATATTGCTTGCAAGTTTGATGAGTTTTTCCATTGTAGACGGCATTTCAAAGGCGGATGGGAATATTGTCAAGCAAAATTCTCTATCTCTCGGACATCTTAGCGACATTCACTACTTTCCGCTTCACCACTGCTATCAAGATGTAAAAGCCGATAACTACAAAACGAGCGATTTTTACGATTCCATGACGGGCGACACCAAGCTCGTGCTTGAAAGCGGCATCATCTTGAAACAACAGGTGGAAGCTCTCATCCAAGACGCAAAAGACGGCGTTTGTCCGCAATTTGTGCTTGCGACGGGCGACCTGTCAAAGAACGGCGAAGTGACGGCTCTTGTGGACGTTGCAAACTCCCTTCGCTATATGCAAAACGAGATAAGAAAGATTGCGGGATATGAAAACTTCCAGGTCTTCGCAACACCGGGCAACCACGATCTTTACAACACTTCGGGCGCACTATACTCTCCAATCGACGGATCGGCAAGAAAATCCGACGCTTTGAGCGCAATGCAATTCGCGCTTGTGTTTGCAGGTCTTGGCTATCCCAACGCAAACCTTACGGGCGCTGACGGCGCAATCAATCTCACCGAATATCTCCCCGCAGACTATTGGTTCGGCGAGTTCACAAAGAATTATCAAGTTTCCTACAACTCGGACAAAATCAACATCCACTACTACAACGAAAATCTCGAAGCTGTCGCATCCAAAACGACGACCGCGGAGAAACTTGCTCTTTACTACGCAATCGGCGACGTGAACAACGCCCTTTCTTTCTCTGCGGAGATTCTCAATCCGGGGCTTGAAGACTATTCCCTTCTCGTCATTGACGCAAGCGACAGACAAGCGGCGGATATCGGCGCGCTCGTTCGCATCAGCAAGAGCGAATACGACGCTCTTAAAGCAGCAGGCAAAGCCGACAATTTCAAATATTTCCTTGAAAAAGCGGACGGGGCTATCAACACGGACCAAGAGGCAAGCGCAGACGAGCTTGCGCGCGCTCTTACAAGCGGCAGCCACGTCTATCGCTCAACGGGACTCGACCACCTTTGCGGCGGACGTCTCACCGAGTCCTTGCTCGATTGGATGCAAAAATATTGCGAGCAACAAAACGTTGAAGGCAAATCCACTCTCGGCGAAGAGACCGTGATTGCGTGTTTCCACCAAAACGCTCTTCCGCACTGGGAAATGGAAGATGAAATTCTCAAAGACTTCACCATTTACAACTGGGAAAACACCGCAAAACGCATGCTCGATATGGGCATTCGCTACGTCTTTACGGGACACATGCACGTTTGCGACGCTATGACCTACACCGATGCGGCAGGCAGAACGTTGTACGATTTCCAAACGGGTTCTTGCGTGAGCTACTACTCTCCGAGAAGATACACCACGATTTCAAGATACGATGCAAACGGCAAAC
Organism: bacterium; assembly: GCA_963656415.1. Taxonomy (GTDB): domain Bacteria; phylum Bacillota; class Clostridia; order Christensenellales; family CAG-917; genus CAG-475. Next base: position 12,330 of record CAVKIG010000023.1, on the reverse strand, counting down.
TCGGTGAAGATTGCGTGTCCAAAGTCATGACTCTCGACACAGTCGGCATCAAAGAAGTGCCAAGCAGCAACGTTTTTGACGCTGCGCCGTGGAATCAAGCGGCATACGATGCGGCAATCGCAATCTACAAGGAAGCCCCCACTCACGCAAACTGGGAAGCAGTCGTTGCAACCAACCCCGACTATCTTGCGTATATCATTCAATACGACGATATGTCTCGTCTTTCCTACAACGACTACATCACGAAAGAGATCTACTCTCAACTTCTCGACAGACTCGTCAGTCACTTCATTAATCAAGGCACGATAGATTCTTTGGTGAGCAAAGTCACCGACGTCGTCGCAGGCGATAACATGGTCGTCGGACTTGTTCGCAGCACGCTCTTCCCCGATTTTGAAAAATACAACGAAGAAGACGACGATTACGAATACGTAAGCGTAGACACAAAACACGCTTTGAGCGGTCTTGTCGATTATATTCTCGACACCGTGCTTTACGATATGCCCTATAAATACGAAGGCGAGACCGTAAACAAGGCTCTCGATCTCGTGAATAAGGTCGTCGGAAACATTCTCGATTGGTCTTTCGGCGACGAAAACATTCAATCGAGCGTCAACCCCGAAAACAAGGGCAAAATGAAAGTGCAGGATATTGCGTCTTTCATTCTCACCGCGCACACTATCGGCATCGAAATTTCCTTTGACGAAACTTACGATTCGATAGACGCGACGTTCTCCGAAGTTGCCTGCGGAGAAGAAACTTTCCGTTTCCAACAACCCACCGACGCAACTTATCGTAAACGTATGCTTGCCGCACTCAACGATATGTGCGACCAACTCGAAAGCGGCGAATTCGTAGAAAAACTTCTCAGCGCGCTTCTCGATCCCGTTTTCAGCAACGACGGTTCACTTCTCAAAACCATTCTCAACCACAAATTCAATTTCAGCGACGCAGTTGAAAAGGATTACCTTACGCCCGACGAACTTGAAAGTCTCAAAAAAGGTCTCGGCGAAGGTCTTCCCGAAATACTCAAGATGCCGCTCGTCAAGAATTTGCTTCAATCAATGGGCATCACGCTCGAACTTCCGGAAGATTATTCTATCGACGCGACAAACTTCGTGCTCGTTGACGTAATCAACGATTTACTCCCCGCAATCAAGACCGTAGTTGCAAAACTTCTCGGCTTCTCTCTCGAAGGTTCGGACGTCATAGGCATCGTTCAGAACTTCCTTGACAGTTATCTCGTTGACAGTTTCTACAAAGGTCTCGGCGGCATTGCAAAAGAAATCGTAGTTACGTTTGCAACCGACGTTTATCCCGACCTTGCGGACTTCACCAACCCGTCCGCTCCCACCACGTTCCAACCCAACGAAAACTATGTTTTCGGCGGCGTGAAACTTTCCTATTTGTCCACTCTCAACAAAGTGTCTACCGTCGGCGCGGAATTTAACGCGGCAACGCAAGGCAACGGCAGAGTTCCGTCAAGAGTCACGGCAAACTTCGACACCTCAAACGGCACGAGCACGTATACAATTCGCTTCTACACCGAAGAAAACGTATACGGCACGTTCAGACTTCTCGACGAAAACGGCAACGTACTCGGTGCACTCTCAACTTCTCAAAAGCAAGCGTTTGCAGATTATGCGGTCAACAAAACCGATTATCTCGACGCAAAAGCAAGCGCAACCATCAACGGAATCAAAGTGGATATGCTCACGCAAACCAAACCGCAATACATTCCGCTCATCGACCTTGGTCTTCTCTGCCTTACGCACGGTCAAATCGAAGACAAGGCTACAGAACAACCCTACGTTTACGGCGATCGCGATGCGTCCGTTGCAAACAGCGTGATTTATTGGAACTGCACCACCGTCACAATCTCCGGTCTCGAAGCAGGCAAAACTTACTACTATGACGTTGCGGGCAACTTTGAGTATAAAGACGAAGCCAACACCTTCTCTTTGCTCGAATTCGTCAAACTCGACGGATACGACAAATCGGGATTCACTTTCACAACCGCAAAGGACGCAAACTCCGATTCGTTTGAATTCCTTACGATTGCAGACATCCAAGGCATGATTCAAGGCATGTACACCGAAAGCCACGAAGCAGTCTCCGCTCTTCTCAAAGACGAGCGCGTCAACGGCTACGACTTCATTCTCAACGCCGGCGATATGTGCGACAACGGCAAGAACTTCGGGCAATGGGGCATGGCTCTCAACACTTATCAGGATCTCACCATCAACACTTCCGTCTTCTTCACGTCTGGCAACCATGAGAACAATACGGGCGCAATGGCAAGATACTTCAACTACACCGAGAATAAGGACGGCAACGTGCAAGCGATAAGCGGCGAATATTACTCTTTCGATTACGCAAACGCTCACTTCACCGTGCTTGACACCAACGACGCAACAAGCGACGGCCTCGGCGCAGAACAACTCGCATGGCTCAAAAACGACCTTGCAAATACCAATGCAAAATGGAAATTCGTGCTTATGCACAAGAGTTTGTACTCGGCAGGCTCTCACGCGTTTGACGGCGAAGTCATCGCAATGCGCACTCAACTCACCAAACTCTTTGCAGAAAACGGCGTAAACGTCGTATTCGGCGGACACGACCACACCTACACCGAAACCTATCTCGTGGACAAGGACGGCAAAGTGGTTGACAAAACCGACGGCAAAGGCGTGCGCTATACGGGCGACGGCGTTATGTACATCACGCTCGGCACTCTCGGCACAAAGTTCTACAATTACAGAGAGAACGACATGACAACCGACAAGTTCAACAAGGACGAAAGTATTCTCCACACTCTCGATTCTCAAACGTTTGGCAAGGTTGTCGTCAGCGGCGATACAATCACCTACACCGGTTACTATTTCAACCGCTCAACCGGCAAGATTGACGAAATCGGCGCAACGACTCTCTCCGCAAAGAAGAACAATCTCACGACGATTCTTCTTGCAACAATCATTCCGAGCGTCGTAGTCATCGGCGTCGGCGTTGGTCTCGGCATCCACTTCGGCAAGAAGAAAAAAGCAAAAATTGCGGCGTAATTTAGCCGATAAAAACAAAAAAGCGTTCACCGTTCGGTGAACGCTTTTTTAATGAATAATGAATAATTAACAATGAATAACTATGGGGCATTTCTATTTTAGTGTATACGATGTTCAAGCCTATGTAAAAAGAATAAAAATGTGATAAATAGATGAAGAATGTTCAAGCTGCCAAACTGCGTCATTGAGATGAAGAACGAGAAAAGCGCGCCTTGATGCAAGCCTAGTGTACAAAATGGTACACGACTTGTAGCAAGGCGCGCTTGACAAAGTTATTCGCTCAATGACACAGTTTGGCGCGTTTTTTAGCACATGGTGTCGCTAAGCTTAGCCCCACCCAATATATGAATATGCAAATGCCCTACGGATTGACAACCGTCTGTGCCCTTGTTGGAGACGAGACGGAAACCGTTGGAAAGACCGAGTTGATCGGTGAGCGTCGAGAGCTTTTTGATGCATTTTGCAAGAGTTTGCGCTTGTGCGTCGGACATCTCGATTATGTTTGCGTAATGCTCTTTGGGGATGAGCAAAAGATGAACGGGGGCTTGCGGATTCAAGTCCTTGATGATAATCATATCGTCGTCTTCATAAAGTTTTGTGGACGGAATCTCGCCGTTTGCTATCTTACAAAAAATACAATCGCTCATATATAACTCCTTGTTTTCGGTATTTTATCGTTTTGTCGATTTTGACGATATTTGCTATGCAAGCACGGCAATATCTCAATATTATGCGTTTATTCAATTTGATTGTCTATGTATCGCTTTACGCTTTTACACTGTCGTCCGCAACGCCGTCAAGATATTTATGAGTCGGGACGATTTGTCGCACTTCGTTGTGCGCGCCCTGTCTCGAGTACACTTTGACGTAATTCGGCGTATGTCCGCACCAAATTCCGTCTTCCGACGTCTCGAAAAGCACGCTTTGCGGCATACCGAGTTGCTTGTTGAGATAATTTTGCACAAGTTCGCCCTTAACCGCACTCATGCGCTTCTGACGACTCGTAACCACGTCTGGCGAAAGCGGTTTCAATCTGCCTGCCACCGTTCCGCGACGAGACGAATACGGAAAAACGTGAATATCCGAAAAACCGACTTTTCTTGCAAAATTCATGCAGTTTTCAAACTGCTCTTCCGTCTCGGTGGGAAAACCGACGATTATATCCGTCGTTATCGCGCAATCGGGATAATACTCCCTGATAAGTTGCACGGCAGCGTAATATTGAGAAGTGGTATAATGGCGGTTCATCGCCTTCAAAGTTGCGTCGTCACCGCTCTGCAACGACAGATGAAAATGCGGACAGAAACGCTTTATTTTTTTTGTAGCGTCCAAAAACTCTCTGCATATAACGCCCACTTCGAGCGAGCCGAGTCTCACGCCGAAATCGTAGCGCGAAAGCGCGTTCATAAGTTCGGTCAGCGACGAATTCGTGTCTTTTCCGAAAGCGGACAAATTTATGCCCGTCACGACGACTTCTTTTGCAACTCCTTTTACGGAATCGAGTTCGTTTATCACACTCTCAACGCTTCTCGAACGGCTTCTGCCGCGCACGTACGGGATAAGACAATAACTGCAAAAGTTGTTGCATCCGTCCTGCACTTTGATGAAATGACGCGTTTTAAGATTGACTATGCCTTCATTGTCTTCGTATTCTCTACTTATATCGAAACGGTCGGGAACTATTTTGTCGAATTTTTCATCGCCAACGTACTTTGCGGCTATTTTTCTTGCAAAACCGACTTTTCCGTCCGTTCCCGAGATATATTCAACGTTGTTTTTGGCAAATTGCGAAAAATTGTTTTGAGAAGCGCATCCGCACACGTATATGCGAGCATTGGGATTGACTTTGAGTATTCTTGCAACCGATTGGCGAGATTTTTTCTCCGCCTCGGCAGTGACCGCGCAAGAATTGACTATGTACACATCGGCAAATTCAAGCCCTTCGGTGATTTCAAATCCCGCGTGCTCGAATACGGCAAGCATAGCGTCGGTGTCGTATTGATTGACTTTGCAACCGAGCGTGAAAATGGAAACTTTCGGCAAATCACTCATAGTCAAGTTCTCCCAAATGGTCTAAAAGAAGCGCACATGACACGATAGAAGCCGTTTCGGCGCGCAAAATGCGTCTTCCTAGCGTGACTATCGTCGCTCCGCACTCTTTTGCTTTTTCTGTCTCTTCCGGCGTAAATCCGCCTTCGGGTCCTACGACAAGCGCAACGTTTTTGCCGTCGATGCGGCAATCTTTAATTCTATTCTTCTTCTCGTTTTCGTAAGCGAAAAGAACGGTGTCGAACTCTTTGAAACGAGCAAGAACTTCATCGAAATTTTCAAGCGAACCGACTTTTGACAAATACGCCGAACCGCATTGTTTTGCGGCTTCTAACGCTATCTTTTCCGCCCTATCCTTTGCAAACTTCGTTTCTGCGCAATTGTGAGACGCAAAAGGAATTATCTCGTCAACTCCGAGTTCCACCGATTTTTGAACGACAAAATCGAGTTTGTTGTTTTTGAGAAGTCCCGCAAACAACGTAACGTGAGCGTTCTTTACGTCCTGAACGGTTTCTTGTTCGATAACGAGCGTAGCAAAGTCTTTTCCTATTTCGTTCACCGTGCAAAGTCTTTCTATTCCGTCGTTTGCACACACGACCGCCTTGAAACCGACTTTGTAGCGAAGCACTTTGACCATATGCGAAAATTCGTCTCCCGTAAGGGTTACTACGTTGTTGCATATGTCGCTATTATCGACAAAAAATCGTCTAATTTCCATATTCTAACCGCATATTTTGATGTTTTTTACGTTTTGCGAATCAACGGATAAACCGTGATTGTGCTGCCGTTTTAGCACGGATTACGCTTTCTTTTTGAGTTTCAAAGCGCGCCAATCGTCGATTGCCATACGCTCGACGATTTCGTATCCTGCCGACTCATAACATTGTATCACTTCGTCAAGGCGACTGTCAATGATACCCGACAACACTATCGTTCCGTTTTCGCGCAAATGTTTTCCTATGCTCTTTGAAAAGCGCATAAGAATATCCGCCGTTATGTTGGCGAAGATGAAATCTGCCGTCATATCGCCTTCCAGCAAATCCGCTTTTTCAATCGTCGCTTCAACGTCGTTGAGTTCGGCGTTTTTTCGTGCAAACTCCACCGCTTGCTCGTCTATGTCGCACATGTACACGCTTTTTGCACCTGCGATTTTCGCCGCAATACCCAAAATACCGCTTCCGCAACCGACGTCAATGACGTCTTTTCCGTCTACGTCCATGAGTTCGAGACACATTCTCGTCGTTGCGTGCGACCCCGTACCGAACGCCATGCCCGGATCGAGTCTCATTATACGTTCTCCGTCTTTTTTATCGTACTTTATCCAGGTCGGGACAATCGTAACGTGCTTCGTGACGATAGGTTTATAATACTTTTTCCACTCGTTCTCATAGTCCGCGGCGTCGATTTCGCCCGTGACGATTTCGCCGTACTTCACTCCGTACGCTTTCATTTCTTCAAGGCGTGTTTCGAGTCTTTTGAGAAAATCGTTGTCGTCAACGTCGCATATCGTCGAAACCTTCACTTCGTCCGATTGCATAAGCACGCTTTCGTCCACGTAATCCCAAATTACGTCGCTTTTTATAAGGTCGAGAAAGTCTTGTTTGTCTAAAATGGAAACGCCGCCCGCACCTGCGTCAAACATTGCTGACGAGATGAGATCGGCGTCGTTGTGGTTTGTGAAAACCGTTATAGTTTTATATTTCATCGGGTGTTCCTTTATAGGCTTCTGCCCTTTTATTCTGCTTATGAAAGTTTCTCTTCGTAGGCTTTTTTGATAGGATATTGTTTCTTTTGGTCGCTTGCCGCGTCGAATTTTTTGAGCAAATCTTTTTGTTCCTTGTTCAAAGACTTCGGCACTTCGACGACTATTCTTACGAACATATCGCCTTTCGTTGCGCCTTTGAGTTTCTTTATGCCGTAATTCTTGATTGTAAGTATCGTTCCGCTTTGTGTGCATTCGGGCACTTTGAGTTCCTTTTTACCGTAGAGCGTAGGCACTTCGATCGTGCAACCAAGCGCAGCGTCCGTGAACGAAATAGGCACGTCGATTTGCACGTCGAAACCTTTTCTGACGAAGAGTTTGTGCGGAAGCACTTTGACTTCAACGTAAAGACTGCCCTTTTCGCCGCCGTTTACGCCTGCGTGACCTTCGTTGTCATATCTCACGCGTTGACCGGAATCGATACCCGCAGGGATATTGACCTTGACTTCACGCACTTTTTCAAATCTGCCGACGCCGCCGCAAGACGTGCATTTGTCGGTGATTATTTTGCCCTTGCCGCCGCAAGTGGGACATACGCCCTGCGTCGAGACCTGACCGAACGGAGTGCGTTGAGTCATCGTAACTCTACCAGAGCCGCCGCATTTCGAACAAACCTTGAAAGCCGCGCCGTCCTTTGCGCCCGTGCCTTTGCAATCCGGGCAATTCTCCACGCGTCTGACGTTGACGGTCTTCTGAACGCCGAACGCCGCTTCTTCGAAGGTGAGCGTAACTCCGACGAGAATATCCTGACCGCGTTGCGCCATATTCGCACTCTGTGCGCGAGACGAACCACCGCCGAATCCGCTGAATATGGTTGAGAAGATGTCGTCCATATCGAAACCGAAACCGCCTGCGCCGCCGCTTGCTCCGCCACCGAAACCGCCAAATCCGCCTTGCGGTCCGTTTTCGTCACCGTAGGTGTCGTACGCCGCACGTTTCTGGTCGTCGGAAAGCACTTCGTAAGCGTGGTTGATTTCCTTGAACTTCTCTTCCGCTTCCTTCTTTTCGGCGTCAGATTTGTTTGCATACACGTCGGGGTGATACTTCTTTGCAAGAGAACGATACGCCGCTTTCAATTCGTCTGCGGTCGCCGTCTTCTGAACGCCTAATATTTCGTAATAATTCTTTGATGCCATACTTGTTTCCTTGCGCCTTGTCAATGCTCGGCGCGTTTATACGCCTTGGCGCAACGGTTGCCCGTTGCGCCTTGACTTCATTCGTTTGTTTTTGACAAACCCGTTTCGGATTCGTCGCGATGCTTATCGCATCTATCGTCGCATATATACGATTTTATCAGTCAACAGTGCCGTCAACGCCGCCGTCAGGATTTTGTCCGCCCTGATAATCTTCGGGGTTGATGCCTGCAGCCTTTGCCGCTTCTGCAGCCGCTTCGGGGTTTTGTTGATAGAACTTCGTGAAGATAGGATCCGTCACTTTGGTGAGTTTTTCAACGACTGCTTTGACGTCGTCTTCGGTCTCTGCCTTTGCGAGTTCTTCGCTTGCCGCCTTGCTTGCTTCGCTTACGGCGTTCTTGTCTGCTTCTTCGAGTTTGTCGCCGTTTTCGCTTACGAACTTGTCGACTGCAAACACGAGTTGTTCCGCATTGTTCTTTGCGTCTACCACCGCTCTGCGTTTCTTGTCTTCTTCGGCGTACTTCTCTGCGTCTTTCACAGCAGCGTCGATATCCGCTTCGGTAAGGTTGCTTGACGCGGTGATGGTGATTGATTGAGACTTGCCCGTTGCCTTATCGCACGCTTTGACGGAAACGATGCCGTTTGCGTCGATATCGAACGTAACTTCGATTTGCGGGATTCCGCGCGGTGCGGGTGCGATGCCGACGAGTTCGAATCTGCCGAGCGTCTTGTTGTCGCGAGCAAATTGTCTCTCACCTTGCAAAACGTGAATGTCAACTGCCGTCTGGTTGTCCGCAGCGGTGCTGAACACTTGCGATTTGCTTGTCGGAATTGTCGTGTTTCTGTCAATGAGTTTGGTGCAAACGCCGCCGAGCGTTTCGATGCCGAGCGACAACGGAGTTACGTCGAGAAGAAGCATATCTTTCACTTCGCCTGCGAGCACGCCGCCTTGAATTGCAGCACCGATTGCAACGCATTCGTCCGGGTTGATTCCCTTATACGGATCTTTGCCTGTGATCTTCTTGACGGAGTCGTACACTGCCGGCACACGAGTCGAACCGCCGACCATGATGACTTTTGCGATGTCGTTGTAAGAAAGTCCTGCGTCTTTGAGTGCTTGTTGCATCGGGCCTTGAGTTGCCTTGACGAGATCTTCGGTGAGCGAATCGAATTTCGCACGAGTGAGTTCCATATCAAGGTGCATAGGCACACCGTCCTTGATTGCGATGAACGGAAGCGAGATGTTTGCTTTGGTGACGCCCGAAAGGTCGATCTTTGCTTTTTCTGCCGCTTCTTTGATACGTTGCATTGCCATCTTGTCGCCGGTGAGATCAACGCCGTGTTCTTTCTTGAATTCGGAAGTGATCCAATCGATTATACGCTTATCGAAGTCGTCGCCGCCGAGTCTGTTGTTGCCCGCAGTTGCAAGAACTTCGAAGACACCGTCGCCGAGTTCGAGAATGGATACGTCGAACGTGCCGCCGCCAAGGTCGAAGATAAGAACTTTCTGATTCTTGTTCTCATCCTTATCGATGCCGTATGCAAGTGCCGCCGCCGTAGGTTCGTTGATGATACGTTTCACTTCGAGACCTGCGATTCTGCCTGCGTCTTTGGTTGCCTGACGTTGAGAGTCCGTGAAGTATGCAGGAACGGTGATGACCGCTTCCGTAACCTTTTCGCCGAGATACTTCTCTGCGTCGTTTTTAAGTTTTGTCAAAATCATTGCGGAGATCTCTTGCGGAGTGTATTCCTTTCCGTCGATCTTCACTTTATAATCGCTGCCCATCTCTCTTTTGATGGAACTTACGGTGTGTTCGGGATTTGCAACAGCTTGACGCTTTGCGATTTCACCGACAAGTCTTTCACCGCCTTTGAATGCCACTACGCTCGGAGTGGTTCTCATGCCTTCGGCATTCGGGATAACGACCGCTTCGCCGCCTTCCATGACTGCTACACAAGAGTTTGTTGTACCAAGGTCAATACCGATAATTTTTCCCATATTATTACTCCTTTTCCCTTTCGGGAAGAAAACTTTATTTTTTATTTTATTTACACCCGCTTTCGCGAGAGTGTTGCTTGTTTATTGTTTGTCTCAAAGCCGCATCGTTCGTTTATTCCCAATATCCGACTTTGACGCTTGCCGGGCGAAGAAGTTTGTCGTTGAGCAAATATCCTTTTGCAAGCACTTCGACGACTTTGCCCGCGTTCTGCTCGTCCTTTACTCTTTCAACCGCTTGCATAACCTTTGCGTCGAACTCTTTTCCGTCTGTCTCGACTTCTTTAAGTCCGAAGCCCGCAAGTGCGGTCAATATCTGGTTTTCCATCATATTGAATCCCGTCAATGCGGATTGATCTTGTATATACTTTCTTGCAAGATCGCAGTTGTCAAGCACGGTGAGCAACTTTTCAATCACTATCGATTGCCCGAGAAGTTTCATATCTTCGGCAATCGAATTGTTGCGTTTGCGATAGTTGTCGAAATCGGCCTGCAATCTTTGCGTCAGCCCCTTGCAAGTATTCGCTTCCGCAATCGCTTGTCCGAGTTTCTGTTCGAGAGCCGCAATATATTGCTCGTCGTTCATTCCGTCGCGGTCGATTTCGATATCGGGCTTTTGCTCGGTTTCGACTTCCCCCTGCTCCGCCGTCTCGACGGTCTCGGTTTCGACTTCTTCGTTTACGTTTTGTTTGTTCTTGTTCTTACTCATCTTTATCGTCCTTTGAAGCAATGCTGTTTATCGTCTTTTTCATATAATCCAGCACGCCGATAACTTTCTTATAGTCCATTCTTTCAGGGCCTATTACGCCGGCTTGTCCGACCACTTCGTCCCCGACTTTGTACGCCGCGGTGATAATCGCGCATTTGTCTACGCCGCTGTCTTCCTTGCCGATACGCACCGAAAACTCGATGCTGCTTTCGTCGCTTTGAAGTATCTCGCTCATGCTCGCCTTATCGGATATAACCGACAAGAAGTTCTTTGCGTCTTCGACGTTGTTGTATTCGGGATAATCGAGCATTTTGAGCGCGCCTTCCACGAATACGTTGGTGTCGCTGTGCTCGCTCATATATATTCTCAATATACCGAGCACGTCGTCAAGCACGTCCGAAAAGCCTTTCAATTCGTCGTCAATCTGACTTATATCGATTTTTTCGACTTCCGTCACACGCTTGCCCGCAAATACCTTGTTGAGCACTTTAGTCGCCGTGTCCACGTATTCGGGTCTCACGTCGTCTTTAAGATCTATCGCTTTGTCGGCAATCATTCCCGCACTCGTGACTATCAGCACGACTGCTTTGCCCTGTTTGAGCGGAACGAGTTTGATTTCTTCGATTACGATGTCCGCAGTGTTCTTCTCGACGATGAACGAAGTGTAATTCGTCACGTCGCTGATTATCTTCGCCGCTTCAACCGACATGTCCTGAATTTTGCCGAGTCTTCTCAAAAACTTGTCTCTGATGAACGCAGTTTCCTGATCGGTGAGCATGTTGCTGTGATCGTCCGTTTCGCTTATCGACTCGACGTAGAACTTGTACGCGTCCTTGAGCGGAACTCTGCCTGCCGACGTGTGCGGCTGTTCGATGTATCCGAGTGCTTCGAGCGCGCTGAGTTCGGCACGCACCGTCGCGGAACTGACTTCGGGCAAATACTTGCTCTGAATGTCGGAACTGGACACAGGCTGTCCCGTCGATATATACAGGTCAACCAGCGCGTGCAATATTCTCTTTTTTCTTTCAGTCAACTCTTTTCCCATAGTTTACCTTCATAGTTCGGATTGCTTTTAGCACTCTTTCGCTTTGATTGCTAACAGTATATGCCCGCTTTTGCTAAAAGTCAATAGTTTTTGCAAATAATTTTCAGAATTTTTTCAAAAAATTTTCACTTGCGTTTTCCTTGAACATACCGCTTCCGCATTTGCGTATTTATTGATTATTATAAACTATAAAATAAGTTTTATAAATAAAAAGGCGCGCGCTTTCGCGCACGCACGCATTTACGTATCTTTATTCAAAATTTCAAGTATAACTTTACCGTTTCAATGAATTTCACTTTTCATTGACAATTCCCAAAACGTCATAATATTAGTTTTCAAAATCTAAAACGACTTTCATTCCATCGTTTCGATATAAAAACTCACGGGGCGAAAGCCGTCGTTGCATGAAATCATTGCGCTATGCGGATTTTTCATCCAGCCATCGTAAAAATTGCCACCGCCGTTTGCAAGTTCCAAAACGAATTGCTTGACGCTTCCCCACGCGCTCTCACACATGCCTTCGGGCATTTCTCCGCCCCTACTCACGAAAACGTCGCCGACTTGCACGTCGCACGCA
>CAVKIG010000022.1:0-23942 GCA_963656415.1 bacterium | reverse complement strand
GTATACGTGCGTGCGTAGGTAAAAATGCCATTCTTATCCGGGAGAAGATATATGAAGAAAAAAGAGAAGGCCGCTCCTATTCTGGACGAAAAAGGCAGACCACCGCTCAAACTCAACTATCCGCAAACGTTCAAAGTCGGCTTTGCGTTTGCAATCATCATGCTGTTCTGGACAGCGTACGATTTCGTCGTACCCCTTCTTCTCGAACAAGCCTACGGCTTGCCGAGTTGGGCGCGCGGTATAATCATGGGACTTGACAACTTGCTCGCTTTGTTTATGCTTCCGCTTTTCGGAAAACTCTCCGACAACGCGCACGGCAAACTTGCAAAGAAATTCGGTCGTCGTACGCCTTTCATCGTCATCGGCACGCTTTGCGCGGTTGTGCTTATGGTGTTCGTTCCCGTTGCCACGCTCAAACAACAGGCAAAGGCGGAGCAATACACCGCGTCTATTGAAGCGCAACTTGCAGACGATTCGTTCATGAGTCCGCTTCTTTCAGAGTGGTGGGACAAGGCCGAAGCCAAAGAATCGGGCAGTGCAAACTATTGCGACCTTACTTACGTAAGAGATCAGAACCATCTCACAAAAGAAGATTTCGTCTCGATACGCTATTACGGAGACATGACTTCCAAAAAAGCCGTGCTCAATATGTTGGGCGACACGACCTACTATTATAGGGGCGAAGTCGTTTCGGATTTGAGTGCAACGTGCGAAGAGACGGGCAAAACTTATCAGGAAATGCTTGACAGCAATGCAAGTTACAAAAAATACGTTGCGTCAGGCATGAACAATTACATTTCAAACGGAATTCACGAGAACTACACCAAGACCAAAGAAGGCATTCAAAGCCTTGCAATCTACATGGTTATTCTTCTTCTCGTGCTTATAGCGATGGCGACGTTCCGCTCTCCTGCGGTCGCGCTCATGCCCGACGTCACCCCCAAGCCGCTTCGCTCGCAAGCAAACGCAATCATCAACCTTTGCGGCGGTATCGGCGGTGCGATAGCGTTCCTTATCTACACGGTGGTGTTGTTCGGTCAAAGACTTGAAAACTACGTCATCATCTTCGGCTCGGTTGCCGCAGGTATGCTCTTGCTCCTTGCAGGCTTCATTGCTCTCGTCAACGAACGCAAACTCGTGGCAAAATGCCAGGAAATCTGCAAAGAATACGAAATCGACGACTTTGCGGAAGGAGAAAATCCCGACGCGGAAAAATTTGCGGAAGAACTCATTTCCGAAGGCGACGCAAATTACGCTCTCGATTCAAAACCGTCGGGCGACGCAATCGAAACCATAGACAAAAGCGCAGTCGATATCGCACACGCAGAGCTCGCTCCCGAAACAGTCGAATTCGCAAAAGAAGTCGTCGCAAACTCCAAGAAGAAACACGCAAGCCCGAAAGAGTGGTGGGGTGCAAAATCCGACCTTGAAAAAGGCAGACTTAAATCCTTCATTCTTATCCTTGCTTCCATCTTTATGTGGTTTATGGGATACAATGCCGTGTCTTCCAACCTGTCGATTTACACGACCAAGGCTCTCAACCTGTCGGCAGGTATCGCGTCCATAATCTCCGGCGTTTCTATGGGCATCAGTGCAATCGCGTTTATCCCCGTCGGATATATGGCAGCAAAAATCGGCAGAAGAAAATCCATTATGATAGGCTTCGGCATGGCAGTCGTGTCATTCGTGCTTATCTTTGCGGCTGTCGCTCCGAACGACAACGCGGCAATTCCCGCAGTGCTCTTTGCACTCTTCTATCTCATCGCAGGTTTCGGCCTTATCATCGCAAACGTCAATACTTTCCCGATGGTCACCGAACTTTCCACTGCCGAAACGGTCGGACAATACACGGGTTATTACTATGTGGCAACCATGTCCGCACAGGCAATCACTCCTGCAATCGGCGGCGCAATCATGGACGCAGGCGGCAACAAATTCTTGTTCCTGTACAGTGCAATCTGCATCGTCATAGCAATCGTTCTTATGCTCTTCGTCAAACACGGTGATAGCGTTCTCTCCGCAAAGGGAAGAAAACTCACCAAAGAAGAGAAGAAACAAATCAGATTGGAATCGCTTGATGCAGACTAAGCAAAAATCGTCGCAAGTTTACGGACACCGCACAAGTTTTGTGCGGTGTTCTTTTGTTTGTTTGCTTTTTGCTTTTCTACCGCGCCGAGAATTTTTGCTATCAGTTTAAGCAAGGATAAATGTTCCTACCACAATTTCGCCAAATTATCGGCTTGGTTTGTTCGCTTCGCTCACTTATCAAAAGACAAGACGCAGATTGTGCGAATGCCGAGCAGATTTTTGCGACGTTCTTATATTTGTTTGCTTTTTGCTTTTCTACCGCGCCGAGAATTTTTGCTATCAGTTTAAGCAAGGATAAATGTTCCTACCACAATTTCGCCAAATTATCGGCTTGGTTTGTTCGCTTCGCTCACTTATCAAAAGACAAGACGCAGATTGTGCGAATGCCGAGCAGATTTTTGCGACGTTCTTATATTTGTTTGCTTTTTGCTTTTCTACTGCGCCGAGAATTTTTGCTATCAGTTTAAGCAAGGATAAATGCTCCTACCACAATTTAGCCAAATTATCGGCTTGGTTTGTTCGCTTCGCTCACTTATCAAAAGACAAGACGTAGAATGTGCGAATGCCGAGCAGACTTTTGCGACGTTCTTATATTTGTTTGCTTTTTGCTTTGATAAGAAAAAAATCCGCAACGGGTGCGGATTGTTGTGCCGTGTGATTGGTTTTAAGATTAGATTTCTTGAAAAGTCGCTTTCAATTCAAAGCAAGGGACGTTGCCGACGTAGCCTATCATTTCCGCTTTGTCTCCGTCAACGGTGTATGCAAGCGAGACTTGCGAGCCGAGTTTTATCTCTGATTTGAATTCGATTTCGAGCGTTTTAAGAGAGTGCTTTTCAAGATACTCACCGCCGAGAACGTCTTCCATTTCGTCGAGATATTTGCTGTTGTTCATATGCCTGTTTATATCGACTTGACTATATGCGACGGTGAATTGTTTTTTCTCTTTCTGTTCTCCCAAAGAAACGCCCAAGGGTAGTGGAAGTTCGCCGTCTTCTTTTATGCCCGGAACAACCACGCCGTATTCGTCGGGGAACGCCATTCTGCGTTCTTTTGCATCCATAAGAAGCCAAACCGCGCTTGCTTTCACGATTGCGTTGCCGCTCTCGTCTTCAAGGACGTAATGACGCGGAAACAGCACGCGCAACGTCGGACCTGCCCAACTTTTCAGCGTGACTTTTTCGTCGTATACGGGAAGCCTGCTCGCTTCGATTTTTATGCGAGCCACCACCCAAAGAACGCCTTTGTCAAGCGTTTTCGCTCTGCCTGCACCCAGTTCTTCGGTGTGTGCGATGGATATTTCCTGAAGCCATCTCAAAAGCACCGACGGACGAAGATTTCTGAACATAGTCACGTCGTCGGCAAGCAGTTTCTTTTTTTCGATATACGTCAAATCTGCCATTTTATCTTGCAATATGCGCTATGTAAAACATCGTTTACGTTATTTTGAGTTCTTTTCTGCCATATCGTAGACCGTATCGACGACGTCCCCGACAGTGTCGAGTTTCATCCAGACTTTATCGGGAATTTTCACGCCGTAGTCGCTCTCAAGCGTGCAAATGATGAGAATGTAGTTGAGAGATTCATAGCCCTTGGAATTGATGGGTGTATCGCGCGTTATCTCTTCGTCTTGCAAGGAAGGGATGTATTGTTTGACAAGTTTTGTCAGGTTTGCTTGGATTTGTTCCTTGGTGAATTGAGTTGCCATAATTCTCCTTTATATGAACGTTTTTATTTACTCGTATTGTGCGCTTATTTTCTTGCGCGTATTCAGACGGTTTTTCAACGCAGAGAATAGCGTTTGATTTTTCCCGTTGCGGTTCTCGGCAGTGCGCCGTCAAGCACTTTGACGTCTCCGATTTGTTGGTCGAACGTATGTGTCGAATTGAATTTTTTCACGTCGTCTTTCACCTTGTTTTTGTCAACGTTTCCGTCTTTGTTGCCCACAAACAGCGTAATCACGTTGTCCACAAGCGCAAGTGCGACGTCTTCTATTCCGAGTGTGCTTTGAAGATCGGCTTCCCATTCGGCTAGGAAGATTTTCGTTCCGTTTTCGAGCACGAGAATGTCTTTCTTTCTGCCCGTGATGTGAAGGTTGCCGTCTTTGTCGAATTTGCCCAAATCGCCCGAGTGGAAAATGCCGTTTTCAAGCACTTCGCGCGTTGCGGATTCGTTTTTGTAGTATCCTTTCATCACGCATGTGGGCGCGGATATGAGAATTTCGCCGTCGTCTGCAATGGTAATTTTGTCGTCGGGGCATACCGACATCGCAAACGGATCGTCTCCGCAGCTTATCGCAACGCCGCTCGACGTCTCGGTGAGTCCGTATCCGAAGCGCACTTCGATACCTTTTGCTTTTGCTGCCGCAAGCATTTGTTCGCTTGCAGGACCTGCGCCGACAAGTATAACTCTCAAATCGTCGTTTAGCGCGTTCGTGGCAATCAAGAACTTAAGCACGGACGGAACGACGGATATTATAGTCGGGTTGAAGTATTTGCAATCGAACGGAATATATCTCATTCCTCTTGTCAGCGAGATTTTTGCGCCCTGCGTCATTGGCCAGAGCATTGCGCATACAAATCCGAACACGTGGGTGAGCGGAAGCATGCAAAGAAGATTGTCGCTAGATGTGCAAGGGAGTTTCTGCTGTCCGTTCCATGCGCTCGAGCAAAGAGATTTCGACGTCAGCACGACTGCTTTTGAAAGGTTGGTCGTGCCCGACGTGAAGAAAAGTATATCTCCTTCCCCGTCCGCCTTTTCGACGTTCTCTACGGGAGCGGTTTTAACCGCTTGCGCATACGGAGCGGTGAGTTCGTCGGTAAGAACGAGAGCAACGTCGGTTGCGATCACCATTTTTTGAATAACGGCAGGCTCTTGCATAGGATCGAGAAGCACCGTTTGCTTTCCTGCAAGCACGCTTGCAAACGTATCGACGAGCCATTTTGCGCTCGGGGCTTGCAATATGCCCACGCAGTTTGCGTTTTCTTTTTCGAGTTGCGCCTTTCTTTCGAGAACTCCGTCGAAAAATTCGGAATAAGTCACGTTGAATATCTCTCCGTCCTTATCGAAAATCAAAGCGACGTCGTTTGTGTGTTTCTCGGCATTGTAGCGCAGAAGTTCTTCAAAGGAGTTAAATCTCATATTTTCCCGCCTTTTTTGATTTCTCAACGGTATTATAACACGCGTTTTTTGCATTGTTAATACTTATTTTACAAAATAGATAACAAAATATTGATAAAATTTTAGCAAAATATTTACTTTCGCAAAAAATGGTGCTATAACTATATCGATGAAAAGAGATTGACAAACGTATTTTATTTAGAAAAACAAAATAGGATATATTGTCAAAAAGGAGATTATTATGGCAAAGAACGAAAAGATTTGTATCATCGGCGCAGGCCCTGCGGGACTCAGTGCGGCAGTGCATCTTGAAAAGAATGGCTATACCGATTACGCAATTCTCGAAAGAGAAGATCACGTCGGCGGCAAATGTCACTCTCCCTATCACGACGGCAAGAGATTTGAAATGGGCGCAATCATGGGTTGCCCGACTTATTATGCCGTTCACGAACTCGAACTCTTCGGCGGAGTGGACCACAACGGCCCGAAACTCGAACGTGCATACCGCAAACAAAACGGCAAGCCCTACGATCCGTTTGATCCTAAAAAGAATCCGCTTCTTATTCCGCACCTTCTTCGCATGAAGTCCCAAGTCAAGAAACTCGGCACGCTCCTTGCGACCAAGTATAAAGGATATCAATACACCGGACACAAGGGAATTTCCGAAGGTAAATACGACGGATACGATCCCGTCACGGGCGAACATGTCGTCGGCGAAAACCCCAATCTTAAAGATCTTTGCATGAACTTCACGGATTTCTGCAAACTCAACGGCGTAAAACTTGCTCAAGAAATTTGGATCGGACCGTACACCGCATTCGGATACGGCTTCTTCGACGAAATTCCTGCGGCATACGTTCTCAAATACCTTGACTTCGCAACGGCAATGTATTTCGTCAACAAAGACCTTTGGACCTGGAAAGACGGTACGCAAAGCATTTACGAAGCAGTCAATGCAAAACTTCAACATCCCGCACGCCTTAACGTGAACATCACCAAGGTTACGCGTCAAAACGGCAAAGTGCAAGTCTATATCGGCGAAGATATGGAAGAGTATGACAAGATCATCATCACCGCGCCGCTTCAATATATGCCCAACTACTTCGACGCAACCGAAGATGAAAAGAAACTCTTTGCAAAGATCGATTACGAGCGTTACGACGTCACCGCAATCACTTGCAAACCCGGCACGTATTATCCCGATATGTCAGGTTATCTCTTCGACAACATGGTTCCCGAACGTCTCGGACACCTTATGGTCTTCTATCACAGATGGGCAAACGAACCCAACCAGGTTCTCACCACCTACGTGCTCAGAAACTACAAGGGCAAAGAGCTCAAAACCTATGAAGAATCCAAGAAGATGGCTTGGGACGATATGAAACTCTGCGGCATCGACATCGACAAATGCGTCTATGAGAGAAAGTGGTATTATTTCCCGCACGTCTTCGAGAAAGATTACGCAGACGGTTGGTACGAGAAAGTCGAAGCAATGCAAGGCAATCTCAACACCTACTATGCAGGCGAAATCATGAGCTTCGGCGATATGGAAGAGACTGTGCAGTATTCCAAGGACCTTGTCGCCCGCTTCTTCTAAGCGTGCCAAACAGCGACTGACTTTGTCAAAGCCCTTCGGTCACTCGTCGTGTACGGATAGTACACTAGGCGAGAGCCCGAAGGGCTTTTTCGCGTCATTCATCTGTTTGGACACGCTTAGAAAAACGCGCTAAATAGCGAATAACCGCGGCAGAGCCACGCTCCCGTCAACTCATGTACTATTTGTACATTAGGGTTGCCGTTAGCGTGGCTCTTTCTTGTTCTTCATCTATTTATCGCGTTTTTTGTTAATTAATAATTAATAATTGTGGGTGGGGCACCCACACCCGATTTGTGAGTATCGGTAAAATTAAAAATTCTCCATATTGTCATGTTGAGCCTGTCGAAACATCCAGCCGTAAGGCGCAGATCTTGCTTATTCTTTTCGCTACGCTAGATCCTTCGACTACGCTACTCGCAACCGCTATGCTTGCGCATAGAACCTTGCGGTTTTGCCTTTTCAAAGGCGTTGCTACGTGAATACATGCGCTGCAACCCTTGCAAGCAAGTTGCTCCGCTTTGCATTGACAGGATGACAGGGTGGGGACACCCACACCCGATTGGATATAATCAAAAACAAAATTTGAGCGCGCAATATTTCAAAATCACCTTTTACATCTCAAATATCCACATATTTATATATTCGCGCAAGAAAACTCAACCAAAGCCCCTTATATATATTGAACGCGTGCGTGTACACGTGCAATTGTATGTGCGTATATGCGTGTGTGTATATACATATATGTGTATGTGTGTGTGCGTGCGCGTGCGCGCGTATATGCGGATGCGCGCATAATGGCGGTGAATCGGGGCGGTATAACGGATGTGCATAATATGGCATAATCTTGCAAAAGTGTGAGTAAATATACAGTATAATTTGCAAAAAGCACAAATAAAGTTCGATATTATTGCAAGATTTGTAACAATTTTGCTCAAAAAGCGTAAAATGGCTTATACAAAATTTTTTATTTTTATGCATTTTAAGGGTTGTTTTGCATAAAAGCAACGAAAAATTGCGGTTGCGCAACCGATGTTTTGGTGGGCGCAAAGGCAAAAAACGGGTGTAAAACGGCAAAATGGCAATACAAAACTGCAAAAATGTATGATAAAGTGGCATAAAAATGAGATTTTGTGGCAGAAGGGAAGGTGCGTCTTGAAAAATGTATAAAAATTAATTTTTTTGAAAAACAGAAAAAAATTGTTTACAGATTCGGGATATGCACTTATAATAAACACAAATCAACAACCTAATAATAAACAAATCAGGAGGTAACAACAATGAAGCAAAGAAGAATTATTGCTATTTTGGCTATGGTTTTGGTCCTCGTTCTTGCGATTGGCTTGTTCGTAGCATGCGACAAACCCGACAAACCGGGTCCGACCCCCAAGCCGAGTGATAATACCGGCTGGCGAGATTCCAAAATGTATACCAACAACGACTATACTTCTCAAATGCCGAGCCAGTGGTGCACGATATTGTCGAGCGACAATGCGAACTCAACAATGGAAGGTTATTTCACAAGTTCATTCTATGAGTTCAACTACAAGTTTAATGCAGACGGAAGCATCGTCCCCGGTGCATATACGCTTGAATACTCTGCGGCTACAAAACTCGAAGACGTGACTGCAAAATACGCAGGCAGATACGGTCTTGCAGAAGACGCAACTTCCGGACAGGCATTTGCAATGACTCTGCGCAGTGATCTCACGTGGGATGACGGCACGCCGATCAAAGCTGCTGACTTCGTTTACACGATGAGCCAACAACTTTCTCCGAAGTATCTCTTCGACACTGCGTCCAACTACTATTCGGGCAACTATGTCATTCACAATGCTCAAAACTACGTCAAACAAGGTCAAAAGGGCTGGTTCGATAATGGCAACATGAATCTCGCATATTCTGATCTTGCTCTCGGTGCTGACGGAAAATACACGCTCAAAGGCAATGAATGCACTATCGCATTGAAGAAATCTTTGGTGTGGCTCCAAGGCAAATCCCTTGAGTATTACGTGACGAATGCTCCGCAATACTTTGATACAGAAGCATTTGCAAGCCTTCTTGCACTTGCCGATGAAAACGGCAACGTTGCTGTGACGGCTGCATCTTTGGAACTTCTCACAAAAGTTATTACGGCTAAAGCAGCTTGGGGTGAAACCGCAGAAAACACCGTTGGATATATGTACGTGAACTACACTTATCCCGAAATGGACTTCTCCGAAGTCGGTTACTTTGTCGGTGAAAACGAATACGAACTCGTTATGGTTATCGACGGAACTTTGCATCCGCTCGATGATGAAGGCAACTTGACTTATGAAGCAGGTTACTACTTCAGCAATTGGCCGCTTGTTAAGAGAGATTTGTGGGAAGCATGCGAAAATAGAAGCACGAAACCGTACAAGAATACGTACTGCACAACGACTGCAAGCAGCGCGAGCTGGGGTCCCTACAAACTCACGAACTATCAAGATCAAAAGACTTACACCGTTTCTCGTAACGAAAAATGGTATGGATACGGTCTTGCACAATATGACGGTCAATATCAAACCGACCAAATCATAACCCAAAAGATTGACGAATGGGATCAGGCATGGATGGCATTCCAAAACGGTCTTGTTGACGGAATCAGCATGGACGTTAAGATTGCAGCGGATTACAGAACATCTTCTCGTGCATACTTCACTCCTGAGACGTATACGTTCGATCTCAACTTGCAATCTCTTGCAAACAGCCGCACGGAGACGAGAAACAATCTTCTTTTGAATTACGACGAATTCAGAAAGGCAATTTCGCTCTCTCTCGATCGTGATAACTACTGTGCAACGAACAGCCCGAGCTCTCAAGCAGCACTCGGTTTGCTCAACAGCATGTACTATTACGACGTCGAAAACGGCAAAGTGTATCGTGAAAGCGTTCAAGCAAAAGAAGCAATTCTCAACGCATACGGCGCAGTCAAGAACGCAGACGGTTCTTGGACTATCGGTGAGCACACCTATACTGATATCGAAGACGCACTCGACGCAACGACCGGTTACAACCTTACTCTTGCACGTGAACTCGTCAACTCTGCAGTTGCAAAAGCAATCGCAGACGGCAAATATACAAAAGGCGAAAAAGTTGTTTTGACATTCGGTGTCGAAACTGTAACCGCAAACTCCGACAGAATCAAGGGCTGGTTCCAATCTGCATTTGACGCAATGACGCAAGGTACGGATCTTGAAGGTTTGATCAAAGTCGAATACTTCATGTTCTCAAGCGCAACGTGGTCCGAGCAATTTGCAGACGGTGAATACGACCTTTGCTTCGGCGCATGGGGCAGTGCGGCATTCAACCCGGCATATCTCCTTTGCGAGACTCAAATCGCCGATGAGAACAGATATGCAATCAAGTGGGATCCGAGCACGGTCGAAGTGACGGTCAAGGCAACTCCCGATGATAAACACGCAGACGGTGTTTACACCTACAATCTTGCTCAATGGAGATTGATCCTTCAAGGCAAAGATGGTTGCCCGGTCAACTTCAAGACCTTCCCGATGGAAGATCAGCTTGCTGCACTCGGCGCAGTTGAAACCGCAATTTTGCAACAATACTACTCCATCCCCGTCTACAGCAGATATTCTGCAAGCTTGATGGGCTACAAGACGGACTACGTCTCTTATGAATTCAATACGTTCATGGGTTACGGCGGAATTCGTTACATGAAGTACAACTACGACGATACCGCTTGGAGCGAATTCGTTACTGCAAACGGCGGCACTCTCGATTATAAAAAATAATCGGCACGTTATTTTTGAATAACAGTTAGAAATAACTCGGAGTTGGGGCAAAAATCTTGTCCCAACTTCGTGCTATTGTTAAAGTAGCAAATAAAAGGACTAAAAATTATGTATATGTTCAAATACATACTCAAACGTCTCGGACTTATGCTATTCACCTTTTCGGTGATTATGTTTGTCTGCTTCGTTTTGATAAAATCGCTTCCGATTCCACTCAACGACGGTCTTGGCAAAGACAAAGAACTTTTGGAAGCAAACTTGCGCGCAAGGGGCTACTACGATCCTATCATGGTTCAGTTGTGGCACTATTTGGAGCGTATTTTCACAAAGGGTGATTTCGGTATCGGCACTACTATGTCTGGCTTTGTCAACAAACCGGTCTGGGATTCGTTTGTAAAATGCTTGCCGCCTACGATCCTTATCAACATTTATTCTTCTCTTATCGGTGTTCCTATCGGTCTCGGTCTCGGCATTCTCGCCGCGCTCAAGAAGAACAAATGGCAGGATCAGGTCATTTCAACGGGCGTTATGTTGCTCATTTCGGTGCCTTCCATCGTGTACGCGTTCTTGATTCAGTATTTCTTCTGCTTCAAGTGGAAATGGTTCCCGCTTTTCATGGCAAACGGCACGGATTATCTGTCGTGGGATATGTTCTACAGTATGTTGCCGGCAGTGTTTGCACTCTGTCTCGGTTCTATTGCAGGATACGCTCGTTACACGCGTGCGGAACTTACGGAAGTGCTGACAAGCGAATTTATGCTTCTTGCTCGCACGAAAGGTCTGACAAAAGGTCAGGCTATCGTTCGCCATGCTCTCAGAAACGCAATGGTGCCGATTTTCCCGATGATTTTGGGCGAATTTATCTCCGTTCTCAGCGGCTCGCTCATCATTGAGAAGTTCTTCTCCATACCGGGCGTCGGCGGTCTGTATTTGAACTCTATCAACTCGCTCGACTACGACTTCTTTATGTTGCTTTCGGGCTTCTACACACTGGTCGGTCTTCTTGCAGGTATCATCGTCGATATCAGTTACGGAATGATCGATCCGAGAATTAGAATGGGGGCGAAATAATATGGAAGAAATGTATAACGATATATCCGCCGAACAATTCCAATTCGTCGATAAGCAAGACTTGACGCACGAAAAAACGCTTGAAACAAAACCGCGCAGTTATCTCGCGGACGCTTTTTCGCGCTTCTGCAAAAACAAAGGTTCTATCGTGGGCGCGTGCGTCATTTTGATTTTGGTGTTGTACGCAATTCTCGGCACTGCATTTTCGCAATATTCCGTTTCTCACAGAGATACGTATTTCCGCTATGCGCTTCCCAAAAGCGAATTGTTTGCAAATACCAATTTCTGGGACGGCTGTCAGGAAAAGACGTTGTCTGCCGCCACGTTCTATTATTACTATTACATGGGTGAAGAGACAGGGCATTATGCCGTCAAAAATCAAGAATATACGGTTGATGACGACAAGATGTATACGTTCCGTCTCGATTCCTATCAGAAGACGGGTTGCGTGTATCTGAAAATGTCCAAAGAAGAATATCTTCGTCTTCAACAATATCAAAACGAGAGCGGAAAACAAGTCATTTATCCGGCACTCAGATTGTCTATGAAGAGAATGGTAGACACATATCAGATAGCCACAAAGGGTAACGTCTCCACCGATACGGCGGCGAACTATTATTACAAGTTCAACACAAGCACAATGCAAGCGCAACTTGACTCAAAAGGCAACGTTATCCCCGACTACAAAACACACAGCGTCGGACAACCGACCAATGACAATTACGATTCTCTGCGCATAGCGGGGGACGGTGAGAACGGTATCGAATACGAATACGCTCGTCCGATTGACTCCGGTTACGAAGTCCGCGTCAATTACTATGAATATTACGTCTTTTATCACTCATACGTGTTGAAAGACGGCGTTGATAAACCGTCGTTTATCTTCGGTGCAAACGAAGAAGGTCAGGACATTTTCACGTGTCTTGCATCAGGCGCATTGTTCTCGTTTGCGTTTGCAATCGCGGTTGCTACTGTCAACTTGATCGTTGGCGCAATCTACGGCGCAATCGAAGGTTATTACGGTGGAAAAATCGACTTGGTCATGGAACGTTTCTCGGATATTTTGTCCGCAGTTCCGACCATGATTGTCGTTACGTTGCTCAAATTGCACATGGGAACATCGGGTGCGGTGCTCATTTTGTTCCTATCCTTCTTCCTTACGGGTTGGATCGGAATGGCGTCCACCACCAGAATGCAGTTCTATCGCTATAAGAATCAAGAATACGTCCTTGCGGCTCGCACGCTCGGTGCAAAAGACGCAAGAATCATCGTCAAACATATTTTCCCCAATGCGCTCGGAACTCTCGTTACAAGTTGCGCATTGGTCATCCCGTCGATGATTTACTCGGAAGTCAACCTGAGTTATCTCGGAATCATCAGTTTGACGTCGGGCAATCTCACCAGCGTCGGCACGCTTCTTGCAAGCGGACAAAGCGCGTTGCTGACTGCTCCGCACGTTGCATTGATGCCGTCCTTGTTCCTTGCGTTGTTGCTTTTGAGTTTCAACCTGTTCGGCAACGGTTTGCGCGATGCGTTCAACCCGTCGCTTAGAGGATCGGAGGGCTGATATGGAAAAGAAACTTGAAGTTAAAGATTTGCGTATCTCCTTCCGCACGGACGCCGGCAAAGTGCAGGCTGTCCGCGGTATAGACTTCGATTTGTACAAGGGTGAAACGCTTGCAATCGTCGGTGAATCCGGCTCGGGCAAATCGGTCACGAACAAGGCTATAATCGGCATTTCCGCGCCCAACGCAATCGTCGAAAGCGGTGAGATTTTGTACGACGGCATGGACCTTCTTCAAATCAACGAAGAAGATTTCCACAAACTGCGCGGCGATAAAATAGCGATGATCTTCCAAGATCCGCTTTCCGCACTCGATCCTATCAACCGCATAGGAATGCAGCTCACCGAGGCAATGATTCTCAAAAATCGCGCCAACAGAAAAGAGTCTCGCAAAGCTTTCAACGGTATGATGAAGAGATTGCTCGGAGCGATGAACGAGTCTATGGGCGTTGACGCAAAGTCCGAACAAGGCTTGAAAAACGCGAAGAACACCAAAGATTTCGACACGTTCGAGTGCGTCCATATCAAACTCGAAAGCGCATTCAACAACGCTCGCGAAAACGCAAGCACGGGGCTCGAAGACGTGGAAGATTTGCTTTTCCACATCGAAAAGAACGCCGTAACCGAGTTCGCGAGAAACGAAAGAGATATTATGCTCGACGCAAAGTATTCGGTGCACGAATACGTTTGCACTAGCGAAGTCGTGGAAGTCGCAAACAAGTTTAAGATTGCGGCGGATGCGGTGAAGAAATCAAAGGGTAAAGTCAAGGACTATTCCGCTTGCGTAGAGCCGCTCAAACGCCTTAAAGAGTTGTTTGAAGAAGGGTGCAACAAGCCTATGCCCAACTATTTCGCGTTTGCGTACTATCTCACTTTCGGACACGGCGAAGAGTTGCCGACGGAATCGGTTGAAGAACTCAACAAATTCCTGCGCAATTATCTCGACGACAATTTCATGCTCTCGTTTATCGACGACGTGAAAAAGGCACTCTTGTTCTCGCACGGCAATTCAATCGAGAAAAAGAAAGAAGTCATCGAAGCAATCTCCGAAAAGAGAACGGTTTTCGTTGACGGAGAAGCGGACAAGAAAATCTACAAAGCAACGGCAAAAGAACTCAGTGCGCTCGTAAACGAGTCTATCGACAGACTCGCACTCGTGAAAGACAGCACTGCTTATACGTTCAAATCAAGCCTTTTGCGCGCGATAGACACTTATTTCGACGCAATCCCCAACAATAAGAAGGAACAAAAGCGTTTCGACAGAGAACAAGCGAAATTCGACAAACTCATCGCACGCGGCAAAACGCCCGATTATAAGGTTATCCCTGCAAAGATAGTCGATCTCAATATGGCAAAGAGCAACATCGTCGCCATCATCGACAAACTTTGCGCGGCGTACAAAAAGTCGGTTGAGACCGCAGATTCTTTCGATGCAGACGAAAACGCAGTCGCAATGATAGACTTCCTTAAAGCGAAAGCGCAAGCCGTTGCATACCGCGTCACGCACATGGTTGCAAAGAACAACGCGCTCAAACTTATGGAAGAAGTCGGCATACCCGAACCGAGAAAGAGATATCGTCAATATCCCTTCCAGTTCTCGGGCGGTATGAGACAGCGTATAGTCATTGCAATCGCGCTTGCGGCGAACCCGGATATTCTTATCTGCGACGAGCCTACGACGGCACTCGACGTCACGATTCAGGCGCAGATTCTCGAACTTATCAACAAAATCAAGAAGGAAAGAAATCTTTCCATTATATTCATAACGCACGATTTGGGCGTCGTTGCAAACATGGCCGACAGAATCGCCGTTATGTATGCAGGCAAAATCGTGGAAATGGGCACTGCGGAAGACATATTCTATTCGCCCGCACACCCGTACACATGGGCGCTTCTCTCGTCAATGCCGGACCTTGACACAAACGAGAAACTCGAAGCGATACCCGGCACTCCGCCAAACATGATTTATCCGCCAAAGGGCGACGCTTTTGCGGCGAGAAACAAGTACGCAATGAAGATAGACTTCGAGCGTCAACCGCCCATGTTCAAGATAAGCGATACGCACAGTGCGGCGACGTGGCTTTTGCACCCGTCCGCGCCTAAGGTCGAAATGCCGAAAATCGTTTCCGATCGTATCGCGAGAATGAAGAAACTTGCAGAACAAAACGCAAGCCAAAAACAAGGAGAGTGACTATGGAAAACGACGTGAATATCAACAACGCAAACGAAAAAGAAACTCTCCTTAAAGTCGAACATTTGTGCCAGTATTTCAAACTCGGCTCTTCGACGCTCAAGGCGGTCAACGACGTGAGTTTCGACATCAAGAAAGGCGAAGTCTTCGGTCTTGTCGGCGAATCCGGTTGCGGGAAAACCACGACGGGCAGAAGCATCATCAAATTGTACAACTGCACGTCCGGCGACGTTTATTTCAAAGGCAGAAGAATTTGCGCAGGTACGCTTTCTTATAAGAAACACGAAAAAGAAGCGGTCAAAAAGTTCTTGTCCGACGTAAAAGCGATAATCACCGCGAAAAAAGGACAGGAAAAGCCCGATTTCAAAGCGTCGCTCAAAGAATGTGCGGGCGTTCTGAAAGAAGAGAATAAAAACATACGTCTTGCAAATCGCGACCAGAAAAAGTGCGACAAGATGTATGCAAAAGAGCAGGCCGACAAAGTTCGCGCGGAATACAAACCGAAGTTTGACGGACTCGACAAGAAAAGCGAAGAATACAAGCAACTCAACGCAGAGTATCGCAAGGAACTCAGACTTGCGCGCAAAGATCGTCTCGTAACCAAGATTCAGATGGTGTTCCAAGACCCGATCGCGTCGCTCGACCCGAGAATGACCGTGCGTGAAATCATTGCGGAAGGGCTTACCATTCGCGGAATACGCAACAAGAAAGTCGTTGACGAAAAAGTGTACGAAGTGCTTGAAAAAGTCGGTCTCGTCAGAGAACACGCAGGCAGATATCCGCACGAATTTTCGGGCGGACAAAGACAGCGTATCGGCGTTGCGCGCGCAATCATTATGGAGCCCGATCTCATCATCGCGGACGAACCTATCTCCGCACTCGACGTTTCCATTCAGGCGCAGGTCATAAACTTGCTCAACGATTTGAGACACGAACTCGGTCTCACGATTATGTTCATTGCGCACGATTTGTCCGTCGTCAAATACTTCTCGGACAGAATCGGCGTCATGTATTTCGGCAATATGGTGGAACTTGCAACCAGTGAAGAACTCTTTGCGCATCCGCTTCACCCGTACACCCGTTCGTTGTTGTCGGCAATTCCGCTTCCCGACCCCGTGTATGAAAAACAGCGTAAACGTATCGTTTACAATCCGCTTGCAGACCACGACTATTCGGTGGACAAACCCGTGTTGAGAGAAGTCGAGCCGGGACATTTCGTGTCTTGCAACCAAGCGGAATTTGAAAAATACGTCGCTATCTGCAAGGGTGAAGCAACACCCGACGATACGACGGCAAACGAAACGACCGACGAGCCCGTCGACGTTACGCAACCTGCAGAAAAACTCGAAGAAACCAAGGCGGACATTCTCGATCAGGGACACGCACAGGATCTTGGCGCTGAACTCGTTCAGGAAGAATGCGATCCGCTTATCAAACCGACCGTCGTCGTTGACGACCCCGTTGACGAAAACAGAGCAGTGGAAGAATGAAAAAAAAGATAATCGGCTACGTTATTGCGTTTGTCGTGGCGTTGACCGTCGTGCTGCTTGTTTGCGGCTTGAACGGATTGCTCACCGAGCAGAAATCTGCGCAGGACACCGCAAAAATACTTTGCGACGCGTTTTTCGTCGCGTCTGCACTGTTCCTATGCTATTGCGGTCTTACGTGGGCATCTTCAAAGGGCGCGTTCGACGGACTGGGATACAGCGTTTCGACGTTCTTTGACGTGCATATGCCGACGAAAAGACGTTTGACGTGGCAAAAGAAAGAAACGTATCAAGAATACGTCGAAAGAAAACAGGAGAAAAGAAAAGGCAAAAAAACGACTTTGGTTTTTCTGATTATCGGAACGGTTTTTCTGATTATCGCCATCGCGATGTTGGTGTGGTACAACTCTTTCAACTGATCGGTTCAAAAGCATAAACAAAAATCCCCGCAATACATAGCGGGGATTTTTTTTGCGTTTTATACGTTTTGTAAAATGTTGCAAAAGCAATATCTGTTGCGAACGCAACACGTTCTTATGCGATAGCGCGCGATTTATCTTCAGATGAGCGATACGTTCATTTTTGCAACCGCCATCGAATCCTGATAATTGAACAAGCCTTTGTCGCTTGCGCCGACGAAGTCGTCCCCAAGGAATTCTTTCACGTTGCCGAACAGATTGATTTTGGGCAGTCTGCCGACGAATTTTCCGTTTTCAATCAACAGAGCGACTTCGCACGGGGTTGCGTAATCGCCGCTTGTGGTCATATCGCCGCCCGACGCTTCCACGATATAGATTGCTTTTTCGTTGCCAATCGCGTCGAGAATGCTCTTATGTGTGTTTTTGAAACGCAATCCGCTTGCACCGACAGCAGGAATCGAATCGTATGCCGCAGCGGAACACGCAATGCGGGGAAGAGAGAATTGCGCAGAGATTTTCTTGTTTGCAAGAACTCGCTCGAACACGCCGTTTTTGATGAGCGTGCAATCGTCTCCTTCAAGCAAAGTGCCTTCTGCGTCGAAGAAACAGACGTTGTTTGCGTTTTCGGGGTCAAGTTCGAGAGTGACCTTTTCATCGAAAATCTTTTGTCCGAAGCAGTCTTTGAAAAGAGACGCGCCGCTTGCATACAGTTCACCCGAGAAGTTGCCCAGAGCGTCTCCGTAGAACATAGAACCGCTTGCAACCACGACGTATTTGCCGTTTTGCCAGTCGATTTTATTGTCGTATGCGTCGCAAAGAGATTTGATGTCCGCAACCACTTTGTCTTCGTCGTAATCAAGCATATCGACCGCATACGCAAAGTCCATTATGTTTGCGCTTGTCTTGCTTTTTATGCACAAGACTATGTCGAGTTCGTTGCCTGCGTGTGAAAGAAAAGTGTTTTCGCTGTTTGTATATTCCGTTTCGTTTTCTCTGTAAGTTATTTTGTTGCTGAACAGGAAAGACGGGATTTCTTTTTCAAGTTTTGCAAGCAAACCTTGCATGATTTTCACAAAATGTGTGGTGTCAACGACGTTTTTGCGTGCGTCAACTGCCTTTTGTGTATTTTTCGTCAAATCGCACGGGTATGCGATTTCAAGAGCGAGATTGTCAATCGCTTGTTTTTCGACGTCGCAAACGTCCGTTTTTCCGACTTGTCCCGCAACGCCGATATTGCCGTTTTCGTACACGCGCACCGTCGTGGTGTCTTCAACGACTTTGCGCAAAGACTCTGCTTTGGTCGCAACGACGTTTATAGTGAGAGACGACGTTTTCTTTTTTATAATTTCTTTTTGCATATCGATCTCCTTATTGAACGTTCATTTCTTTCACGCGAACGAACGGACCGCCGTCGAGAACGTGAAGGGGGAATTGTTCCATTTTGCCGCAACCGCCGAATACGCCGTCTTCGAAAATCGTTTCGTCGGTGAGACCGTCGATGAGATTGAGCGTTTCAAACACGTCTCCCGTGACGACGGATATTTTGACGGGACCTGCGATTTTGCCGTCGATGATTTCGTATGCGATGGACGGAGCGATCGTAAACGTTGAACCGCCCGAGCCGTGCGACACGGTGTCGATGAAATAGCCGTGCTTTATGCCTGCCACGAGTTCGTCGAAAGTGCTGTTGCCGGGCTCTATATAGGTGTTTGTCATACGCACGATAGGCTCGAATTTGCAGTCGATTGCGCGAGCGTTGCCTGTGAGCTCTTCCTCAAGAGCCGCCGCCGTAGTCGCACTGTGCAGTCTGCCGCAGAGTATGCCGTTCTTTATGAGATAGGTTTTGCCCGCTCTCGTGCCTTCGTCGTCAAACGGAACGTATCCCGAGCCGAAGTCGGTGCCCGTGTCAACGATAGAAAGAATATCGCTTCCCACCTTTTTGCCGAGCACCCATTCTTTTGCCATGTGTTCGTCTCCGAGCATGAAGTCCGCTTCGCTCTTGTGACCGAACGATTCGTGCGCGAACATGCCTGCCGCCATAGGGGAGAGAATGACGGGGAATTTGCCTTTCGTGCAAGGCTTTGCATTCTGCACGAAATTGTCGGCGTCTGCCATTTTCTTTTCTATTTCTTTTTCAAATCCGCCGAGTTCTTTGAAGAAAGGCTTTGCCTGCTGATAAATTGCTTGGACGAAATCTCCGGGCGCTGCGAGAATTCCCACTGCGAGAATACCGCACATTTGATAGTCGTATTTTATGTCCGCGCCTTTTGAAGAATAGAATTCGTAAACGCTGTTGCGGTCTTTGTATGCAACTTGGCTCATCGCAAGGAAAGGACTTTTTACGTGTTCCTGCATACCTTTGAGAAGAGCAAGTTTTTCGTCTTTGGACACGTTTCTTACGCTGTCCGCTTCAAACTTCATTTCGTTTGCGACGTTGACCTGATAGCGTTTGACGATAGGGTTGTCCGCAATGTTTTTGTTAGGAGTGGCCTGTGCGTAAAGAGCGTCGAGTTCGTTTTGCACGGAGTCGACGTCCGACGTCGAAGCATAAAGCCACAGATTGCCGTCGAACACGCGTATGAAGGCTCTTTTTTCCACACGCTCGTTCAAAGCGTCGAGCGCGCCGTTTTTGAAAACGACGGTGGAAGAAAAACGATCTTCGATTCGCACGTCGGCATAAAAGTCGGGATTGAATTTATACATAAAGTCTCCTTTAACGATTGTTGATATAATTATAAGATACACCCGCAGATTTGTAAACAAATATCTCGCTCGCGTGTGGCTTATTATACGCCGCACAGCGTTTTTCGACCTGAAAAAATCGTTACTGCAATAGCGTTTGTTTGTTTTTAATACTTTTTTAATACAAATTCGAGCATTTATATTGATAAATATATACTCATATTTTTTTATAGAGTATAGACAAAGCAAGCGGTTGCGTGATACACTATATATATATAGTGTTTAGTGCGTGTCGAGATGATATTTTGCGCACAAACGGAGCGGTGATATGCAAAAATCCACCATAATAACTTTCGCGGGCAAAGGCGGAGTGGGAAAAACTTCTCTTGCGGCAACCGCCGTGCGAATTCTCACGGAAAACTTCAAAGACAAACGTATTCTCGCAATAGACGCAGACCCGGCGGTCGGGCTTTCCACCGCGCTCGGCGTCGACGTGAAAACCACGATAGACGACATACGAAAAAGCATCATCGAAAATGTCGAAGACGGCAATTCCAAGGCGGCTATCGAACTTCTCAACGAAGCGCGTTTTCGCATATTCGACGCAATGGTAGAAAGGGACGGATATGCCTTTATCGCAGTCGGACGTCCCGAAAGCGCGGGGTGCTATTGCAAAATCAACGCGTATCTTAAAGACGTCATCAGCATTTTGTCCGAAGATTTCGATTACGTCGTCATAGACGGCGAAGCGGGTATCGAGCAGATAAACCGCAGAGTTATGGAAAAAGTCACGCATCTCGTGCTCGTAACCGACCAGTCAAAGAAGGGCAGAGACGTATGCAAGACGATAAAGGGTGTTGCCGACGATCTCGTTATGTACGAAAAAATCGGCGTCATCGTCAACAGAGTCACCGACGAAGAAACGGTGCGTTCGCTCGATTATGACGGAGTGGAACTTCTCGCAACCATAGGCGACGACGCAAATCTTGCAGAATTCGACCTTAAAGGCGAGAGCGTATTCGAATTACCAAAAGAATCAAAAGTTGTAAAGGGAGTCGAGACCGCCTTGCAAAAAATGGGCATTATCGGCGACCGAACTTAAAATAGGAGAAAAATATGAGAGACCTGAAACATTTGCTCTACTTTGAGAATCTCTTGCAGGAAGCCAACAACGAGTTGGTTCAGCAAGCGGTCAAAGAAGACGGCAAAATTGCGCTGGGCTACACGTGCTATCACGTGCCCGAAGTGTTGCTCAATCTCGACAACTGCTTCAGCGTGAGACTTCGCGCGCCGAGAACGGGTTCGGTGGACATCGCAACCTATTATCTCAGCCCGTTCATTTGCGGATTTGCAAAAGCGTTGCTCGAACGCGGCATCGAAGGCGGCTACGGCTTCTTGTCCGCGCTTTTTGCCGGCGAGACTTGCAGCGAGATGAACAGAACGATTGAGCATTTCGAACTTTTGCGTCTTGTCGACAACGACAAATTCTTTGTCAGTATATTCGATATGCCGTTCAAGACCAACGACCACTGTGTTGAAAGTTACGTCAATCAAATGCGCCTTAAAGTGCTTGGCAAACTCAAAGAAGTGTACGGAGTGGACATCTCCGACGACGCTATGAGAAAAGCGGTGGAACTTCACAACAGAGTGTGCAGAGCAATCACCGCAATCGGCGAGTTCAGAAAGGAAGAAAATCCGCGCATCACGGGTTATGAATTCCACGTTCTTTGCCTTGCGACGTACTGCTGCCCGAAATATCTCATCGTGGACAAACTCGAAGAAACGCTCGAAGAGTTGCGCCATCGCGAACCCGATCAAAAGAAATTCTACAGGGCGAGAGTGGTGCTTGTCGGCAGCGAAATCGACGATCCCGACTTCACGAAACTCTTTGAAGACAGCGGCGCGTTCGTGTGCGCGGACAGATATTGTTTCGGTTCTTTCCCGGGAAGAGAAGAGATTATTCTCAACGACGAAGAAGACGTTCTCACTCAGATTTGCCGTCACTATATGAAGACCTGCCAGTGCCCGAGATATATGGAACACGAAAAGGTCGACGGTCGTCGTCAATACGTCAAGCAACTTGTCGAAGATTTCCATGCGGACGGCGTCGTGTACGAACAACTCAAATTCTGCGAATACTGGGGATACGAGCGTGCGCTCGCTTCCTACATAATGACCAACGAATTCGGCATTCCGTCAATCGCAATCGACCGTCAGTATACGGCAAATGCGTCGGGACAACTCAGAACGCGTATTCAGGCGTTCGTCGAAAGCCTTGAAATCAAGCACATTCAAAAGGCGAAAAAGGCAAAGGAGTGAGTTATGGCAAAGAAAACTTACGGTGGATATAAAAATCTGCATCAGGATAAAACCGGACTTTACAAACATCGCGAATGGCGTGGTTTCAAGGACACGCTCGTGGACTACTGGCGTTGGCTCGTCACCTGGAAAGATATGGTGGTGATGGTGCTCAAAAATCCCGTTGCGGTGGTCAAGGGGCTGTGGAGATATCGCTGGATGGCGACATATCTTTCAACGCCGGCATTTGTCGATCGTCACACCGAAGGTTTGCGCGGACCGCAACTTTTGATGACGCATCTTCATTTCAACATGATCGTCAAGCACGCAACGGGGCTTATTCTCACGGCGTTCGAAGCGGACGAAAAGATGTTCCCGAAGAACAAAAAAAGCAAAAAACTCGTTTGCATCGACGAACTTATCCCCGTCGAATTCATCGCGGGATTTCCGAATCTCAAAGCGTACCCGATGCAAACGATGCCTATCTTCCTTTCGAGCATGGTGGACCAACTCGTCGTGCCGCCGTATCTTGACGCAATCGAGAGTTTCGGCGTTCCTGCAGACGTATGTCCGTTGCCGAGTGCGGAAGCGGGCGTGTGCGTGGATGACGATTATCCGAAACTCGGCAAGTGCATGATAACCTGCAATATGCCTTGCGACGGTTCTATCATGACCACAACTTTCCAAGACAGATATTTCAAACTGCCCACTCACGTTTACAACGTGCCTTTGAGATATAAGGGCGAAGACGTGCAAAAATACGCCGTTGACGAAATCAAAGACCTTATCAAATTCGTCGAAGACCAAACGGGCGAAAAATTCGATTGGGACGCATTTATAAAGGCTCTTGAAAGATACAACAAGCAACTCGATTACGAACTTCAGAAGTGGGAAGTCAACAAGACCAACTATCCGCAGATGACGGGCGCAACGTTCTGGCTTTATAGACTTTATTACTATCATCTCTCGGGCGGTTTTGACAAACGATTCCTTAAAGTTGACAAGAAAGTCAACAAAATCATGGAAAAGGCGTACGCAAAGAAGACCAAAGCGAGCAAGGAAATGCGCCACCGCGCAATCGTGTGGAGTTGCCCTGCAAACTATTATACGTCCTTTGCGAACTGGCTTGAAAATTGCTGGGGCATAAACGTCATCATGGATATGGAAACCATGATCTCGTATCTCAAATTCCGCACGGACACGCACGAGCATGCGCTCGAAGACCTTGCAAAGACATATCAGCGCGCAACCATGCGTACCCACACCAAAGGCGGATACGCAAACGTTCTCAACGAGTGCTGGAGAGTTGCCGAAGAATACAACGTGGACACGATTATCATGTACGACCAAATCTCCTGCAAAGGTATGGACGGTCTTGTCGGTATGTTCGACGAACAGGCAAGAGAGCGCGGCTACAACTTCATTTGGGTGCAACAGGATCTTATGGACAGCCGCACAATATCCAGACGCGATATGCGCGAGCAAGTCAACAAGTATATGCAAACCGTTTTGCAGGAAAAACCCGTCGACGAAACACTTTTGGACTTCGACGATTCACAGGCGTGGTAATACGCAAATTCTTTGAAAAGGAAGGAAAACTATTATGAAATATTTTGGCGGATGCGACGTAGGTTCAACCTACACCAAAGCAGTTA
>CAVKIG010000021.1:22908-24597 GCA_963656415.1 bacterium | reverse complement strand
GCTCGGCGCTTATTTGCTCGCCGCCGTTGCGGCTCGTGTTCCGTCTTCGAATAAGAGCATTCCGTTTATAAGAACACTACGAATAAACTAAACATATAAAACTTGTGCTTGCCGCCGAATACTCAAAATTTCGTCGTTTTTCCACTCGGCGCGTGAAAATTTTGCTTGAATAAACGACGATTGCGTTGTACAATTGTTTTATTAAAGATTTAGGAGTTTATCATGAAAAACGAAAACGGATACGTAGACAGTTTTGTAAAACTCATTCAATGCCCCACCGTCACCAATAGCGGACACGAATATTTCGACGCGTTTCACAAGGTTCTCGACGCCGAGTTCCCCAACGTAACGAGAGTCTGTGAAAAGATGGACGTAGGCGGCGACGTATTGCTTTATAAATGGAGCGGCAAATCTTCAGAGCGTCCGCTCGTGCTTATGGCGCACCAAGACGTTGTGCCGGCAGTGGGCGGCGATTGGAAATATCCGCCCTACTCTGCGACGATAGAAGACGGCAAAGTGTACGGTCGCGGCGCAATGGACTGCAAAAACACGCTGTTTTCCACCATACAGGCGGTTGACGAACTCATTGCGGACAGTTTCGTGCCCGAGCAAGACGTATATCTCAGTTACAGCGACTGCGAAGAGACGGGCGGTCCCGGTGCGGAAATGGCGCGCGACTGGTTCAAAGCGCACGGCATAACCCCGTTTCTCGTCGTTGACGAAGGCGGCGCAATCATAAGAAAAACGACAAAATTCATGACGAAAGACGTTGCCGCCGTCGGCATACTCGAAAAAGGCTACGCGGACGTAAAATTCATAGCGCGCGGCAAAGGCGGACACTCTTCTCAACCGCCAAAGCACACTCCGATTGCGAGACTTGCGGCGTTTGTAAACTATTGCGAAAAACACACGATTTTCAAGCCGAAAATGTCAAAAGCGGCAAAAGCGATGATCTACGGCATGGGAGACGCGCTCACTCCGCCGCTCAAACTCTTCTGCAAGACTATCGGTCTCAACGGCTGGTGGGTATCGAAACTTGCGCCGAAAATCAACGCGTCCTACGGCAACAGCATGTTTGCAACAAGCATGGTGTTCACGATGTCGCAAGGCTCTGCCGCGCCAAACGTAATTCCGCAGGAAGCGTGGGTCAACGCAAACTTGCGTATCTCCCCGACGGACACTTGCGAAAAATGCTTCAAAAAACTTGAAAAGATCGCAAAGAAATTCGACCTTGAAATGCAAGTTGACTTGCAACGCAACGCTTCTTCGATGATAGATTTGAACGGCGAAGGTTATCAGTCTTTCAAAAAAGCACTCAACAAGGTGTATCCCGACGTTGCCGTCGTGCCCTATCTCATGTTCGGCGGCACGGACTGCAGAGTTTTGCAACAAATCGCAACGCACGCAATACGTTGCACGCCCTGCACGCTCTCATTCGATCAACTTGGCGGTATGCACGCTTCAAACGAGAACGTGGACATCAAATCGGTGGAAGAATGCGTCGGATTCTTCAAGACGTTTATCCGCGATTTCAAGTGATCTAACCCATTCAAAGCGCGTCCGATACGGGCGCGTTTTTATTTTGCGGACGTTGCGCAAGGCTTGGCAAATCATCGGCAAAATCACGGCTTTTCGCCGCACGAAAACGCATTGTTGACTAAAAGCGCATTGTGTGGTATTATTTACTAC
>CAVKIG010000021.1:0-22898 GCA_963656415.1 bacterium | reverse complement strand
AGTAAACTTATAGGTGAAACGATATGATAAGCAAAGCGTTTGACGCAATCAAAAAATACGACGTTATCGTCATACACCGCCACTCGAGCCCCGACGGAGACGCAATGGGCAGTCAAATCGGCTTGAAGAAACTCATCGAGCACAACTTCCCCGACAAACGCGTCTACGCCGTCGGAGACGACGCAAGGCGATTTTCCTTTATGGACGGAAGCCAAATGGACGAGATAAGCGACGACGTATACGACGGCGCACTTGCAATCGTGCTGGACACTTCGGCAAAATCGCTGATCAGTGACGACCGCTATACCCTTGCCGATCTTCGCATCCGCATAGACCACCACATATTTGTGGAAGACATTGCCGAAATCGACATAGACGACACGAGTTTTGAGAGTTGTTGCGGTCTTGTGACCTATCTTGCGCGCGAATGGGGTCTTGACGTGCCCGTTGACGCCGCCAAAGCGCTTTTCACGGGGCTTGTGACGGACAGCGGAAGATTCCGCTATGACAGCACAACGCCACGCACGTTCGATTTGGCGAGTTTTCTGTTGTCGAAAGGGTTCAGCGCAACGAGCATATACAACGAGTTGTATCAAGACGATTTCAAAAACGTGAAATTGCG
This sequence comes from bacterium, assembly GCA_963656415.1. Classification (GTDB taxonomy): domain Bacteria; phylum Bacillota; class Clostridia; order Christensenellales; family CAG-917; genus CAG-475. The sequence goes on along the minus strand of CAVKIG010000021.1, from coordinate 22,276 downwards.
TGCGGAATTCGTCACCGCAATACGCTTCACCGAGCACAACGTCGCGTATATCTATTCCGACCTTGCGCGCGTCGCCCAAACGGGCATGGAAGCGCAAGCGGTGTCGCGCGGTATGGTGAATTGCATGGGCGAGATCAAGGGCGTGAACACGTGGGTGAACTTCACCGAGTGCGAACAAGGCGTGTTGTGCGAGATACGCTCCAAAAACCGCAACATCAACCAAATCGCAGTGGCGCACGGCGGTGGCGGACATCTCAAAGCCAGCGGCGCAACGCTCAAAGACAAGCAAGAGGCGCAAATCGTGCTTGACGAGCTTGACAAGCTCACCCAAGAAGGAGAAACAATATGACGGACAATTTTGCAACCAAACAAGCAATCCTTGACAAGATAAAGGCATACGACACAATCATAATCACGCGCCACTTCCGCCCCGACGGAGACGCAATCGGCTCGACGAAAGGCTTGCAACGTATCCTTGCGCTCACCTACCCCAAAAAGAAAGTGCTTCTCATCAACGAAGACAGTTCGGACTATCTCGCGTTTTTGGGCGGCGAAGACAAGCCCATAAGCGACGAAGAATACAAAGACGCACTCGTCATCGTGTGCGACACCGCCACCACCGACCGTATCTCCAACAAAAAATTCGCGCTCGGCAAAGAGATTGTCAAGATCGACCACCACATCGAGAGCGACCGCACCGAGTACGGCGACGTCAAATGGGTGGAAGAAGAACGCTCGTCCCTTTGCGAAATGATTGCCGACTTCTACAACACGTTCAAAAGCGAGCTTGTGATAGACTCGCTTGCCGCGACCTATATCTTCACCGGCATGGTGACGGACACGGGCAGATTCAAATACAGCAGCGTCAACGGCGAGACTATGCGCCTTGCAGGGCTTATGCTCGATCAAGGCATAGACACCGAATGGGTGTATGCAAATCTCAATCTCGACGAGTTTGAAGTGCTCAAATTTGAATCTTACGTCTACAAAAAGATGCGCGTCACGCAAAACGGCGTTGCGTATATCTACGTGGACAAGAAAATGCAAAAGAAATTTTCGCTCACCAACGAGCAAGCAAGCAACGTTGTGAGCTATCTTGACGGCATCAAAGGCAGCATCGCATGGCTCGCCTTCATCGAAAACACGGACGGCAGCATCCGCGTGCGCCTGCGCTCGAGATTTATGACCATCAACGCCCTTGCCGAAAAATACAACGGTGGCGGACACGACCGCGCTTGCGGCGCAACCGTCCACAGCAAGAAAGAGATGAAACAAATGCTTCTTGACGCCGACCAAATGGTGCATGACTTCAAATCAACCAACACGAAATGGCTGTGAGCAAAAATAATCGCAATTTTACGGACACCACGCATTAACATGGTGTCTTTTTTTATTTGATTTTGCTCGTGATTTTTTACGATTGCCACCCACTATTTGTCATTGCGAGCCGACTTGTCGGCGTGGCAATCTCGTGGTAACGGAATGATGTCTTTCTGTCGCTTATGCAGTGTCGTTTCGCTACGCTAGATTCTTCGACTTCGCTCAGAATGACAAGAAAAAAACGCAAATTCAAAAAAACACTTATACAAAACCAAAGCCCCGCATTTCTGCGGGGCTTTGTATTATCTAAATTAGATAATTTGAGATTTGATGATTATGCAGAAACAGTTGGTACTGCATAATAATTGAGTGCAGTGATTGCAACAAATCCATTCGAATCTTTTGCGCAATCAAAAACAAGTTTGTAATAGCAATTTGCAGTCGGTGTAGCAACAGCGACATCAACAACACCGGTATTCAAGGAAGAAGTAAAGTCTATTTCTTGAACATTCTCTTTGAAGTTGGCATCTGTTGCAACGATAAGTTTTGCACTATTAACTTTGTCTTTTTTCATTGCTCCAAAAGTAATTGAAACCTTTGTAATTGCATCCTTCATAACAGCAGCAGTTGCAATTGAAGCAACGCTTGCACCTTTTTTACTTCCGCATGCAATTTTTTTCCAACTGTTGTTCCAATTGTTATTGTTGAAATTCACTATTTTCCACTCAGTTCCTTCTGCATTTTTGGCCGTCCATGTTTTATCATATCCGCCAACCTCATTGCTTGCGCTATTAGCGTCCGGGAAAGTAAGTGTAGAAACAACAACTGGATCTGCTGCGCCAGCAACTTTGGTTTCAACAGAAATTACAGTGTTACCATTGATTTTGCCTGTGTAAACGTTTTCAACTGCTTCAACTTCAACGCCGTTAACCTTTACAGAAACGAGTTCATGTCCATCTGCTACAGAAACAGTAAACGTGAACGTTGCACCGTTCAATCCACTTGTCATACCATCTTCAAGCGTAACAGTTGCATTTTTGCTTGAGTTTGCATCAACGGAAACAGTAGAAGTTCCGACAACTCTGTCTTTGAATGTGCAACCTGAATCGAACTCAACTTTGCCGTTATAGTTTTTGATAGTGCCGGTGACGGTGATTGTGTCATTGACCATAAGGCTTTCTGCACCTGTACCTTTCATGCGGAAACAAATCATCGGTTTTTCGGTAAGACCGTCAACAATGATAGAAACCGTTAAATTGCCAAAACCACTGTCATAAGGAGTATCTATGCTCTTAATAACACCAGTGAGAGTAAACGTTCCAAGTGTCGTATTCTCTGCAAGTGCCCATGCATCGTTGACAATGTCTGCTTGAGTGTATTCAACGATTTCAACGGTGATTGCGACAGTGCCTTCTTCACCGGTGATGGTGTAAGTTTTGCCTGTGAGTGCAGTGCCGTTCACTTTGATTGCTGACACTTTGTATCCTGCGTTTGCAGTGGCAGTGATTGTGAGCACGGTGCCGTCTCTCAAAGATGCATTGTTTTCAACGTCTGCTTCACCGTTTTTGACGGTGAGCGTGCCGTTTTCAACTGCGCCGATGGTGACGGTTGCGTATTTGATTTCTCTGAACTCTGCGGTGATTTCCACAGCTGCGTTGACTGTCACGGAGTAAACACCGTCAACTGCTTCGATTGCTGTGCCGTTGACTTTGATTGCAACGAGTTCGTGATTCGCATCTGCAGGAGTTGCGGTGATGGTGAGCACGGTGCCTTGTTGAAATTTGCCGCTTGCAATGACGTCTGTGCCATTCTTCACTTCAACAGTGCCGCCTGCTGCGGGTTGAGTGATGGTTACGTCAAATTCGGGAATAGTGACGGTGACAGTCACGTCAAATTCTTTGGTGTCTTGTGCTTCACCGACGGTGATGGTTGCGGTGAGTTTGACAGTGGTTTCTGCTGCGGGAGCGGTGACGACTGCGTCTTCACCGTTGATGGTGATGACGTCGGTGTTGCTGGATTTCCAAGAAATCGTTGCGCCGTTTTCGCCAACAAGCGGGAGTTTGAAAGAAACGCCCGTGGACGTAACGTCAAGAGTCAAAGCCGCTTTTGCTTCTGCAACTTTGTCTGTATCAGACTTTTCTTCTGCATAAACGATCGTTATGCTCTCGAAATATGAACTGTAAGTATAAGTTTCGTTTTGTTCAAAAGTAAAGAACGTATACGTTGCGGCATCGGGAGTGATGACGTATTCATATTGATCTTTGACAGTTGAAAGTTGTTGGGTATTATCCGCTCCGTTGACAGCATTGCCAAACTTGATGGAGTGAGTGTTGTTGTTGCTGAAACCGGCTTTACCCGCAGAAAGTTTGATGATGATTTCTTTGATGGGTTTGTTGAAAGCGGTTGTATTCCATATCGCAGATGCTTTGTTGTTTTTATTTCTAGTTTGAATATCGGCATCATAATAACCGATTTCTTTGAATGCAAAAGTAACACCGTTGACGGTCACACCATCAGCCGGGCTTTCTTGATACTTTCCGTTTTCCAATTTCAAAGATTTTGTTGTGAGAATAACCGTGTTGGGATCTTCAGCAACAATTGCCGGAATGGTGATTTCAAAATCTTTGGTGTCGGTCACTTCGCCTTTTTGGATGGTTGCTGTGAAGACGACTTTTTGATCCGCATTGGCACGAGTGATTGTGACAAGGTTGTTTTCGCCAATGACTGCGCCGGTGCCGGATTTAATTGCCCAAGTGACAGTTGCCGCATCGCTGGTGGGAAGCGTGAATTTGTCTTCGTAGGATGCTTCGAGCGCCAAAGATGCTTTTACGCCTGCGACTGCTTCTTCGTCAGTTTGTGCAATAGCTTCGATTGCATCTACACTGTCAGGATAGACTTGATATTTTTGGCTATAAACGTTGACAATACCTTTGATGTTTGCCTTGCCGCCGACAACCCATTTAGCTTCAAGAGCTTTTTGATCTGCTTCGGTCATCAAATAGATATTGCTACGGCAGATGAATTCAACGCCACCGACGGTGAAATACCAGTCGTTGCCATCTTGTCTGCCCATCGTGATACCTTTAAGTTCAACTCTTCTTGCTTGGAAGTTTTCCAAAGCGGTATCTTTGATGTCAGTTGCGTTTGACCATGCTTCCGTTGCGTCGATATAATCGAGCGTGACATTCTTGTCAGCAGCGGTGTTGCCGGTCTTTTCGATGGTTGCGTTTCTGTTGAATTGGAGCGTTGCGCCAAATTGCAAAGTCGGAGTGCCGTTGATCACGACTTCAGTGCCGATGGGGAGATACTCGTTGAGAGCTTCTCTGGTCTTGGTGAAACCTTCCGGATATTTGGGGGAATAGATGTAATAGCCGTTGCCGTCCTTATCCATTGCCCAAACGCTACCCATGGAAGAACCGTTGCAGTTTACGCCGATGATGTATGCAAGAACTGCACAAGACTTGGAGTTTTCGTTGATGCTTGAACCGTTTTCTTTGCACATTGCAACGAATTCTGCGTACGTTGCCGTGTTGAATTTCGGAACTTTGATTGTGAAACCATTGTCAACGATCGTCAATTGATGTCCGTCACCGTCTTTGACAACACCTTTGATGACAAATTTGGTTTCTGCGCTCGCTTGTCCGTTGATGACAAATTTGACAGCGTTTGCTTTGTCACTGTCAACAACCAAACTTACGTTCTCTGCAGGTCCTTCGAGCACTTCGTAAGACCAGTCAATGCTGTAAGTTTTGTCTCCGACGACAACCGCTTTGACTAGATAAAAGTCAGAAGTCTGGATGCTGTTGTCCAGTTTCTTGTACGTTTGATACATTTGGCTCTTTGCGTTTTCGAGGCCGGACAAATCAGGTTGTTTGTTTTTGTCGCAAGCAACGAAAGCCGTAAGGCACATAATCAGCACAAGCACACAGACGAGCACACTTCTGAAATTAAAAGCCTTTTTCATTTTGATTCTCCTTTATAATAATGTTTTTGTTATATAAGGTGCGTATTTACGCAACCGTTATACTATTGTTGCCCCACCGCACCGAGTCAATCTCGGTGCGATAGGAACTCTTGTCATTTGACAATGATGATTGACGAGTATGAGAACACGCCGATCTGATACTTGCCGTTGTAATAGTTGATTACGCCTTCAACGTTGATCGTCTTGCCTTCGAATTCGTCAGCTGTGACTATCGAGGTGCCGTTGCGCAACACGTTGGTGCGAACGGTGATCGTAACTCCGTCTTTGGTTCGGCAAGTCAACGTCAATGCACCCTTGCTGTCGCCGGTCGCGGTCGTGTACACTTTCGTAACGGTCAAACCTTCAAGTTTAACCGATGTGTCCATAACCAACTCTCCGTACTTCACGTTCTTGACGACAATTTCATCATCCGTTTCGATTTCGATGGGGACAGTCGTGCCGTCATTGAGCTTCTTAACGTCGATCGTTTGATACGCAGGTTCGTGTTTCTCGTTGTCAAGTTGCTTGATGCTGGACGGATCGTCCGGGTTTCTGACGACGTAAGTCATGTCTGCAATCTGATAGGTGTTGCCTGTCTCATAATATTGCACAGAACCTACTATACGCACGTAATTGCCCACTGACAACACTTCAAGTGCCCAAGAGTTTTGGTCAAAACCGTAGAAACACGTCATGCCGTAGTGCAAACCTGTCAATTCGTCAACTTCCAAACTCTCAACGTAAATGGAACGATTGCCGTTGTCTTTGACAATGACGCCGTCAAACGAAACTTTCTTGTTGTAATAACTGTTTTCGTCGTCTCTTTCGTAAACATTCAAGTTGGTTCTCAACTCTTTGAGCGTGACGGCAATAGCATCTCCGGAATACACTTCAGTGTCTTTGATGCCGGAATACATATTGATTTTCTTTTCTCTTGCTTGCTGCAACGCATTGTTGGCGATTTCGCCGTATCTGTTGCCACCCGTGTTGGAAGCAAGCGCAAGTCCGTTTTGCAAAATTTCGACGTTGAGATTGCGCCATTCGGCGTCTTCACTCGTCTTGTACCAAATCCAAAGCAAATATCTTGAACCGGTGGAGTCTGCATTCCAGTTTTCATCATTGCTTTCAATCATGATGCTGCTTGCGCTTTCAAGTTTTTCTCTTGTAAATCTGGATGCCTTTTTGCCGTATTCTTCGATTCTGCCCGTAGATTCGGGCGTGTTGATTGCAATATATCTTGCTTTGATAGTGCCAGTGTCGCTGATCTCGTTGTTGGGATCGTTGAAGTGCGTCGTATCACCGTCAACGTACGTCTTGACCGTGACCACCATCTTATTCGTTTCTGAATTCATATCGAGTTTCAACTGCGATACGTAATCCACAAACGGAGTTTCTTCATCTGCGCCACCGGGCTTCTCTCCGCACGCAACGAGTGCGCACGAGAGAATCATAACGACGGAGATTGCAAGAATCAATAGAAATCTAGTTTTGTTTTTCATATTGACTTTTCCTTGATTTTTTCAGTCAAATTTCCGCTTTTCGCGGTCTGAATCGATTTACGACTTATTGTTGGTCGTAAATGCATTTGTCATAGGCATCTTTGAATGCCGAGTTGATGAGCGCGTTAACGTCCGTCGTATCGGAAGACATGCATTTTGCAAGCAACAAACCGACTTGTTCACGTGCAGACGAAGATCCGTTGAATGCAGGAGACGTGAAGCATGCGTTTTGATTTTCCGTGCACATCTTTGCTCCGTAAGCCGTAAGGAAGTCCCCACCGTTATATTTTTCAAGCCAAGCTTTGTAAATCGGATCGTCGTTGACGGATTTGATTACGGGAATATAACCGGATTCCATTGCAAAGTCTGATTGGAATTCCAAATTAGTGGTAAGGTATTTCGCAAACAACCAAGTTGCCAAAACTTCTTGCGGATTCTTCTTATTGAAGATGCAGAGACTCGGTCCTTGAGACATTGCCTTGGGGTTGGACGGATCAATTTGCGGAAGCGGAGAAATACCTACGTCAAACAAATACTTGCCGGCTTCTTTTGCAGGACGTTGATAAGTTGCGCCACCGGATGAACCGATGCACATATAAGTTTTCAATTTGCCTTTCACTTCACCGATTTTGAACAAGTCGGAAGTGTAGGTGTTGCTGTTGAGAGATTTGGTTACGACGTAACCTTTTTGACGCCATTCACGAAGTTTTTTAACAAACGCTTTGTTGGTGTCGTTGACAAACGTGAAGTTGTCGTCACCTTCAAGCGTGGTGTAACCGGAACCGCTTTGTTCTGCCATAGTGATGAACCAGTTTGCTTCGGAGTCATAACCCAAAGGAGTTGATTCGCTGTCGAGTTCTTTGATTTTTGCACAAAGCACTTCCATCTCATCCCAAGTGGTGGGCGGTGTCAAATTGTTTTTATCAAAGAAATCTTTGTTGTAATAAAGCACTTCGGTGGATCTTGAAAGGGGCAATTGATAAGTTGCGCCGTCACCGAATTGTTTGCCTTCATTGTAGAAATGCTCGATGAAGTTGTCCTTTTCATCTTGCGAGAATCCTACCAAAGATCCGTCACTGTTGGTGATGTTGCTGTCTGCAAGAGCGTCAAGTTTGATAACGGATTTTGACAGATTGTAAACTGCAACGTGGTCGGAATAGCAGTATGCAAGGTTCGGTGCGTTTTCACTGCCACCTGCAAGTTCGGTGTTGATTTGGTTCAAAACTTCATCGTATCCGCCGACTTGCTCCGCTTTTATTGTGATATTCGGGTAAATCTCATTAAATTTGACGATATGGTTATCGAGAATTTTTCTAAGACTTTGTCCCATCGTGTGGTAGAACTTAATCGTAACCGCACTTCCGTCGTAGCCTCCTTCCGGCACTGTAAAATCAGAGCCGAGTGACGAATTTTTATCGCACGCCACAAATGCTGTAAGAGACGCTATTACGATGACGAGCAACATAACGATTGCTGTGACCTTTTTCATAGTTCAACTCCTTGTATAAAATTTATATTTTTTTTATTCAAGCCTTTCGGCATAGAATCAACCTTTGATACCGCTTCTTGACACGCCCTTCATAATATACTTACGAAGGAATACGAACACCAAGAATAACGGTGCTGAAACGATAACGACAGCCGCCATTTGCACCGGGTAGTTCGTTTGTCCGGACGAAGCGTCCGTGAAAGCATTTCGCAAACCGTTTGAAACGAGTTGGTGATCCAAGCCGTTTGCAACGAGTCTCGGCCAAATATACGAGTTCCACGCGCCCATCATCTTCAATATCGTGATCGAAATGAGCGTGGGGAGCGCAAGCGGAATCATAACCTTCCACAAATACTTCAAGTTGCTCGTGCCGTCAACTTTTGCCGCAAGATACAACTCGTTGGGGATCTGCATGAAGTTTTGTCGCAACAAGTAGATATAGAACACACTGACTAGGAACGGAACGATAAGCGCCGTATACGTGTTGAGCCAACCGAATTTAACGACGGTAACGTAGTTCGAAATCGTGAACATTTCGCCAGGAATCATCATAGTTGCAAGCAATCCGGCAAACAAAATGTTTTTGCCTTTGAATTCAAGTCTGGCAAATGCGAAGGCCGCCAAAACCGTTATCACAAGTGACAATACGGTCGAAACCAACCCGACGATAACCGTATTTTTGAACAGAGTTCCCAAATTACCGACTGAAAACGCTTGGACGTAGTTGCTCCACAAAACTTGTTTCGGCCAGAATGTCGGAACAGGGTCCGAATATTCCGTCACCGTTTTCAACGACGAGATAATCATCCAGTAAAACGGAAACAGGACGGCAACTGCAATCAAAATCAGAAACAAATAGCGGAAGAACGTTCCGATAATACCGAAAGCCTTTTGTTTGACGGTCACGTTTTTTACGTTCATATTATGCATAACTTCGTTTGTCATAACGCACCTCTCAATAATGGACTTTCTTCTTGCTCACGTACAAATTGACAAGTGTAACAGCCAAAATGATTGCGAACAAAATTAGTGCCGCAGCACTTGCTCTGCCCTGATTATATTTACCCATTTGGTCGTAAATAAAGCCGACCATAGTATTAAGTCTGCCGGGATCATCCGGCGGGCCCATAGTTTCGCCGAAAATACCCACTATGCTCGTATATTCCTTAAAACCGCCGATAAAGCCCGTGATGACGACGTACGCAATCATCGGTGAAAGAAGCGGGACCGTTATACGCGTAGTTACTCTCCACTTCGGAGTTCCGTCAACTTTCGCAGCGTCGTAATATTGTTTGTTGACGCTTTGAAGTCCGCCGAGCAAAATGAGAATCTTAAACGGAAGTGCATTCCACACAATGTATACGACCATAACGGTCATGTTTGCCCAATATGTAGATCCGGTATTCATCCAGTTTACGGGTTGACCGCCAAACGCCATAATTATGTTGTTTATTATACCTGCCGTTTGTATGTACTCGTTTTCAACACCGATGTTTCCGATCATCTTGAACATTGTCGCAAAAACCATACCGATTGCGATCGAGTTGGTGACGTACGGCAAGAAATAGATGGTCTGGAGCAATCTCTTTAACGGTCCGATCGAATTGAGCACGACTGCTATAAGCAATGCCAATATCGTCGAAATAGGAACGGTAAGTACGCAAAGCAAAATCGTATTCTTCAGACACGTCAAAAAATCTCTGTATTGAACGACCTTTTCAAAGTTGCCAAGGCCGAAAGAAAACACCGCACCGCCAAGTTCTTTTTGGATGCTGTAACCTTCAAGGAAAGACAACCTTATGGTATTTATAATAGGCCAAACCGTAAATATTGCAAGCAACACCAGTGCCGGCAACAGATACAGCCACGCCTTCCATTGATGTTTGGAATCTACCATATTACTTTACCTCGCTGTCGTTTTGATTCAATTCTTCTTTGACTTCTTCTTCGACTACTTTTTCTGTAACGGCTTCTTCGCTGGATTCTGCAATTTCCGCTATAGTATCTTCGACGCTTTCAGCACTAACTTCTCCGTCTTGTACTGTCGGTTCGGTCTCGACTGCGTTGTCTTGTTGCATATATTCGAAGCATTTTTCCTTTTCTTCGTCGCTAAGGAAAATTCTTTGTTCGTCTTTTGCCGCATTATTAACGGTGAATGACGGATAGAACTTTTCATCACCGATCATAACGTATGCAACGATTCCGTTTTCGGATTGTTCCGCAAACACGTTGAGAGCTTCGTTTATATCGGAAGTCGTAACGAGTTTTCCGTCTTCAACGCCTGCGAAATAGATGGGCGCACCCTTGTCGTCACAGCCTGTCACGCAAAGATATGGCGTATCGAATGCAAGTTCGACTGGTTTCGCTTTAGGCGTGCAAAGTTTGATGAGTTTGTCAAACTTGTTTTGGAGAGATTTGACGAAACTCTTCCAGAATTTTGGTTGTTTTGCTTTCTTCTCTGCCGTCGTCGCTTCTTTTTGTGCGATTTCCGGTGTCTTGAGCGTACCGAAGTCAATCGTCTTTCCTTCGCTTTCTACGCTGAGAGTCTGACGCATCTTACTCCAATCGTAAACGGTTGCCGGTTCGTTTGCCATGGTCCAATCGATTCTCTTTCTCGAGAAGATAAAGATTTTATTCGGTTTGACGTCAAAGCGGACTTCTTCCTTGTCTTTGTCAACGACTGTCGTTGCGTCGATAATCGAGCGGATAATCGGGCTGAGAGCATGCTCGTTTTCCGAAACGATGCTGACGTCGCGTCCCATAACTTCAACGCTCTTGAGTTTGCAACCGAGTGCGCCTTTTTCGTTGAGAATGAAACCTTCCGGACGAATTCCGACATAAACGTCTTCGTCTTCAATTCCGGGAACGTCGAGAACCGCGTCGTCTCCTATATATACTTTGCCGTCTTTCACTTCACCTTCGAAAACGTTGATAGGCGGTGTACCGAGGAATTTTGCGACAAACAAGTTTGCAGGGCTGTCATACACGTCTTGCGGCTTGCCGATTTGTTGCACGACGCCGAGTTTCATAACCACGATCATGTCAGAGATGCTCATCGCTTCTTCTTGGTCATGAGTAACAAACACCGTTGTGATGTTGGTCTCTCTTTGTATACGTCTGATTTCTTCACGAGTTTGAAGTCTCAAACGCGCGTCAAGGTTTGAAAGCGGTTCGTCGAGAAGAAGAACGCGGGGCATCTTAACAAGCGCGCGAGCGATTGCGACACGTTGTTGTTGACCGCCCGAAAGTTCGCTCGGTTTGCGATCCATGAGTTCGTCGATTTGCACGAGTTTCGCCGCATCGTACGCTCTCTTGAGCATGTCTTCTTTTGAGAGTTTGTCTTCGCCTTTCAAGTTTTGAAGGGGGAACAAAATGTTTTGCTTGACCGTCATGTGCGGATAAAGTGCGTAGATTTGGAACACGAGTCCGACTCCGCGGTTTTCCGGCGCAAGAGCGGTAACGTCATCGTCACCGAAGAAAATCTTTCCGCCCGACGGTTTTTGCAAACCGCAAATCATATAGAGCGTTGTGCTCTTGCCGCAACCGGACGGACCGAGAAGTCCGACCAATTTTCCGTCGGGTATCGTGAAGGTGAAATTGTTGACAGCAACGACTTCTTTGCCCTTCTCATGTCGACTTTGGAAAATTTTTGTCAAATTTTCTAATACAACTTTCATAATCCCATATTTCCTTTATATAGATATTTACTTTATACTTTCTTAAACCAAATCACCGCACGCCCGAGCATACTTTCACATGGTTCAAGACCGTCGCCTTCTTACTTTTTCTTGTTTTTTCCGTGTTTCTTTTCAGGTGTCGAAGCGTTTTCTTCCGAAGCGGTGCTCGTATCGCTTGGCACAGTGTCTACGCCTTCGTTTGTTCCTGTCTCTTCATTCGACTTCTTTTCGTCGTCGTAAACTATTTCTTTACCGTTTTCGTCAACTATCTTTCTGCCGTGGCGTTCGTTGAGCGAACTGTTGTAGAAATCAAACTTCTTTCCTTCTCTGTATGCATCGCGTTCCGCGAGTTCTCTCTGTTCTGCCTTGACAAACTCAATTCGCTCTTCTTCACTGTCGAAAATCATCTGGCTTGACAAATCTACGACGACCGTTCTTGCCATAAGATCATGCAAAAACGATTTGGAAGTGTTTCTCGTTGCAATGTACACGGCCATTTGCAAAATGACTATCGCAACAAGAACACATATACCGATAATGAGATTGAGAATGTTGAAAAATATCATTATTCCCACGAGCACCGGCACCATAATTTCAAAAACGTACATGCCCAATATCGAGCGAACGAACATAGAAAAAGGTCTCACACGTACGCCGTTTGTATGCATTACGGCTATGCTGAAGACCTTCTTGCCTATAGTTTGACCATTTTTGAAAAATAGCGGGAAAACAAATTCCAATACGAACACGGAAAGGAAAATTCCGATTGTTGTTATCATAAGGGTGAAAGACAAAACCAAAGGAGATTCTTTGGTGTAGACTTTATATGCATTGCCGATTGAATCGATTCTGCCGTTTATGCTATCGTATTTTTTTCTGGTTCCTTCGTCTAATGCGTTATAATCTTCTTCAGGAATGTCGTACGTAAGATCGTTTTCTGTTTCGAAATTTTTAATTACGATGCCTTTTATTTCAGCGAATACGTCGTCGTATTTCTCATTTCCGAGCAAGAGCGCGTTTATGTCTTCGCTTGCAGAAAGTGAATACTCCTTAAATTGTTTTTTCTCTTCTTCGGTAAGATTGTTATAATCGTCTTCCGAAATAGCCAAATCGATTCCGAAAACCGTTTTATACTTTTCGATAACTGCGTCCTGAACGGTTTCAACCGAATTCTTGTATTTGTCGTAATGTCCGTCGTAATCGCAAATAACTGCAATAAGAGCCATAAATCCCACTGCCAAGCAAGCAATGAGAATGATGTCAAGAAGAAACGCTGCGAATCTCTTCGTAACACTGGCTTTTTGCACGTCGTAGATCATTACGACCCCCTTTTTCGACAATGTCTTCTCTCTGAGCGGCGCATTTGCTACATTTCAACTATAACTACTATAGTGTATGCACGAGCGTGCGTCTTAACTCTCAAATTATGCTAACATATTTCGACAAAAAAAACAATGCCCATTCTCAAATTTTCTTTTCCGATTTTAACAAAACGCGCTTTTTTATGAGGCGCAAAATTTGGAAAATATCCCCGAATGCCACTAAACAGTGGCGTTTCGGAGATAAAAGTTTTCATACAATTTGCCATATATTTTTTTGATATTTTTTAATATAACGACACGATAAGTATACTGTCCGATAGTTTCACGCCGATTTTTTCACTTTTCGCCCCATAGCGCGCGATAGTTTTCGTCAAGAGATAACTCGGGATTGAGTGCTTCGTCGAGAGAAAACGCAGCGGAATTCTTCTCGTCACGTCCTTTTTTCTCTCTCGTCTTCTGCATAAGTTCTTTAAGCCCCGAATCTTCCGACGACAAATTGTCTTTTTCGACTTTCGGCATAGTGGTTTGTTTTGCGGTGAGTCTTTCGACTTCCTTTCTGAAATGCGCTTCCATTTCGTCTTCGCTTGCGCATTTATTGAGCGAAAAATCTTGCATAAGAAATTTTTTGAGTTCGATTTCGACGGACACTGCCACGCTTTCGACGTTAAGCGCATCCTTGTCGAAGTGATACCTATCTTTCATCTGCTCGTACGCTCCCGTCCATTTCGCACGGAATAAACGCAACCTTTCAAGTTCGGCGCGGTATCTCGCTTTAACGTCGTCGGTGAGTTTGTTTGCATTTTCGGTGGCGGTGACAAGACACAGTTTTATCTGTTCTTCTCTGCCTTTCAATTCTTCGTTTTGCACCTTTAACGACTCGCACTCTTCACCGAGTTGTTTTATGCGGTCGCGAAGCGCCATTTCGGTCTCTTCACTCTTGCTTTCTTCAAGCGCGATATAACTCTCGACGGCGTCGATGTCGTAGCCTTTTCTGCCAACGGGAAATCTCGTGATTTTTTTCTTTTTCATAAGCCTGTCTCCATGCCGTTTTTTCTAAAAAAATAATAACTTGGAAGTCGCGCACAAACAAGATTATACTTTGTCGGATTTTGTCTTATTTTGCGCAAAAACGCAACTTAAAGTCATAGATTTGACGCTTCAACTTATCGTTTTGCAAATTGCGTTGAAAATATCAAATCTCGTCCCACGCTTATAACGCATAAAAACCGACGCTTCTAAGCCGCAAAAAAATGCTCGCGAAGAGTTGTTAAAATTCCCGTTTTCTCATTCTTGAAAAAGTGCTAAATACAATAAAAAATGTGCAAATTCGCATATGAAAATCGCACCCGACTTTTGCGGATGCGACTATGATTTTCAGATAAAAATTCGCAATGAAAATGCCGTGAAAATCAGTGATTTTTCAATGTAAAAATAACGAAAAATCACGTGAAATTCGCTATCGTTTTTAGGCGAAAATCAATCCTGACCGTGTGCCTTGTTAAGAAGTTCGGTCTTGAGATTCCAAAGGTTTTGAGACAAGTCGACTTTGTATTCCTGCGTGTTGATAACTCTGCGGTATTCGGGGAAAAACTCTTTTATGTTTTCGTCTTCGTTGTCGCAGATTTGTTTGAGCGACGGCTTGTCGTAAACGAGTTTTCCGTCCTTGAAAACGGGCACCATGAGTTCCTTGATTTCGTAGTCGGTGAAAGTGGTCTTCTTCCAAGTTTGCTCGGGGTGGAAAATCGTGAGCGGCTTCGACGTGTCAAAAGTCTCGTCTTCAAGGCAAATAAGGTCAGCCTGCGCCATGCCGTCCTTGAAAATACGAACGATTTTTTTAACTCCCGGGTTCGTGGTCTTTTCGTGGCTGTTGGACACTTTGATTTTCGGCACGAGTTTTCCGTTCTCTTCGAGTGCGCAGAGTTTATATACGCCACCCAAAGACGCGTTGTTGTAGCTTGTGATAAGTTTCGTGCCTATGCCGTACACGTCGATTTTTGCATCCTGCGTGTTAAGTGCGAGCAATATGTCTTCGTCAAGGTCGTTTGTCGCAAAGATAAGGCAATCCTTATGCCCTGCTTCGTCAAGCATAACGCGCGCTTTGCGGCTGAGATACGCAAGGTCGCCGCTGTCGAGACGAATGCCGACGGGCTTATGACCTTTGGCTTTGAGTTCGTCAAACACTTTTATGGCGTTCGGAACACCGCTCTTGAGCGTGTCGTAAGTGTCAACGAGAAGCAAGCAATTGTCGGGATAAATTTCTGCGTATTTTTCAAACGCTTCGAGTTCGCTGTCAAACGACATGACCCAACTGTGCGAGTGTGTACCCGTCACGGGAATTCCGAACAGTTTTCCGGCGACGACGTTCGACGTGGTGCGGCAACCGCCTATGCAAGCGGCTCTTGCGCCGTATATGCCTGCGTCCGCGCCCTGCGCTCTGCGAAGTCCGAATTCGCTGATTTTATTCTTGGTGCATTCTTTAAGTCTTGCCGCTTTCGTGGCGATCAACGTCTGGTGATTGATGAACGTAAGAAGCGCGGTTTCGACGAGTTGTGCTTCCCAAAGCGGCGCGGATACGGTGAGTATCGGCTCGTAAGGAAACACCATAGTTCCTTCCGGGACGGCCTTTATATCTCCCGAAAAACTGAAATCTTTAAGTGCCGAGAGAAACTCTTCACCGAATATTCCGAGAGAGCGGAGATATTGTATATCGCTATCGTCGAAATGAAGATTGCGGATATAATCTATCGCCTGTTCGAGTCCTGCGGCAATAGCGTACGAATAACCGCCCGCACCGCGATAAAACACGTCGAACACGGCTCTTGTTTTATCGAGTCCGCAAAGGTGATAACCGTTCATCATCGTGAGTTGATAAAGGTCGGTGAGAAGAGTGAGATTGTTGGTTTTTACACGTTCGGTAACATAATTTTGTTCCATGATTTCTCCTGCGAGCAAGTCGCATATCGTATTTGTATATTAGCGGAAAAACCGCCTTTGCATTATATTTGATAAGTTGCCGTCTTTTCGATGTTTTTCAGACGCTTTTTGTATCCTTTCGGCACGACGTTAACGAGCGATTCGTCAATGGGCAAATACTCTTTTTCGTCCTTTCTCACGTAGCATATTTTGAGCGTGAGAGTTGCAAAGAACGCGGCAATTTTGTCTCCTGCCTTGTCCGATTGCTTGTTTGCCGCTTCAAAAATCTTGCCTATACGTTTATAGTTGGCGATTTCGTATTCCGTGACGTACGCACCGTTGACGTTGCCGCCGTTTTCGAGCGCACGCAAGCGTGAATAGGCAAGTTTACTGTTGCGGGCAATGACGTACACGATGCCGATGGCAAGCGCGAGAATCGCAACGATAAGACACGCGGTCTTCGTGATAGGCACTGCGTCCATACGCAAAAATTCAAGCCAGAATCTGCCTATGCAATACCAGAAAAGGTAGAATATCATAAGTATGCCCGGATACTTCTTTTGATAATCCTTTCTCCAAAGCGCAACGGATATGGCAACGCCTATTGCGTTCCATACGCCTTCGTAGAAAAACGTTGCGCAGAACCAGTTTCCGCCGCCGCCTGCCGCGATATGTTTGTCAACGATTGACTTGAAGTCTCCGCTGACGCCGCTCGGATCGGTAATATATACGCCGAACGGGAAGAATTGCAACGCCTTGTTCGTTATTGGCAAGCCGAACGCTT
Organism: bacterium; assembly: GCA_963656415.1. Lineage (GTDB taxonomy): Bacteria > Bacillota > Clostridia > Christensenellales > CAG-917 > CAG-475. The sequence continues at coordinate 5,308 of CAVKIG010000021.1, read as the reverse complement.
CCTGATTGACGAAGTTGCCCCATCTTCCGATGATTTGTCCGAGAAATACGGGGACTACGACCAAATCGACGACGTTAAGAAAATTCGTTTGTTTTTTATGCCTGAGCGAGAAAAACACCGCGCCGAGCAGACCGCCGACGAGACCGCCTATTATGGTGATACCGCCTTTCCATATCGCTATGATATTAACGAATTTGTCCCAGCCTTCAAGTCCGTTGTCTCCGAAATATTCGTCGAATCTCGGAAGAACGTACAAAAGACGCGCAAACACTATCGCAAGAGGAATGAGCCAAAGGAACAATTCCACCGTATCGTCTGCGGTTATACCGATTTTCTTTGATTGCCAACAAGCGTAAAGCAAGCCGATAATCATGCCTATGACGATGATCAAGCCGTACCATTCGACACTCAGACTGCCGATACGGAAGGCTTCTCTCGGATTTTCAGCCGTTGCGAGAATAAAATCAAACATAGTACTCCGCCTTATAAATCGAGTTTTGTCGCGCCGCTGTCGCGTATTGCGAGTTTGAACACGTTTTCCGTGCCGAACATAATTTCAAGCGCGTTGTCAACGCCCGTCTCGCTCTTCTTTGCAAAGACGAGTATCGTGCCCGCAAATCCGCCGCCGTGCACTCTTGAGGCAACCACGCCTTCTATCTTCACCACTCTGTCGAGCGCGTTTTCGAGATTGTGATTTCTGCTTGCAGGAGAATAGGTGTTTTGCAGTTTGTATCTCGAACTGAGTCCCGACTCGTTGACGATACTCAAAAATTCGTCTTCGTTTCCGCCCTTAACCGCTTTAAGCGCATTTTCTACGCGCGCGTTCTCTTCAAAGAAGTGTTCTGCGCGAAGATAGGCTCTTTCGCTGACTTTTCCCACGATGTTGTTCTTGTCACGCTCCCACTTGTCTCTCGGGATTTCGTGAAGAAGTTTTGCGCCGAAAAGACTTGCAACTTCTTTCATTTCCTGCGGAATGGCCGCATAGTCGTCGGTAAGGTCGCTGTGGTCTCCGCCCGTTGCGATGACGTATATGTCAAGGTCGTCGAAGTTCCAGTGCGCTTTTTCGATTATCGGTTCGTCAAAACTTGCAAAATCGATGAAGTCAACGCCGCCGAGAGCAATCGCGCTTTGATCCATAAGTCCGCACGGTTTTCCGAAAAACGTATTCTCGGCATATTGAGACGCTTTTGCCTTAAACACGGGGTCGAGCGAAGAATCGTTGTAGAAAACGTTGAGAATTTCGGCAATCGCAAGTTCAAAAGAACTGGACGACGAAACGCCCGAACCTTTCGGCACGTTTGACGTCATGCAAGCGGAAAATCCGCCGACTTTCTTACCCGAGCGTTTGAAATAATCGACGACGCCTTTTATCAGCGCGAGAGACGTGCCTATTTCGCTCACCGCAAAATCGGGATGCTCGACGTCGACTCTCAACATCGGATAACCTTTCGATTTGACTTCGATTATTCCGTCAGTGCGTTTGGATACGCTTGCCAAAGTGTCGAAATTTATTGCGGCGCAAAGCACTTTTCCGCCGTTGTGATCGGTGTGATTACCAACGATTTCTATACGTCCCGGGGACGAGAAAAACTCCACGTCTTCGGTGTTGAACGTGGATTTGTGCATTCCGATAAGTTCTTCAAAACGAGCAATTTCCTCGTTTTTGCAGGCGTGAAACACGTCTTCGCATGCTTTTTCAAACTTTTCGTTGGTCAAAAAATCGATTGCCATAATCCGTTTCTGCTCCTACATAGCATAATTATGCTATATTGTATCACACCAATACGATTTTTGCAAGACATTTGCAAGTTCCCAAAGCAAATACAAACTAAAAACTTGCATTGCAAAAAGAAGCGTGTTACAATATTTTTCAGTAAAAATTTTTATCCATTTGGGAGATGTTATATGTCACCGAGAATTTCTTATGACGAACTAGCAAAGCAAAACGTGGCAAAACTGCTCAAATACGCAACAGAGCATTTATTCCTTGACGATGCGGATTATTTTTACGCTCAGAACCAACTTCTCGACGCTCTTAAAATTCAGCAACCCGGCGAATACCCCGATATAATTGTCGGAGATATTTACGACGTGGTCGAATCACTTTCCGCATACGCAGTGAGAAAAAAACTCATCGAAGAAAACGAAAGATTGCTTTTTGAGACGAAACTCATCGGATACTGCATGCCCGCACCGAGCAAAGTCATTGAAACGTTTGACGACATCGCAAGTTACGAAGGCGTGGACAAAGCGTGCGACTATCTGCACCGTCTCGGCATCGATAGTCTGTATTTGCGTCAAAAAGATTTTGACAAAAATATTATATGGAAACACGACGCGCCGCGCGGTGATATAATCGTTACAATCAACCTTTCAAAGCCCGAAAAAACGCCCGAACAGGTGCGCCTTGCAAAAGAAGCCAAAACCGGCTATCCCAAATGCGCGCTCTGCGCCGAGAATCTCGGCTTTGCAGGCAATGCGGCTATGGCGGCAAGACAAACCATTCGCACGATACCTTTTGAACTTGACGGCGAAAGTTGGTTTATGCAATTCTCTCCGTACAGTTATTTCGAGCAGCACGTCATTGCGGTTTGCAAAGAACATCGCCCGATGTGCGTGAGCGACGCGACGCTGAAGCGCATGCTCGACTTTGTCGATTTGTTCCCCCACTATTTTATCGGTTCAAACGCGGCATTACCTATCGTTGGCGGTTCTATCCTTGCGCACGACCACTATCAAGGCGGCAAAAAAGTGCTTCCGGTGTTCTCTCGCCCCGCTCGCAGATATTTCAGAGTTGACGATTTCTGCGACGTGAACGTATCCGTCGTCGACTGGTACAACTCAATCGTGAGAATCGAAAGCAAAAACCGCGAACACGCGCTCGAAGTTGCAAACAGATTCCGCCGCGCATGGGATACGTACTCGGATGAGAGCGTAAACGTTCTTTGCGCAACGCAAAAGGACGGCGAAAGCGTTCAGCACAACGCAATCACGCCGATTGCTTCGATAAACTCGGACGGCGAATATCAATTCAATCTAATCTTGCGCAACAACCGCACAGACGAACAACACCCGTTCGGCATCTTCCACCCCGCACAAGAACTTCACAACATCAAGCAGGAATCTATCGGCATAATCGAAGTTATGGGTTTGTTTATTCTCCCCGGCAGACTCGCAAAAGAATGTGAAATGATACGCGACTTGCTCACGGGCAAAAGCGAACTCGACTTCAAAGCAATCGCCGAAGAAAATCATCCGCTTCACAAGCATCTCGGTATGATAACGCAACTTGTCGTTGACAACGGCACGAATATGTCGGAAGGAAAAGCGTCCGGTGTCATCACCGATTATATCGACAACGCATGCGAACAAATTCTCGACACGACGGCGGTCTTCAAGAACGACGAAAAAGGTCAGGAAGCGTTTGACAGATTCATCGCAAGCGTGCTTGGCTAATCTGTGCGTTTATAAAAACGAAACACGGACGAAAACAAAACAACTCAATCGACAACGAAAATCACAACGAAAAAACGCCACTTTCAAACGGCGTTTTTCAATTCTTATAAAAACTTAAACGATGATTTTTACGACATCTGTTTGGTTCAATTTTGTTTTTTCGACAATTTGAGCGAACTTACCAAACACACGACTCCGCTCGCGAGAAGGAGCAACGTCCACACGAAACTTCCTGCCCACGTTCCTGCTGAAAACACGTCTTCACCGTACAAACCTTGAAGTTCAATCAAAACCGACAAGCCGCAAATTTCGACTATCGTATAAACGACGAGCACACCAAGCATAACGCAAGATGCAATGAACGCTTTTTTGTAACTTTCAAAAATGCTTTCGTCTGCAATCGGGAATTTCGCCTTTCTGACTTTTGCAGTCAACGCAACGATTGCCGAAGCGCAAGCGACTATCGCAACGTGCATGACGATTTCCGTATAAGAAAGCGAAACGTACGCCTTCAACGCCTTGTACGCGACTTGATTTGTGACACTGCCCAAACCTTCGTTGAGTTCTGCCAATTCGCCGATGTTGAGAAAACCTGTGAAAAATCTCAACAGACCGAAGACCAACAGCAAAATCGCAAACGAAAAAACGTTCTTCACTGCCTTGTTTGCTTTCGCGTCGCTTTCAAAGGACGCATGATAGGTCGGCTGAACAGGTTGGTACGTGGGTTGAACAGGCTGATAAGGTTCGTTCAAATGCTCGTCGGAGAAAAACTCGTCGTCATTTTGAACGGATGGCGCGGATATCGTTTGTTCCGAGCCGCAATAAGGACAATATACCGTGCCGCTTGTTTTCTCGGTCTCGAAATCCGCCGCGCATTTAGTAGACGTGATTTTCATATAAAACTCTCCCTTTGAGATATTTTCGTGTCATGCAGACACTTTATATTTTTATTATAGATATTTTTTTATCAAATGTCAATAGCGTTATACGTTCAACGTCGGCAATACGTTATTCGTCCGCAATAAAAAAGCCACGCTAACGGCAACCCCTAGTAGCGCGGCTCTGACGCAGCTATTCGCCAAATAGTGCGCTTATAACTCGATGCGGGAAGACAGCGCGCGCGACAAAGTACTCTCATCCGCATACTCTATCACACTGCCTTCGGGAAGTCCGCGTGCAATGCGGGTGACTTTGATGCCCATAGGCTTGATGAGACGAGCGATGTACATTGCGGTGGCTTCGCCTTCAACGTCGGGGTTGGTGGCAAGAATCACTTCTTCGACGCCGTCGAGACGAGCAAGAAGTTCTTTGATGCGAATATCGTTCGGTCCGATATGTTCCATTGGAGAAATCACTCCGCCGAGAACGTGATACACGCCTTTGAAATCCTTGACTTTTTCAAGAGCGACAATGTCTTTCGGCTCTTTGACAACACATATAGTGGTGGGTTTTCTTGTGGCACAAATGTCGCAAACTTCGTTTTCGGTGTAGTTGCCGCAAATTTTGCAAAAATGCACGTTTTGCTTGACTTCTCTTATTGCGTCTATAAGTTCGTTGACTTCTTCTTCGGGAGAGTTGAGAATAGCGTACGCATAACGAGCCGCCGTCTTCTCTCCGACAGACGGCAGTTTTGAAAGTTGCGCAATAAGTTTTGCAAGTGGCTCAATATATTTCATTTTAGTTTTGTCCTTTACAAAGGTGGCTTGAGCCAATTAATAATTAATAATTAATAATTAATAATTTTGGAAGGCGAAGCCTTATCCGAAAACTCGTCACCTTTTCAACGTGTTTGTTATTGGTCAAGCAGTACAATCATTAAAAGCAATCTTTTTGACATCGATGGCTCGTTACC
>CAVKIG010000020.1:0-24743 GCA_963656415.1 bacterium | reverse complement strand
GTCGCCACGCTCAAAACTGTGGGCGACGTTGTGAAATACATCGAAGAAAACAAATAATCGCATTTCAATCGGCAATACCGCAATTTGAGCATAAAGTTTTTATGCCGTTTTTGCTTGTAAAATCGTATTGAAAACAATACGAATATGTTTTTCGCACGCACAAAGCGTGCGTTTTTATTTCATTTGCTTTTTTCACAAATCTGGTTGCAAAATTTTTTCAATCGTTGTAATATGAATATGGATCTAGCGGAGGATAATATGAAAGTGCTTTTTTCATTCAAAAAACATTATAGAACTATTTTGGTGTTTTGCGCATTATCGATTACGATTGCAATATTGTTTTTTGCGTTGAGCGCATGTGATGACAGCGGTGCAGATGAACCGCCGATTGAAATCGTTTCTTCCAATTATGAGTTTTCTGTCGATTTGTCGTCCAAAGGTAGAACGGAGTTTTATTTTACTCCAAAATTCAGTGGCGATTATGTTGTCACTATAGATGATGAAAACGCTACTTTTTTGATTGACGGAGTTGAAATAAGCGAAAGAATCGTTTACTTTTCAAAAAAAGAAAAATACGATATAGTTATTCTCAGTTCACAAAAGAGTATAAAAGGTTCGATTGCGCCACAACAGGTTGTCGAAACGACTATGCATGTTCGTAGAGAAAACGATTCTGTCGTAAAATATGTTCCGAAAAAATCAGGTAAATATCTGATTGATCTTTTTGACGAAGAATATTATCTTGGCAATAATGTAGATAATACGACAGAAATAACTGTATATGACAAAAATTTCGATAAACTTGACGAATTGGAGAGCAGAACGTACTTTTTCCAACAGGATGAAAAAGAACGTTGCTATTATATTGTCGTAAACAATTTTAACAAACATTTGGACGTTTCGCTTGATTTAACAATCGGTGAAGTGGATTCTCGCCTATTTGTTTTTAGCGATTACGATTATCCATATTTTTATATAAAAGGTGAAGCCGGAGATATTGTGTATTTATATATGACTTCATCTAACGTTAAAGACATAATTCTAAAACTTTATCTATTACGTGCGCAGATTGGTGCGGATATTACAATTGATGTTTTTAATGGAAACAAACGTGAGAGTTTAATATCAAATACGTATTTGGATGGTAATAAGCAATGCGTTGAATTCAGCGACTGTAGTCGTGGATTTAAATTTGATTCATATGTTCACATAAATGGGGATTATTTTGTTTATACTCGATTGAAAATTGAATTCATCAATGCTATAACAGTTGAATTATCTAAATAAAAAATTATATTTTTGGGAGGATTCCTACAATGAACAAAAGATGTAGTTCGACAATAGTCGGACGAGTTTTAGCTTTCATTCTTTTTGGAATGATTGTTGTTTCTTTGATTGCGGCTTCAATGTTTTTTACAAATGATTATGTTGCACAAGCCGATTCAATTGAAACAGTTGACGTGAACGAATATGTTGCATAAATATGCGCGAGACTTGCAAAAAAATGCAGGTCTCGTTTTGGTTTTTCGAGGATTTGTGAAAGATTTTTCGGATTGTTTTAGGAATTTAGTATTTATTTCTCGTATATAATTATAGTTAAATACATAAAGGAAGGCTTTATGGCAGGCGGTTTCACTCCCGAGTTTATGGAAGAACTCAAATACAAATGCGACATCGTCGAGATCATCGCTCAATACGTCCCCTTGCAGAAAAAAGGCGGGCGATATTTCGGTTGCTGTCCTTTCCACAACGAAAAAACGCCGTCTATGTGCGTCAACAACGGTTGGTATCATTGTTTCGGTTGCGGAGCGAGCGGCGACGTGGTGAAGTTTGTCATGGAGATGGAAAACGTCAGCTTTTACGACGCGGTCAAACTTCTTGCCGACAAGGTGGGCATGCAACTTCCCGAAGTCAAATTCGACCCCAAATATACCGAAAAGAAAGAACATAGCGACGTTTTGAAACAGCTCATGCGCGACGTTGCAAGGTATTATCGCAACAACCTTATTGACGAAGTCAAGGGCAAGGATGCAAGGGAATATCTTCTCAATCGCGGAATAGACGCCGAGACGAGCAAACGCTACGGATTGGGGCTGTCGCTTGACTATGAGTCTATGGTCGGATATATGCGCAGAAAGGGCTATCATCTTGCCGATTTGCTCGAATGCGGGCTTATTGCCAACGTGGATCGTCCGTCCGACGCATTTGCAAACCGCATAATCGTGCCTATCATGGACGGCATGAGCAATGTCATCGCATTCGGTGGGCGCATATATCACGGCGAAAAGGACGTTGCGAAATACAAAAACTCCACCAACACCACCTTGTTTGACAAGGGGCGCACGATATACGGCATAAATTTCATAAAGCGCGACAAAAAACTCAACGGTGCGGCGTACAAAAATCTCATTCTCGTTGAAGGGTATATGGACGTCATATCGCTTGGCGCGGCAGGGATAAAGAACGCGATAGCCGGCATGGGAACGGCACTCACCGAAGGTCAGGCAAGAGAAATATCGAGAATGACGGACACGGTTTACGTTTGCTATGACGGTGACGGCGCAGGCAGAAAAGCGTCGGTCAAAAATACGGATATTCTTGCAAAATACGTGCAAAACGTGAGAGTGGTTTCGCTGCCGGACGGCAAAGACCCCGACGAAGTGGTGAGAAGCGAAGGGCAGGACGGATATATGAAATACGTCGGCGCGGCTCTTCCGCTTATGGAATACAAGCTGAAACTTTGCGCGGACGCAAACGATTTGGGCAGCGTCAACGGCAGGGCAAAATACGTGTCGCAGGCTCTCAAAGTGTTAAAAGACGTCGAAAACGTCGCAGAACGCGAAGTTTATATGGGCGTCGTCGCAAAACTTTCGGGCGTGAGCGTCGAGACACTGTCGCAGGAAGTCGGCACGGTCGGCGTGAAAAAAGCGGAGATTCCCAAGGAAAATCCCGAAGAGAAAGAAGCAAAGACCATGCGTGCGTCGAGATTTGTAGTGAACTGTGTGATTACCGGTGCAGGCTGTGTGAATTTGAACAAAATCAAAACGGAATGGCTTGCGTGCGATACGCACAGAAAGCTTCTCGATTGGGCAAAATCGCAACCGCAAGGCAAGGTGGACGTGAGCAGAATGTACGACGCTATGGGCTATGAAGACAAGGAAATTCAGAACGTGCTCGGAATCAATATGAAGTTTTCCGACCACAACAGAGAAGCGGACTACTACAACGATTGCCTTGTCATGCTTGCAAACGAGAGCATATCTTCCCGTCTTGCCGATTTGAAGGAAAAGTACAACGATCTTTCCGACCAGAATGAAAAACGAGCAACCGTGAGAGAAATCACGAGATTGCAAAAAATATTGAAATCAAAAGAAATTGAAGATAAACTTTGATTCACTAAGGAGGACAGTGTGGACAGAGAACAACTTTTGAAACAAGAGATTGACAAAATCGTCGCTTTGGGAAAGAGCAAAGGCTCGGTCAGCGAAGACGACATAATGGCGAAACTGGAACATCTCAACGCGACTGCCGAAGACATGGAGTTGGTGTTCAACGCATTGCAGGCAGAGAACATCAAGGTTGAAGACACCGCCGAAGAAGACGACATTTCGCTTGACAATCTCATTGACAGCAGCGTCGACGACTCTGTGAAAATCTATCTCAAAGATATAGGTAAAGTGCCGCTTTTGACGGCAGATCAGGAGATAGAGCTTGCAAAACGCATGGAAGAAGGCGACGAAGAAGCCAAGCATATTTTGAGCGAAGCAAACCTTAGACTCGTCGTTTCCATCGCAAAACGCTACGTCGGCAGGGGCATGCAATTTCTCGATCTTATTCAGGAAGGCAATCTCGGCTTGATGAAAGCGGTTGAAAAATTCGATTATACGAAAGGCTTCAAGTTTTCCACTTACGCAACGTGGTGGATAAGACAGGCAATCACCCGTGCAATCGCGGATCAGGCAAGAACCATTCGTATCCCCGTGCATATGGTGGAAACAATCAACAAGCAAGTGCGCGCCACTCGTCAACTTTTGCAAAAACTCGGCAGAGAACCGTCGGCGGAAGAGATTGCGGCGTATCTCGGTTGCTCGGTGGAAAGAGTGCGCGAGATTCAGAAAATCGCACAAGACCCCGTGTCTTTGGAAACTCCTATCGGTGAAGAAGAAGACAGTCATCTCGGTGATTTCATCGAAGACAACACCGCGCTTTCTCCGAGTGACGTTGCAGAGAGCAATATGCTCAAAGAGCAACTCATTCAGGTGCTCAACACGCTCACTCCGCGTGAAGAAAAGGTGCTTCGCCTGAGATACGGCCTTGACGATTCTCACCCCAGAACGCTCGAAGAAGTCGGCAAAGAGTTCAACGTAACCCGTGAACGTATTCGTCAAATCGAAGCAAAGGCATTGAGAAAACTCCGTCATCCCAACCGCCTTAAAAAACTCAAAGATTTCGACTGATGCCGATACGACTTGACCAAAGGCTCACCGCGATTGCGAATCTCGTCGATTACGGCAAGGTTGCGGACGTCGGGTGTGACCACGGAAAACTCGGCTACTATCTCGTCAGCACCGACAGGGCAAGCGAAGTGATTGCCACCGACATAAGCAAACCGTCTCTCGACAAAGCGAAAGAACTCGCTTTTGAAAACGGAGTTGCCGACGTTATGCAGACGCGCCTTTGCGACGGACTCGGCGCGGTTGACGGCGAAGAAGTGGACACGGTGATAATCGCAGGCTTGGGCGGAGACGTGATAAGCGGCATAATGCAACGCGCAAGAGAAGACGGCAAAACGTTTTCGTCGTTTATTCTTTCGCCAAACACTCACCCCGAAAAAGTGAGAAGAGAAATCGTCTTGTCGAAACACACTATAGTATTTGACGAAATGCTCGAATGTGCGGGGAAAACCTACACGCTTATCAAGACGAAAAAAGGCGAAAGCACGCTTGACGATATGCAGTTGGCGTTCGGCGCGTTTTATAAGACTAGCGACAATTTCGAGTATTTTGCGAAAAAGGAACTTCGCTCGCTCGAAAACATACTATCAAAAAATCCCGAAGCGCAACTTCAAGGCAAGATAGACCTTATAAAGAGTGCGCTCGGAGACAGAATTTAGGAAAAATTATGAAAATCAAAAATATAACGGACGCAATCGAAGAGTTTGCCCCCAAAACGCTTGCAGAGCCGTGGGACAATCCGGGACTTATGATAGGAAGCCTATCTGAAGAATGCACGGGAGTCGTAACGGCACTCGATTTGACTTTCGAAGTCGTTGCCGAAGCGATTGAAAACGGTTGCAATCTCATAGTCACGCATCATCCGTTCTTTTTTGCGGCGATAAAGAGCATAAACACGGACGAAGCGAAAGGCGCGCTAATCAAAAAAGTGCTTGAAAACGGAATCACCGTGTACAGCGCACACACAAACGTCGACGAGTGCGACGGCGGACTTTGCCAGACGGTTGCAAAGATGCTCGGCGGAGAAAATCTCAATCCGAACGGCGTGGGCGTCGTGTGCGACGTAAAGCCTACCACGCTCGGAGAGTTTGCAAAACACGTCGCAAGCGTTCTTTCGGACGACACCGTAAAATTTACGGGAGACGCAAACAAAAAAATTAAGAGCATGTTGTGCATTTGCGGCGGCGGAGCGGGAGACAGCGCATACGAGTGCGCAAAGCAAGTCGCGGACGTTTTCGTGACGGGTGATTTCAAGCATCATCTTTACGTCGCGTCGCAAAACGACGATTTCCCGATAGTTGAATTTTCGCACTATCATAGCGAAATCGCGGTTGAACAACTGTTTGAAAACATCATCGCTCCGCTCGGAGTGAAAATCATCAAAGCAAAACAAACCTGTCCTTTTACGGCAGTAGGAGAATATCATGAAATTTGACAAAATACTCGAATATCAGAAAGCAGATCTTGAACTTATGGCACTCGAAAGCGAAGTCGCAAAGAGTGAACAACGTCAAAAATTAGCAGGCGCAAAGGCAAAACTCGACGCCGCTACCGACACCGTGGGCAAACTCAAACAAGAAGCAAGCGAATTGCTTGCGGGCTTTGCGCAGATGAAAGACAAAATCGACGCACTCAAAGGAGAACTCGACGAATTCGACGGCATTCTCGATGACGTTCAGGACGAGACGGAAGCGGATTATTACATCAAAAACGTGTCTGCAATCGCAGACAAAATCGCCGCTCTCGAAAAGGAAGCGAACGGCGCTGCTTCGAAAATCGATCAGGTCAACGAAAACTACAAGAAGACGTGGGATCAGGGCGTGAAAGCAAACGAAGCGTACAAAGCGGCAAAAGCGGAATACGACGCACTCGTGAAGACGTTGCAACCAAAAGTCGTCGAAATTCAAAAACAACTCGTCGCACTCAAAGGCGAAGTGCCGCCAAAGATGATGGAAGCATATATGGCTTTGCGCGGAGCAAAGAAAATGCCTGCCGTCGTTGAATACGACAAAGAAGCGGCAATTTGCGGTCGTTGCCGCATGGAAGTGCCAAACGACACGAAAGCGAAACTCCGCAATCCCGGCGACTTTGCAGAATGTCCCAACTGCCGCAGAATTCTTTACGTTCCCGACGCAGAATAACGCCACGAACAAATACGCTTGACGACAGGAGAAAAAACATGAAAAACTTTTACAACGACCCCAAAGTATATTGCGTGAACGTTGCCAAAAAGCACGGTGCAGGTTTCCCGCTCGACAAAGACGGCAATGCGAAAACTCGTCTTCTCAACGGAGAATGGGATTTCAAATATTTCGGCTCGGCGGCAATGCTCGATTTGAATCCGAAAGACTGGGACAAAATCGAAGTGCCGTCCAACTGGCAACTCAAAGGCTACGGAAAGCCGATATATACCAACATCCGCTATCCGCACCCGATTGCAACCACGGGCAAGCCGCACATCAACGAAAACGAAAACACTTGCGGACTCTATCGCACGACTTTCTTGCTTGACAAAATCGACGGAGAAATCCGCATAAATTTCGCGGCGAACAGCGGTGCGGAACTTTATATCAACGGCTCGTTTGCAGGATACAGCGAAGACACGTTCGATTATCAGGAATACGACATCACGCCCTACGTCAAAGTGGGCGAAAACGAAGTGAAAATCGTCGTTTATCGCTATACGACGGGCAGTTATCTCGAAGACCAAGATATGTGGCGCATTTCGGGCTTGTTCCGTGACGTTACGCTCGTTTTCCTGCCGTCCGCGCGCATTGACGACGTTTTTGCGAGAGCGGAATTCAACGACGATTTCTCAAAAGCAAAACTTCTTATAGACGCAGACGTGCATTGTATGCAAGGTCTCGAATTGAACGACGCGGACCTGAAAGCTGAACTTATCGACAAAGACGGCAAAGTCGTGGCACAAGGCAATTTTGCCGTGCTCGGAATCGACGAAGGCGAGACGATCTCCGTCAAGATGACCGAAAATATCGACGCGCCGCACCTTTGGAGCAGTGAAGATCCCTATCTTTACAAATTAAGACTCACTTTCACGTCAACGGAAAAGGGCGTTGAAGTTTTCCACGATATGCGCCAAATCGACTTCGGTTTCCGCAAGGTGGAAATCGTTCCGTCAATCGACGGCAAGCAACCGTACATAAAACTCAACGGCAAAAAACTCAAAATACGCGGTGTAAACCGTCATGAATTCCATCCCGATTTCGGTCACGCCGTCCCGAGAGAATACACCGAAAAAGACATTTTGCTTCTCAAAAAGCACAACGTCAACTCCATTCGTACGTCACACTATCCCAACAGCCGTGGTTTTTACGAGCTTTGCGACAAGTACGGCATCATGGTTATGTGCGAAAACAACCTTGAAACTCACGGACTCGCAACTCGCGTTCCGCGCTCGAACAAGACGTGGACGGAGCAGGTTTGCTGGCGTATGAGAAACATGGTGCGCACCTATCGCAACCACGCGTGTATATTGTTCTGGTCTCTCGGCAACGAAAGCGGCAACGGAAAGACGTTCCCCGCTATGAAAAAGGCGGCTCTCGAACTCGATACGACTCGTCCCATTCACTACGAGCCGGACGCATACGTCAAGACGACGGACATAATGAGCGAGATGTACACCAAGGAAGAGCAGATGGAAGAGATTGCAAACAACAAATGCCACATTCACTCAATGGCGTTGTGGGCACCGTTCGGACATCTTCTCACTCCCAAGATGTACAAGGATAAGCCGTTTATTCAATGCGAATACGCGCACTGCATGGGCAACAGTCTCGGCAACTTCGAAGACTACTGGAAGCACTTCCGCGCCAACGACAGACTTTGCGGCGGATATATTTGGGACTTTGCCGATCAGGCAATCAAGAGAGTGGGGGCAGACGGCACGATAGAATACACATACGGCGGAGACTGGGGGGACAAACCCAACGACGGAACTTTTGCTTTCAACGGTATCGTGAGAGCGGACAGAAGCCCCAACCCTGCGTTCTACGAAGTGTGCAAAGTGTATCAAAGCGTTTGGTTTACGCTCAAAGGCGAAAATATAGAGATTGAAAACGAGTATATGTTCACGGCTCTCGACCGCTTCGAACTCAAACTCGATTTGCTTGAAAACGGAGTCGTGAAAGAGAGCAAAACTCTCGATATGCCTGCAGTCGCACCGCAAAGTAAGGGTAGCGTGAAAATGCCGTTTGCTGTCGCAAAAGACGGCAACGAATACGCGGTCAACTGCTATGCGGTTGTCAAAGACTCTTTCGACGTGTTTGAAAAGGGCGACGTCATCGCATACGAGCAACTTGACCTTACGGGCTTTATCGAAAAGAAACACGAAATCGCCAAAGGCAAAACCGTGTTCAACGAAGACGGCAAAATCATTCTCGAAAGCGGTGATTTGCGCGCAGTCGTGTCAAAAGACAGCGGTTGTATCACGTCTTTGACGATAAAAGGCGACGAAAAACTTGCAAATCCGATTATGACAAACTTCTGGAGAGCGTTGATAGACAACGACGCGTCACCGCAACTTCCGTCCTTTGTGCAAAGCATATTCGGAAAGAAATTCTTCAAGCGCGCAAGCGCAAACCTTGTCAAGTCCAACATGATTCTCACCGACAAATCGGTGACGATAGACTGGTCTTGCTCGCCGCAATTGTATGCGCTCAGGACAAAATACGAGATGTGCGAAGACGGCTTGAAAGTCAGCATGAAGGTCAAAAACGCGCTCTATTCTTTGCCGAGATACGGCTTTAGAATGCAACTTGCAACCACCGATGACGTTGAGTTCTACGCAAAAGGTCCGCACGAAAACTATTGCGACCGCAAGTCTTCTCAACTTCTCGGCGTGTATAAAGGCAACGTCAAGGACTTTGAACACGACTATCTCGTGCCGCAAGAAAACGGCAACCACTGCGAAGCAAGATGGCTCAAAGTGGGCGGTGAAGACGGCATTACGTTCCTTGCCACAGACAAACCATTTGAGTTTAGCGTCCACGACTACACGCAGGAAGCACTCGACGACGCAAAGCATGCGCACGAACTCGCTCACGGCGGAGTTGTCGAAGTGTTTATCGACGGCATGCAACGCGGCGTGGGCGGCGACGTCCCGGCTCTTGCCTGCACCAAGAAACGCTACAAAATCCTGCCCAACCGTTTCCACGAATTCTCGTTCATCATCAAAGCGTAAGTAATATCGCAAAATCGATATTCTAACCAATCAAAATCCACAATTCAAAGGCGTTGCGACACTCTCGCAACGCCTTTTGCATCCTAAGCTCCGACAATAAATTTCGCTCTTGCATTTTGTGCTTTTATCTCGTATACCATTTGTAACGGCATTGTTTTTGCATATTAGAAAGCGCAGTTTGCAAGGTTATTTTGTGCAATTTGTATTTTATATAAATGCAAATAATTGACATCGGACTTTTGCGATACTATAATATCAATCACCACGAAAGTGGAAAAATAATATTGCGCGTACAACTTATGTAGGGTTGATTGCGCGGAGGTAATATGCAACTCACATTGAAAGACGGCAGCAAAATGTCATTCGACGGCGCGATGAGCGCGCTTGACGTGACAAAGCACATCAGCGAAGGACTTGCACGAGCGGCAATCGTATGTCGTATCGACGGAAAACTCGCTTCCATGGACACTATCATTGACAAGGACTGCAACTTTGAAGTGCTCACGTTCAACGACGAAGACGGCAAAAAGGTGTATCGTCACACTTGCGCCCATATTCTCGCTCAGGCAGTCAAAAACATTTATCCGACGGTGCAGTTGGCAATCGGCCCTGCCGTAGACAACGGATTCTATTATGATTTCGATTTCAAGACCCCCATCACCCAAGCGGATTTTGAGAAAATCGAAGCGGAGATGAAGAGTATAATCAAAGCAAATCTGCCCATCACCCGCATCGAGTGTTCAAGAGAAGAAGCAGGCGAACGCATTGCCAAGATGAAACAAATCTACAAGGCGGAGTTGCTTGCGGATATTCCCGAAGGCGAGACGATTTCCTTCTATCAGCAAGGTGACTTCATCGATCTTTGCAGTGGACCGCATCTCACGTCCACGGGCAAGATCAAGGCGTTCAAACTCACGTCGCTCACCGGCGCTTACTGGCGCGGCAACGAGAAGAACAAGATGCTCACCCGTATCTACGGCACTTGCTTCGAGAAGAAGGCGGATCTTGACGAATATATCCAAAAACTCGAAGAGGCAAAACTTCGCGACCACAACAAAGTCGGCAGAGAAATGGGCTTGTTCATGACCGACGAAAACATCGGACAAGGACTGCCGCTCATCATGCCCAAGGGCGCGCGCATCATCCAAATCATGCAGCGTTTCGTTGAAGACGAAGAGCAAAAGCGCGGCTACTTGCTCACCAAGACGCCTATCATGACCAAGAACAATCTGTTCATCACCTCGGGACACTGGGATCATTACAAGGACAAGATGTTCTACATCGGCGACGAAGACGTGGACGACGAAATCTTGTGCTTGCGCCCGATGACTTGCCCCTTCCAATTCACAATCTACAAGAACGGTTTGAAGAGTTATCGTGACCTGCCCGTGAGATATGCCGAGACCGCAATAGAATTCCGAAAAGAAGCGAGCGGCGAGATGCACGGTTTGACAAGAATCCGTCAATTCACGCTCTCGGACGGACACATCGTTTGCACGCCCGATCAACTTGAAAGCGAATTCCAAGGTGCAGTTGACCTTATCAAATATCTCATCGGTATTCTCGGCTTGCAAGACGACGTGAGCTATCGTTTCTCGCGTTGGGACCCGAAAGACCCCGACAAGTACGTCGGCAATGCGGAAGACTGGGACAAGGTTGAAACCGCAATGCAAACTATTCTCAACGACTTGCATATAGACTACACGGAAGCGTGGGGCGAAGCAGCGTTCTACGGCCCGAAACTCGACGTGCAAGGCAAGAACGTGCACGGCAAAGAAGACACTCTCTTCACGGTGCAAATCGACTTCTCGCTCGCAACTCGTTTCGATATGATCTACATTGACGAAAACGGCGAAAAGGCTCGTCCGCTCATCATTCACAGATCTTCCATCGGTTGCTACGAGCGTACTCTTGCAATGCTCATAGAAAAATACAACGGAGCGTTCCCGATGTGGCTCGCGCCCGAACAGGCAAGAGTGCTTTCTCTCACCGATCGTACCGCAGACAAGGCAAAAGAAGTGCGTGACAAACTCTTCGATCTCGGTCTTCGTGCAGAAGCGGACGTTCGCAGTGAGAAACTCGGCAAGAAGATCAGAGAAGCGCAACTCGACAAAGTTCCTTACATTATCGTCATCGGCGACAAAGAAGCGGAACAGAACGTCATTTCCGTGCGTCATCGCAGTGAAGGGGATCTCGGCACTATGACGGTGGAAGAGTTTGTGGCGAAGGCTTTGCTTGAAGTCGCCACTAAAGAAATTAAGTAAAAATGCGCTAAATAGCGAATAACTGCGGCAGAGCCACGCTCCCGTCAACTCATGTACGTATAGTACATTAGGGTTGCCGTGAGCGCGGCTCTTTCTTGTTCTTCATCTATTTATCGCATTTTTCATTTAATCTCTTAATATTATGGTTGCCGCTTTATAAATATAAATTCCAATTAATCCGCATTTTTTCTTTATACAAATAAAATAGTGCGAAAAAAACCATACAAATTTTCAAAATCGTTTGACAATGTGTTTTGTATTTGTTAGTATAGTTAAGCAAGCAAAGGACAGCCTTTCACCATTAGCGAAAGCGATATGGTCACCACACACAAAGTGTACTTGTCTATGATAAGGTTAAGTGAGTGTTGAAGGCGTCTTGGCTTCGACACTTATTTTTTTGTATAAAAACAAAAACCCTTGCGGGAATACAGGAGTAAGCATTTGAAAGAACTGCAAATCAACGAACAAATCAGAGACAGAGAAGTTCGCCTGATAGGTGACGACGGTCAGCAATTCGGCGTTATCTCGATGAGAGAAGCGCGCCAGATCGCAGAAGAACGCGGTCTTGACATTTGCAAGGTTTCGCCGCCATCGGTTCAACCGCCCACGTGCAAGTTGATGGATTACGGCAAATACCGTTACGAACAACAGAAGCGCGAAAAGGAAGCGAAGAAGAATCAGAAAGTGATGGAAATCAAAGAGATTCGTCTTTCTGCGACTATCGACATCGGCGACACGACGAGACTTGCGCAACAGACTGCAAAATTCCTTGCGGAAGGCAACAAGGTCAAAGCGTCGATAAGACTCAAAGGTCGTCAGCAGGCTCACCCCGAAATCGCGGTTAAAATCGTCGAAGACTATATCCAAATGGTCGGACAAGACGTCGTGGTCGAGAAAAAGCCCGTGCAGGAAGGTCGTATGATTTACACCATTCTCGCACCGGCACAAAAGAAATAAGACATTTATTGTGGCTTGCAGCGATGCAAGCAAAGCAAAAATATATTAGGAGGCAGACCTATGCCAAAACAAAAAACACATAGCGGAGCAAAGAAGCGTTTCCACGTTACAGCAAACGGTCTTTACAAGAGAGGCCATTCTGCACACAGCCACCTTCTTACCAAGAAGACAACCAAGAGAAAGAGAGATCTTCGTTCCATCGAATACGTAGACGAAACGAGATGCGGAGAACTCAAAAAGTTGTTGCCGTACAAATAAGGAGAATTGAACAATGAGAATTAAAAGAGCAGTCAACGCAGTCAAAAAGCGTAGAAAAATAATGAAACAAGCAAAGGGTTATTATGGCGGAAAGCACACCCTTTATCGTGTTGCAAAGCAACAACTTCTCAAGAGCGGCGTTTATGCATACGTTGGCAGAAAGCAAAAGAAACGTGATTTCAGACAACTCTGGATTGCACGTATCAACGCTGCTGCACGTATCAACGGTATGAGTTATTCCACTCTTATGCACGGTCTCAAAGTCGCAGGCATCGATCTCAACAGAAAGGTGCTCAGCGAAATCGCAATCAGCGATCCTCAAGCATTCACGGCTCTGTGCGACCAAGCAAAGAAGGCTCTCGCATAATAAAACGAAGTATCCGTTGCGCATTGATTTGCGCAACGGCTATTTTACGAGTATTTTTCTTATAGAGACGTATTCGATTTGACAACGTGATCAAGGCGGTAAAATGACGCAAATCATCACTTCCACCCAAAATCAATACGTGAAGCAGGCTCGCTCGCTTGCGCAAAAGAAGTTCCGTCAGCAAACGGGACTGTTTTTGGTTGAAGGGGCAAATCTTTTGAAAGATATGCCGACGGGCGTGCAGGTTGAATACGTTCTCGCAACTCAAAAAAGGTTTGACGAAGCAGAGAAATTTTTCTCGGCTTCAAGCGAAGATATGGCGGAAAATGCCGTTTTTTCTACGCGCGCGCACGTGTATGCGGTGAGCGACGACGTGATGAAATACGTGGCGGACACCGTTTCGCCGTACGGAATTTGCGCGGTTTGCAAAATGCCGAAGAACGAATTTGCTATGCCTTGCGGCAACGCGCTTTTGCTTGACGGCGTGAGCGATCCCGGAAATCTCGGAACGATTTTCAGGACGGCGGCAGCGTGCGGTTTTTGCGATATATATCTTCTTGACACGGCGGATATATATTCTCCCAAAGTCGTAAGAGCGACGCTCGGCACTCTTTTCAAAGTCAGAGCGTGTCAAATCGACGAAGAGCAGGCAATATCGCTTTGCAAATCGACGTCGAGTGCGGTTTTGGATATGGACGGCGAAAATATCCTTGAAAACAAGCCCAAAGCCCCGATTTTGTTTATATCGGGCAACGAAGCGCACGGCGTGCGCGATACTCTCGTAAAAAACGCTAAAAAGATCTACTCGTTGCCGATGCAAAACGACGTAGAATCATTGAACGTGGCGGTCGCAACGGCCGTTGCAATGTATCAATCAATATAGGAGAAAACAAGTATGAGTGGACACAGCAAGTGGCATAATATTCAACAGAAGAAAGGCAAAACCGACGCGGCACGTGCGAATATCTTCACGAAAATAGGTCGTGAAATCGCGGTTGCGGTCAAAGACGGCGGCGCAGATCCCAACAGCAATAGCAAACTCGCGCAAGTTATCGCAAAGGCAAAAGACAACAATATGCCCAACGACAACATCATGCGTTCCATAAAGAAAGCCAGTGGCGAACTCGGCTCTATCAACTACGAAGACATGACCTACGAAGGATACGGTGTAGGCGGTACGGCAATCATCGTCGAAGCGCTCACCGACAACAAAAACCGTACGGCAGGCGACGTCAGACACCTTTTCGACAAATTCGGCGGCTCTATGGGTACGACGGGTTGTGTTTCGTTTATGTTCAAACGTCGTGGCGTTATCACCATCGCAAAAGCGGATATAGAAGAAGACGACCTTATGATGTACGCACTCGAACTCGAAGGTTTTGAAGACATCAACTCCGAAGACGACGAAGTGTTTGAAGTCTACACGGATTCCGCATCTTTGCAATCCGTCCGCAAGAGTCTCGAAGACGACGGCGTGAAAGTCCTTTCCGCAGAAGTTTCCATGATTCCCGACAACTGCGTAACGCCAACCGAAGAGCAACAAGCAACCATCATCAAGATGATCGACAAACTCGAAGAACTCGACGACGTGCAAAACGTTTATCACAACGCAGAACTCGACGTAGAAGACGACGAAGACTGATTTGTCTTGCAAAACGTCTAAAAAATCTTGACATGTTTGCGAGTCGGTGCTATTATCTAATATCGGTAAATATGAAAAAAGTTTCATATTGAAAATATGAAAAGCCCGACTTGCATTTGTCTTACGGCAACTTGGCAGGTCACAAAAACCGAATAAACTTTTTACGCGCCAAGGCGCAAAGGCATATATATGGAAAAAATTTATCTTGATCATGCGGCAACGACGCCGTTGTCACAAAAAGCGTTTGACGCGATGAAACCGTATTTCAGCGACGTCTTCGGCAATGCCAACTCGCAACACGTTTACGGCCGCGAAGGCGCAAAGGCCGTCAACGACGCAAGACAACTTCTTGCAAACTGCATTGGTGCAAAGCCGAGTGAAATTTATTTCACGTCCTGTGGCACTGAAGCTGACAACTGGGCTGTCAAAGGCATTGCGCTTCAGAATATAGAAAAGGGCAAACATATAATCACGACTCAAATCGAGCATCCTGCAATTTACACGACTTGCAAGCAACTTGAAAAATACGGTTGGGAAGTGACGTATCTCCCCGTTGACAGCGAAGGCTTCGTTTCCGTTGAAGACCTTGAAAAAGCAATCAGACCGGATACCGTTCTTGTCAGTGTGATGTTTGCAAACAACGAAATCGGCACAATCGAGCCTATCAAGGAACTTTGTGCAGTCGCTCACGCACACGGCGTTTTGTTCCATACGGACGCAGTTCAGGCAACGGGCGCAGTGAGATACGACGTCAAAGATTTGGGCGTTGACTTGCTGTCTATGTCCGCTCACAAGTTCTACGGACCGAAAGGAATGGGAATGCTCTACGTGAGAAACGGTATTCGCATTGAGAAACTTCTCACGGGCGGCGAGCAGGAAAGAGCGCATCGCGGCGGAACGACCAACACTCCCGGTGTCGTCGGTATGGCAACCGCGCTTGACGATGCGCTTTCCACTCTTGAAGAAGACGACAAATACGTCGCGTCCTTGCGTGATCACTTTGTCGAAAGAGTGTTGAACGAGATTGACGACATCTATTACAACGGCGCAAAAGACACCGCAAAACGTCTTCCGAACAATGCGAATTTCAGTTTCAGATACATCGAAGGAGAATCTATTCTGTTCTCCCTCGACCTTGCGGGAATCAGCGCGTCTTCAGGCTCTGCATGTTCGTCAGGCTCTCTTGAACCGTCCAGAACGTTGCTTGCAATCGGCGTACCCGTCGGCACGGCGCACGGCTCGATAAGATTTACGTTTGGCAAACACAACACGATGGAAGAAGTCGATTACACCGTCGATGAACTCGTCAAAATCGTAAAGCGTTTGAGAGATATGTCTCCGCTTTACAAGAAATAATCGTTTATAGAAAAAAACAAGGGCATATACCCAAGGAGTATAGATATGTACAACGAAAAAGTTATGGAAGTGTTCAAAAATCCGCAACACATGGGTGAAGTCGAAAACTACAATGCAATCGGCACGGTCGGCAACGAAGTTTGCGGCGATATAATGCAAATCACGATGAGAATTGAAGACAACGTCATCAAGGACGCAAAATTCAAGACGTTCGGTTGTGCCGCTGCGGTTGCGTCAAGTTCAACGGCAACGGGCATGATAATCGGCAAGACCATCGAAGAAGCACTCAAACTCACCAACAAGCAAGTCATCGAAGAGCTTGAAGGTTTGCCGCCGCAAAAGATCCATTGCTCCGTCCTTGCAGAAGACGCAATCAGACTCGCAATCGATTCTTATCTCAAAGGCGAAGTTCCGAGCAAAGAAGAGAAATAATATAAAGTCATTTAAAAACGGAGCGGTCAAAGACCGCTCTTTTTTTACGTGTTTTTTGAGATCTGCCGCATTTTGTGTAGTTATTATCGGCATGCATTCGATGCATATGTGCGCTTGCGGGTTGATATTTTGTACGGGGTTGGTTTCGTGAAGTTATAAGTTTCATCGCTGATTTTCGTTTTTAATTACTACTGTATTCAAAATGATTCAAAAACTATTAATACACGAAAAGTGTTGTAAATTACCTAAATTGATCAAAAAAGACCGTTAAATAAGTATATAAAAACACGCACCGTATATTATCGAGTTGATAAAATACACGGTACGTGTTATGAAGAAGGGCAAATGAACTTGAAGATCGATAATAAGTCTCTATGGTACTTGCGTAAATATCTTTTCGAGTATTGCTTTGACTTATATCGGTTGCGATTTCTATTTGCCGTCTTTTTCAGTTTCGCCAGATTGTAAATGCGCTTTATATTTCGTCTTATTGCAATATCGGATAGTATTGCGCTTTCGCATATACGACTTTACGCCGTTTTGTGCGTTACATTATGATGTCTTCGATTTTGTTTACGAAAGCACGTTTTGCTTTTTTGAGTGAATTGTTTGACATACCGCAATATAGTGCAGTGGCAGTGACTATTCCGAGCATTGTGCCTATAATCAAAGTGTTTTTCATTCTTGACCTCCTGTTTTTATTGTTTGCACTATGCCCACGTGTATGTATGGCAAATTTTGGATTGACAAAATCGATTGAAAAAACTAATATATAGTTATGAAAAAGAAGAGAATTGCATTGTCAATAATATGCGTTTTGATGATTTGCGTATTGCTTTCGTCACTGACTGCGTGTTTGAAAATCGGTATGCGGCAGGAAAACATTGAGAAAAAACTCACCGAAAACGGCGCAACCATTCGCTACGAGCGCAATACACCGATGACTAAGGACGGTCAATCCGACCATAAACTTCAAGACCTTATCTACTCGACGAAGACGTACACCGAGACCGTTGACGGCGTCGAAAAGGAAGTAGAAAAAGAGTTGTACGTGATTTTTGCAGGAGACGACGCTTCGGCGGCGTGGGCGGAAGAGCGTTGCAAATCATACGTTTCTGAAAACGCCGAAACGCTTGTCGGATGGGAAACGTATCGCTACGACAGAGTTGTGCTTTGCGGATATTACAAACTGCTTGCGGTCGCTAGGGGATATTGAGATACCGCTTTTTTGAGATATGTAGAGAATAACGGTAAATGAACCTAAACGAACTGTACGTCGAAAAGAATAAACAGATTAAAGGCGCATGAATTTCATGTGCTTTTTTATTGCGTATTTTTAAATCGCAAGATTAAGAAATCAAGGTATAAGCAAGATATTTCAAATAATCTAAAACGAGAGATTGTCGGGATATTCAGCTAAACAGTGGGATAATGGCGGATTTTTTTGCAACGAAAAAGCGCCCGGAAAACCCGGACGCCTTACGGTCGGCATAGGGAGGATAAATATAAGTGCCGACAAATTGGGGAGATCAGTTATTATTATACAACTTTGAAATCAATTGTCAAGGCTTTATTCAAAATATTATTTTCGGATTTTTCCGCCCATTCGATGAAGTTCATTATGGTTCCTGCAGAGAGTGCAAAGCCCATATTGTCGATGCTTTCGTCAACGAGTTTCGACTCAACGATACCCACGACAGTGCCGAGAATATCGACCATCGGACCACCGCTGTTGCCGCCGTTGACAGCCGCGTCGGTCATAAGGAATGTGCCTGCGCCCCAACTTGCTATCGAGATGCCTGTTTGCGACACTGTGCCCGTAGTCACGCTGTTGGTTTCGCCCACTCCTTCGGGATTGCCGATGAGAGCCACCGCGTCACCACGCTTCGTGTAGTCGCTCGATGCGATTTTCAAGGACGGATGTGCTTCGTTTGAAGGTTGCGTACCTTTGATGCGAAGAAGTGCAATGTCTGCCTGGTCGTTTTCTGCCGATTTGTTTTCATCGTTATATGCTCCGTACGCCACGATTTCGAGTTCGTAATAGGAAGTTTCGGAATCTTCAAACGTGCAGATGATTTTTCCGTATGAAGTCCAAACGTATTCGTAAGAACTGCCAAACGGAGAAAGACCCGTTCTCGTCTTTTTGACGTATCTCACGCAGTGTGCGTTGGTGAGAAGATATCTTTGTGCCGTGCCGCTTTCGTCGGTGTCGGTGATAAGAAAACCGCTCGCAACGCCGCTTGCAGAAGTTGTGGACGGATTTGCGGCTGTCGATTCGTACATATAAAGTCTTGCGACGGAAACCGATTTTTTGTTTGCGACCTGTCCGACGGTTGACGTGAGTGCTTCCAGTGCTTTTTCCGTTGCAGAATTCGTCACGTCTTCAACGACGTCCGTTTTGTCGAGAGCGTCTTCGATTGCCTGCCTGTATTGCTCGCGCATATTTGCGGAGATTTGAGCCGCATATTCGTCTGCAATCGTTTGTTTAAGGCTTGCAAGCACGATGACGTTGACAAGCACGACTATACACATAACCGCCGCAATCACTATGCAGATAATGCTTGCGGTATTGAGTTTTCCGCCGTGATTTTTCGGGGTTGGAGTGTGGTATATCGGCGTGTTCGGTTCGGGGCGTTGTTCCCTTTGATCGTCAAAAAAGTTGTTGAAATCGTCCATATATTTACACCTTCGTGTTATTTTATATTCTTAACATATTACAATAAACTTAAATCAGCCTTAAATTTGAAAAATTTTGAAAATTTTCGACGCTAAACAAGCGATTTTTTCAACGAAAGCGTATGAGTTGACAAATTCAAATATATATAATAGAATAGGTATGATTAATATTAAACAAAATGTAGTGCAAAATAATGCGCTTCACAAAGGAGAAGGTATGGCAACCATCTTTTGCGACACCGATTGCGAACTTTGGTATACTCACGCAAACGAACTCAATCTTCAGGTCATTCAGATGCCTTACGTCATCGACGGCGAAGAAAAAATGTGCGACCTTGGAGAAAACACCGACATAAAAGGTTTCTACACCAAGATGAGAGAAGGCGCAAGTGCGTCTACGGCGGGATTGAACAAACAAATATATTACGACATCTTCAAACCGTTCTTTGAAAAAGGCGACGATATTCTTTACATAGCGTTTTCGTCAAACCTTTCGGGCACTTTTGCTTATCTCGATTTGGCAATAGCCGAACTCAAAGAAGAATATCCGAACGTCAAATATCGCAAATTCGATACGTTCAACATTTGCATGGGCGCAGGGCTTTTGGTGTATATGGGCGCGAAGTATTGCAGAGAACACGGCGACGACATCGACGCAACATGCGATTATCTCGACTTGCTCGTAAACAAAGTCGGAGTTTATTTCGTTGTAGACGACATGAAATACCTTGCACGCGGCGGAAGAATTTCTCCCGCAAAAGCGAAAATCGGCAATCTTATGAACATAAAACCCGTGCTTACGGTCGTTGACGGCAAACTTGACGTATGCTCAAAGCAAAACGGCGTTAAAAAAGCGTACAAGTTTATGCTGGAAACGTTCAAAGAGACTTACGAAGACATCGACGGCGCACCTGTCACGATAGTTGACGCAGACAACGAAGAAGCGTCCAAGGAATTTGCAGAAAAAATCAAGGAAATCGCACCGAACGCAACCGTGTGGCAACAACCTGTCGGCCCCGTTATCGGAGCGCACGCAGGCCCCGGCACGCTTGGCGTCATATTCACGAAAAAATAATCCGATTAAGGCGTATTTTGAAAAAGACGAAACTTATTTTTCTAGTGTTAATACTTGCAATTTGTATTGCTTCGCTCACGGCTTGCAGCAGAGCGGAGCAATATTTCGTATACGGCACGACGCTCACGATAAAGGCGGACGACTTGAAGTCGCAAAAAGATATGCAATCGGTTGCGGATTATATCGCGTCGCTCGAAGGAGTGCTTTCTGCGACGATAGAAGGCAGCGACGTTGCGAAAATCAATGCGGCAAAAGCGGGAGAAGCGGTGAAGTGCTCTGCCGTCACCATGCAGATTGCAAAAATCGCAAGGGCGGTGTATGAACTCTCAAACGGCGCATACGACCCGAGCGTATATCCGCTCGTCAGGCTTTGGAAGTTTTCGGGCGACACGTTTGGAAGAATAGGTCAAGAAATAACTCCGCCAACGGACGAAGAGATAAACGAAACGCTGAAACTCGTTGGTTTTGATAAATTCGTTCTCGACTTTGAAAACTCAACGGTGACGAAAACCGTTGACGGCGCAATGCTCGATTTCGGCGGTATTGCAAAGGGATATGCGGTCAACGAGAGTCTTCTCAAAACCGACGGCAAAATGCTTGTAAATCTCGGCGGAAACATCGGCGCGAGAAACAAGTCGTATAAAATAGGAATTGCAAATCCGACGAGAGCGGACAGAAATTTCACGACCGCATATTATGCAAAGTTCACGCTTGAAGACGGCGAGTGCGTGTCTACAAGCGGCGACTACGAAAGATATTACACCGCAATGAAAGACGGCAAAGCGGTTTATTATTCCCACATTATAGATCCAAAGACAGGTTATCCAGTAGCAACAGCGGCGGACGGTGCGGTTGTATCCTGCACGGTGATAACGAAGAACGTATCCGTTGAAATCAACGTAGAAAACGCAAACGGAGAATGTGAAAAAATTACGTTGAAAGTCGACGGTACAACGGGAGACGCTCTTGCAACCGCAGTCGTCGTACTTGGAAAAGAAAAGGGTGTGCAACTTCTTGAAAGTCTCGGCGTTTGCGGATTGATCATAACGTCGGATTTGCAAAGCGTCAAAGTCGGAGATTTTGACGTCGAAATACAATAAAAGGACTTTATGCCACGCAAAAGTATATATAAAGTGCGTTTTTCACGATAAATGAGCAAAAAGAGAATTGAAAAAGACAAACCGAATTTCAAGGACGTTTTCAAAATCGGAGACGTCTTTGTCGTCGTTGTCATACTAATTCTTATTGCGCTTACGATTGCTTTTTCTTTGAGACAAGGCGCAGACACTGCCGAGATTTACGTTGACGGCAAACTTGCGTATACGGTTGATTTGACAAAAGACGACGTTTTCGATATTCTCGATGGCAGAATGACGATAAAGGTGGAAAACGGTTCTATTTCGGTTGAAAAAAGCGATTGCCGCGAGCAACTTTGCACGCATGCGCAAGCAATAGGAAATCACGGCGGAACAATAGTATGTCTTCCGAACAAGGTTGTCGTTACGGTTTCTACAAAGGAGATTGACGCGATAACATGAGAAAGACTGATTTGAAATCTAACGCCAAATTTACGGCGAAAAGAGTCGCTGTTGACGCAACGTTTCTTGCTCTTGCGCTCATCGTGTCGCTGATTGAAAGCATGATTCCGCCCATCGTGCCTGCGCTTCCGTATGCAAAAATAGGAATAGGCAACGTGGTGCTTCTTGCGTGTTTCTTGCTTGTCGGCACGTTTGACGGCTACGTGGTTCTCGTGCTTCGTTGCCTTTTGAACGCCGTGTTCTCGGCAAATATGGCGTCGCTTGCATGGTCGCTTCCGTCGGCACTTGCGGCGTATCTTGTCATGACGCTGCTGTACAAAACGAATTTGTTCAGCGTGTGCGGTGTGTCCGTTGTCGGCGGAATTGTGCACAATCTTATGCAAATTTGCGTTGCAAGCCTGATTGTCGGCAAAAGCGTTTTCGTTTATCTGCCGTATATGATGGTCGCAGGCGCAATCGCCGGTATCGTCACGGGACTTTTGTGCTATTTTATCGTCAAATCGCTTGGCGACAGGTTTTCTAGAAAATTCAAAACGCAACCGTACGTCAGACAATCGGGCGGTGAAGAAGACGAAGTCGCAACGGATATTGCAACAAAAAACGAAAAGGGGACAAATAGCGAAATCGATAAGAAAAATGATACGGGCGATTCAAACGATACGGACGCCTAAGAATGATTGAAACGTTGTTTTCGATATAATGCCATAAAAATAAAAGCGTTGCGGTTTGCAACGCTTTTTTGCATATTTTTACAATCGGTTTATTGTTTCGAATATCAAAACGCAAATCGAATTGCTACGTGTCTTAAATTCCGAGTTGTCCCATTGCGTCAAGCGGAACTAAAACGTGGAACAGCACCACGACCACGAGAAAAGCCGCCGACAAAATGAAAGTCATCGTCCCGAAAAAGAAAGACGCTTTCGCCATAGGAACGTTGCCGTTTGCGCCTATCACGGAAAGTATGACTCCGACAAAAGAAACCGCAAGACCGATGACGTAGCATACGCGAACGAAATCGTACACGCCGACGTTTGAGAGTATATCGAGTTTCGGAAGGAAAAACGTTGCCGTGCCGTATGCGGTTATCACGAAAGCAAGCAACGACAACACAAGCCCGACCGTCAAAGTCGCGCGTTTACCTTTTGTGTTCGTAACCGATTGAACTGCCGATTTGCTCATATTCAAAGTATAACTTATCCTTCATTGCTTGTCAATATACGCGCGAAGAAAACGTCTTTTTCCCCGAAGCCCATATACGTCGTTTTTGAGTTGGAATCGCTCTCGAAGACGAGAGAAAGATACCCGTTTTCACCCGTTGTATACGACGAAAGGATTGCGTTTTCCACGTGCGGAAGCGTAGCGACAGTTTTGAACGACGTGCCGTTGAAAACCAACAATTCTGCGCCGTTTTCACTCTTTGCGAGAATGGTGTTTTCGTCGCCGTCAAAGGCTTTCAACTCGGTATATTTTTTTGAAATTCCGACGGAATCGAGAGAAGATTTTCCGCCGAAATCAAGGTGTGCGCAGAAGCGATAAAAAGCGTTTTCGGTGAGCACCGAAAGTGAATTTCCGTATGAGAAAAGTGCGGCGTTCCGGGAGTTTTCGACGGATTCTTTTTTGATGAGCGCAAGCGTCGAGTCGAGCGACGCGACGTCGTAGCCGTCTTTATTTTTCAAGAGCAAAACGAAAGTTTGACGCTCACTTGCAACAACGGGCAATATTTGCACAATCCTGCTTTTATTCTGTGAAAACATATTGCTAAACCCCTTGTTTTGTTCATATGTCAAACAATTTGCACCGTTTGTCGAATTTGAAAATATCAAGACTTTTTCGCAATATGCCGTGATTGAATAGTCTAAAACGTCACTTGCCGAACATACGAAATTGTCGCCGGATATAGTGAGATTTTCGCTTACGGATATTCTTGAAAACTCGCTGCCGTCGTACGCTATGGCAAAGAGCGAATTTGCGTGAAGATACGTTTTAAGCAGAGAGTACTTTTTCGTTTGGCATCTTGCGTTCACGTTTACGTTTTCGTCAAAAGACAAAACGCGCGTTTCGTTTTGTGACGATATGAAAACGACAAGTCCGTTTTTTGACAGAGAACAGTCGAGTAGCGTTTCACTCGTCTCTCCGATTTTTACAGTTTTTTCGAGAGCGGAGTCTGAAAATACCGCTATGTACAATCCCAATTCTTTTACGTCTCTGTCGTCCGATTCGCTTTTGAAAAACACGAGAGTTTTTCCACGGTAATATACGGTTGAAAGAAGCGTTTCGTCATCCGAGCCGCCGACGTGATTTATCGCGTTTTGGTCAAGGTTTTCCGCTTTTCTGGGAAAAGTCGAATAAGTTTTTTTGACGGGAGTTTGCTGTTGCGGATTGGAGTCGTTTGCGCCTGCAACGTTCGTATCGTCGCTTTTTTGCAGTATTGCGGAAAGTGCAACGTAACAGGCAATCGCAACCGTGAGAAGAAGTACCACCGCAAGCCATTTGGCTATAGTTTTTTGTTTTTGCATACCCCCAC
>CAVKIG010000019.1:0-25912 GCA_963656415.1 bacterium | reverse complement strand
GATTGTATATATATTATAAAATATATAAACTAACGCATAAAGCGCGTGTATACGGAGAGAAAAAACCATGAAAAACACAAGGACAAAACAAACACCCATACAAAGAGCAATGAAGATCGTCACAAGCATAACGCTGCTTGCGATGCTGTTTGTCCTTGTCCTTGCCGGCACACTCTCCGGTGCTTTCGGCGTGGAAGAAAACCTTGTCCAAAACGGCAAAATCGAAGGAAACGTTGCGAGTGCGGCAGGAGTGCGTACATTTCAAACAATTGATTTGAGTGGTACATTCAAGAATACGACGGATACGTCAATAAATATAAATCCCGATGTTGCCAAACGTGGCGGTTTACACACTACCGATGAGGATCACCTAAAAAACAATACTTGGGAAACAGGGAATGCAACAACCGGCGGTAAATGGTATATTGCAGACAATACTTGGCATGGTGGTACTGACTATGCAAATGCATGGTTTGTGTTTGATTTTGGCGCAAATTATGCTAATCGAGTTATTGGAGATATTGTTATTGACTTTTCAGCTTCATATACTAAATGGGACGGCAATGGTATAGTTGCAATAGAGAGTAGAAATAGCATTGAGAATTATTTGCCCACATCGACCAAAGATGGGGATAGTACATGGTATAATCATGTTAAGGCAGGGGGAGTAAATTGGAATAGTACTGGGGAGATAAGTTCAAAAAACGGTAAATCAACAAATGTTTCGTTAACACATAAGTTGAAGGGCAGATATATGATCGTGCATTTTGCAACTTATGACCCTGAGTATAAATATAATGAACATCGTCTTGATAATGTTAAAATTACATTGACAAGGACGCTTGCATACAATATTTCTTATGAAAAAAATGCCGATTTTTCATCTGGTACTATTGCCAATTCGGGCAAAATTGAGTATTACAAGAATTATACAATTTCCAACGACGTTTATGTTGGAAACAAATATTATTTCGACCATTGGAACACAAAAGCGGATAATACAGGTGTCGATATGGCGGTTGGTGCAACTACCGGAACTAATACTAACTCGGGTTTTGGTAAGGTTGTAAAAGACAATTTGCAAGCGGGAATTACAACCACAACGCTGTATGCACAGTGGAATAGCATTTCTTTTGAATTTAATACGAACGAATACAATATATACAATGGCGAAGTTCTGCAAGTATTGCAAGGACGCACAGACTATTTGAAGTCTACGGTTTCAAACACATATACTTCTACCATTACATATAGAAAATCAAGTGGAGAAAGTTTGAGTGGCGCTCCCAAAGACATTGGCTCTTATGTTGCAACTATAACCGTTTCAAAAGGTTCTCAAACACGTGGATATGTTGAATTGCCATTTGAAATCATTGAAGGCGATTTCGGAAAATTGCCGTCAGGCACATCGGGCAAATGGGGAAGTGCGACAAACCCTTATGTTATCAGCACGCCTGTTCATTTGGCGAATTTGTCACGCATTGTAAACGGCAAGGATGCACTCAACACAATAGTCGGCAGTGACGGCGGTTCAGTTACAGCCGATGACGTTGTTGCAACAGACAATACATACACAAATTGTTATTTCGTGGTGACTGCAAACATCACGGCTTCTTCGTTTGCGCGAATAGCAAACGATTCTTCTCATTATTTCAAAGGAAATTTCAACGGACAGAATTATACAATAAGCGGTTTGAATTGTGGCTTATTCGGTTATGTCAGCGGCGGCACTTTCAAAGATTTGACTTTGCAGGGGAGTGTGACGAGCAATACAAGTGATTATTATGGCGGACTGATAGGGTATGCAACCAATATAACGGTGTCGGGAGTGACAAATGAAATTGTGCTTGTCACTTCAAATTCTTATGTCGGCGGCTTGATAGGCTTCTGCCAAAATGCAACTATTACAGATTGCACAAACGAAGGTAGCGTCAGGGGCGTCAATTATGTCGGTGGTCTCGTAGGTTGGACCGGTGACGAAAGCACGGCAGGACACGGTGCGACTATTTCAAATTGCACGAACAACGGAAACGTGAATGCAACAGGCGATTTTGTCGGCGGATTAGTTGGCTGGAATAGAGACACGATTTATACGAACGTTGTCAACAGTGGTAATATAAACGCCACGGGAGCACAAGTTGGCGGTATCACGTCAAGAGTGCTTGGCGGAAGAATAAGCAATGCGCAAAACAGCGGTACGATTAATGGCGGAAACTATGTTGGCGGCATTGCAGGCAATATGTCTTGGGCGTACATCAACTACGTGAGCAATAGCGGTGCTGTTTCGGGAAATAACTTCGTCGGTGGTTTGCTTGGATACGGAGAATCGAACCACGCTTCAAATCTCCTTATTTATGGAACGTTGACCAACACCGCTTCCGTGAGCGGTGCACAATACGTCGGTGGTATTGCGGGTTATCTTGAGAATAAATTGACCGCAACGATAAATATTGATTGGACGGCGACGGTGAATATTGCAACGACCGCTCTTTCGGGTGCGGACGGTGTGCGCGGAACGTCATATATGGGCGGCGCAATCGGCTTTTTGGGCGAGTATATCACCATTTCGGGCAGCATTTCCGTGTCGGGTTGCGATATAGACAACAAAAACGGCGGCAATTATCTTGTGGGCGGTGCAATAGGTTACAACGCGGGCATAGTGTCTGCAGATTTGACCGTCGATGCCAGAGTTATTTCTCGTTCGACGGGGACTGTCAATTCGATTTCGGGAGCATTTACTGGCGGCGTTGTCGGATACAATGCAGGCACGCTTTCGGGTGAGTTGAACAGAACAAGCGGTGACGTTATTTCAGTCGCTTTCAATGATTATGTCGGCGGTATCGTTGGCTACAACTCGGGCTCAATCACCGGCAAAATGACGCATACGTCAACAAATGCGATGTATGAAAACGCAACCGTATACGGTGCAACGAAAGTGGGCGGTCTTGTCGGCTACACTTCATCTGCGCTTAATATAAGCAATGCACAAAACACAGGCAGTATTGTCGGCTCTGTTTCTGTGGGTGGTCTTGTCGGATATGCCGATGCAAAATGCACAATCAATGCAAGCGCCAACACAGGCTCTGTGTCTGGCACAAACAACGTCGGCGGTCTTGTCGGATATGCAAAGGGCATAGATTTGAGCGGTGTTTCAAACAGTGCGACTATTAACGGATATACCAATGTCGGCGGGCTTGTCGGCAGCATCGAAGGTGCAGCGGCAATCACCACGTCCAACAACTCGGGCGCAGTGAACGGATACAAGCATCTCGGCGGTTTTGTGGGCTATGCGAAGTCATCGGGCGGTGCTTTGAGCATTGAAGGTACATCAACAGCGCCGCTTGTCAACGGCGGTAAAGTGACTTCAACCATTCCGTCAGGCAGTTCAAGCGCGAACAATGACGGCGGTGTTGCAGGCTTTGTGGGCTATCTCGACGGCGACAGCAATCTCACGATCTCGCATTGCGTCAACAATGGTGAGATTTTGGGCTTGCAATTCAACGGCATTGCAGGCATTTTGGGATACGTCAAGCATGGCGCAAATTTCATTTATATAAACAATTGCAAAAACACCGCATTGGTTGAAGGCGGCATAAACACCGGCGGTATCGGCGGACGTCTTTCAACCAATTCGAGCGCAGTCAATTCGATGGTTATCTCGAATTGCTACAACAGCGGCGAAATTCTCACTCAAGATTATTCGACAGGATCGACAGGAAACAGCGGCACGACAGGCGGCATTTGCGGATATTTCAACGCAACTTCGACAACGGCGGCGGCTCGCACGGCGGTTATTTCCTATTGCTACAATGTCGGCAACATAAAGATCGCCAAATCAACAAGCGGTCAGGCTTTTGCGCAAAACGACAGCAACAAAGGCTTTATCGGCGGTATAGTCGGCAATGCTAAGTCGAATGCAGACAACCCCGATACAAACGGAAAAGTTGCAATCGAATATTGCTATGTCGATTTGACGTCGGGAAGTTCGATTGTGCGCTATGGCATTGATATGACCACGTATATCAACGGCACAAATCTTGCCACAGTCAGCGCAACATCCTACGTTATCAAGAAAGGCACTTCTATAACACCCGGCAACAGCGGCAGTTATTTGTTGTACAACGTGTCAACCACAACGTTTGATTATCCGCTCGTTGACGGCACGCAAACGACATGGGAAAACATCGTCACGCAAGATATCAACGGTTTCCGCCTGACAACCAACGTTGCGGCAGGTGATTATTACGTGTCACTTAATGGCGTGGGCGGTGCATTGCTCAATCCCGACAATTTCACGTCGGTCGGCTCGAGTTCATTCGTTGTCGAAGCAAAATACACGGCGGAACAAGGCAATATATACCTTGACACGGCAGATATCGTGCTTGTCAGCAAAACCGTCACCTACGACAAACAAGCGCATACGATAGACGCACCGACTTTGCCGAGCGGATATGCGTTCGCTACGTTGTATTTCACGAATGCCGACGCTTTCACCGACGGTAAAGGAACAACGAGCAGAACGGATGTGGACGACAATCCTTATTGCACGGAAACGAAAGTGCTTATCGGCGATACTGTTGTCGGACGTATGGCGAACAAAAATTACGGAACACTCACAATAATAAAACTAGGTTTACGCTTTGAGAATACATGGATCGATAGCAAGTATGCGAATGTTATTGACAGAACCGGTCAGAATTGTTTTGTTTACAATGCAAAATTACAAGGTTTGTCAGTATCAGGTGTAAAAATCTTTGGCGTTGACAAGGATGGCAAAACCGTTTCTGTTCCTAAAGAATCAATTTATTCAATTTCATACACAGAACCTGATCAAAATGGTGAAGGATACGTTTATAAAACTGCAGGAACTTATTTCCGCAGATATACATTGAATAACAATAATTACTATTTTGTGGATTATGCAGACGGAATTGTCGAATACAAGTGGACGATTGCAAAGAACCAACTTACAATCAGAAATGCGTGGACAAGTGACGCAGTTGACAATGCAACCGACGTTTACAACTTTACTTTCAACGGCAGTGCGCAGGGTATCCTTTCATTCGATGTTTTTGCACAAGTCGACACGACAGGTGCTCGTCATAGCGTTGTGGCAGGTAGCGTATATAAAATTGATGATTCTGCAAACAGTGCAGTTGACGTTGGCGATTATCACGCAACACTTACGCTTCTCGATACGGCAAACTACGAGATAGTAGATAGTATGGTCGAAAGTTATGTTGCCACAATACCCGCAATTGGCAGCACGGACAATATAATAGGCAGAAAAGGCGTGAGTGTGACAACCAACGCCATTACATACAGTTGGAAAATCAACCAATTTGACGTGGGCAATGCTTTTGCAAGCGGGAAAGCGTGGTTTGGCGCAGGCACAAATATGGTGGTGGCAAATCAAAACACCGTTAATACCCAAAACGTGAACGGAACGGAATTTGCATACTACTATTTGCAGGCGGCGGCAAGCGACACGCCCAAGGTCATCGTCTATCAAAACGATAAATATATAAAAGATAACTTTGTCTTATACGTACAATATACAACAAAAACCAACGGCGTGGAAGCGCACAGGCTTGTCAAGCTCGTGTATGGCACGGATTACACAATTGCGGATTTGACAACGGCGGGCGATAAGCACGTTGCAGACGCAACGGTCACGGCAAGCGGCACGGGAAACTTCTCGGGCGATGCGGCGAAATATTACGTTGTTGCGGACAGTGACTTCGGCGGAAACGTCAATCAAGCGAACTGGGGCAGCGAGAGCAATCCGTACGTCATCGAGCATGAGTCGCAATTGTTGAGATTGAGCCAAATCGTCAACGGCGGCATGGCTTGGAACTCCATAAACGGCGCTGACGGACTTGTGGCAAACACCGACGCGCAGGCGGCGAATAGGACGTATGAAGGGTGCTATTTCGTTGTGAAGGCAAACGTCACGCTGTTGCAATCGAGCGCGAGCGGCATTGAAGGCTTCGAGCCTATCGGCAGTGCGGCGTATCAGTTCAAGGCGGCGCAGTTTGCAAAGGGCGACGGGCTTGACAGTGTCAGCATCGAGTATTCGTTCAGCGACACGGCAAGAGAATACGTCGGCTTGTTCGGCTATATTGACGGCACGAGTATCGTCGGCATAGACGTTGTGGGTGTCGGCACGATCAAGGGCAACAAATACGTGGGCGGCATCGTCGGCTACGCAAACGGCGGAAAAATCGAGCAATGCAAGTTCAGCGTGAAGTTGCTTTCAAAAGATAAAGTCAGCGGCGGCGATTACGTCGGCGGTATCGTCGGCTATGCAAACGGCACGGCGATCGTCAGGGATTGGAACGAAAACACCTACGGCGAATTGATGCAGGCTTCGGTCAGTGGCGTGAACTACGTTGGCGGTATAGCGGGCGAGTGGATAGTCACAAACGCAAACCAAATCAACGGTGACAGTTATAATTTGTCATATGCGGCAAATCTCATATCGGTCGTCGGCACCGGCAGTTATACGGGCGGCATCGCAGGCAAACTCGACGCGAGCGGCTGCACCACCGATTTGACGTATCTCGGCTTCTACACCAACGGCAAGGCAGGGACCGGCTCGGATGACGTTATGGACGTGTACGGCACAAACTACGTCGGCGCATTGTTCGGTGCGTTTATAGGCAACGGCTATCATTACGATGCGGACAATTCGGGCGTGAGATCGGTCATTCTCGTCAAGAGTCTTGAAGACATCCGTGCAAACGTCATTGCAAACGGCGACGGCGTCGGCTACGTCATGGGCGGTCTAATCGGCTATGCGGAAAAGGTGGGTATACTTATCGGGTGCGACTGGACGAGCGAGAGCATGGTCAAGAACGGCTCGATCGCCAAAACCGGTGTGTACGTGGACGCAAAAGGTGTTACTTCGTTTGTGGGCGGACTTGTCGGTGTGCTCGGCGAAAATGCGACCATTGAAAGCGTAAAGCAGGAAGTTGCTGTCGTCGGCGGCACGGCAACCATATCCGGCGGACAATACAGCGTCGTCAACAAGATTGCTATAAACGGCAAAGATTTTGTCGGCGGACTTATAGGTTATATCGCGTCGAGCGCAGGCTCGTATTTCGGCACGACGGGCACGATTCTCGGCAACTCGATAAAATTCTACAATGAAGCCGAAGTGAAAGGTGCAAACTACGTCGGCGGTATCGTCGGCGGTCTCGGCATAGTCGACGGCTATGCAAATTTCATAGGTTCGGACGGCGACGACGTTCTCAAAAATCTCTTGTCCGCAACGCATAACTCGAAACAATCCATTCTCGGCTATTCGACGCTTGAAAGCGATCCATATACGCAAAATCCGTTCGGAAAACTCATCAATGCGGCAAGCGTTACGGGCAGCGGCAACTACGTTGGCGGTATTTTCGGATACGTTGGCGACAGAGTGAGCCTTGCGCTTGAAAACGCGCCGATTTCAACCGCTATGAGTGTAGAACAGCTCGACACGCCGTACGGTTATCTCAACGTATACAACGGCAACAAGGGCAAGATGACGGATGGTGCGACCACCATAAAAGGCGCAAGCTACGTTGGC
The DNA here is from genome assembly GCA_963656415.1 of bacterium. Taxonomy (GTDB): domain Bacteria; phylum Bacillota; class Clostridia; order Christensenellales; family CAG-917; genus CAG-475. The sequence continues at coordinate 18,339 of CAVKIG010000019.1, read as the reverse complement.
GGCATTGCAGGTTGGCTCGACAACCAGGCGCACGACTTGACGTTTGTCGTCAACCGCTCCTACGTCAACGGCACAACCTACGCAGGCGGTCTTGTCGGCTATATGAGAGCAGGCACGATAACTTCGAGCATTGCCGTTGCGCCCGAAGACGTAACGACTGCGACCAACACGTACATCGGCACGACGTATATCGGCGGTCTTGTCGGATACGTTGATCACGGCACGATTTCGGGCAGTATGTCCACGGGCTTCTCGTTTGGCAACGTAAACGCCAACAACGGCGGTATTATCGGCAACGGCATAAGCCCGACCATTGAAAACAGCTGGACGATTTACGTTGCGAAAGATGCAAAGTATTCCACCGTGTCGACAAACGATCGCGGAAAATATCTCTTGCTTGACAGCTCCGTAGAAAACGTGCCGTCCTTGCTGCAAATTGTGAGAATGACGGGGCTATACGTCGCAGATATGACGTATTCGGGCAACACGTACACGGTCGGCAAACTTCTTGTCAACGTGAGCGTGCCTTCTGCAAACAACAACAAACAACTTGCGTTCTATGACGTAAGCGGCAGCGACAACGTCACCGACAATATGAGCGTGGACGGAAGCGGCAACGTCACTGCAACAAATTTCACAAAATTCGGCAACTTCAACGATACCGACCCGAATGCTCTCACGATAGAGTGGGCGTTTGACAACGCAAACAGTTTCTCCGTATGCACGGTTGCAATCGAGTTTGTCAATATCCCCAACTACAAAGCTGAAGGATACAACCAAAACACCGACGAAGGCAAAAAGAACGCACAAGATGCGTACAGAGAGCCTTCTGCATCCAAACTGTACGTTGCGGACGTCACGAACGCGGAGTACTGGTGGTATCCCAATCCGCAAAATGGCGCGAACAACGAAGGTCAAATCAAGAAGTTGACCGCCGTCATCTATTTCAAATATCAAAATGCGCTCATCAAAGTGGGCGAAACGGGCAACTATCGCATTGGTGACTACGACAAAGATTATAGCAACGATTCAATCGGCAGCAAAGAAAACCCGATAATCATCAGCACGCAAGCGCAATGGAATGAATTTGCGTACTCGATTTATACGGGACAAAAAGACTACAAAAATCAATATATCAGATTGACGACCGATATAACTATATCAAAAGGACCGCACAACGACACGAACGGCAACGCACTTGATTTCGGTGCGGTTGCGAGTGCGCCGTCAAACGGATCGGACGCATCGACAAATATCGGTTACAATTTTGCAGGCAATATCTCACAAGGCAGCGGAAATACTCTCGCAAACTCGAAAATGTCGTTCAAAGGCAACTTTGACGGTACCGGACATACGATTACAATCAATTATACGAGTGGCGGTTATCACAGAGTGTCAGTTTTTCCGAATGCAGGAAGCGGCTCAACAAAGTTAAGTCAGACGGTCTTCAAAAACCTTACGATAACCGGCAACATCAACGGCGGAACGAATACGACGAACGCAGGTTACGATATGGCAGGTTTTGTCGGTAAACCGTTTGGCGCAATCAAATTTGAGAACTGCACGAACGCAGCGAACATCCAAGGCTTGCGCATTATCGCAGGCATCGCGGGTTGCAGCACAAGTGCCGCGCCTATCGAGTTGATAAGTTGCGTAAATAAGGGCAACATCACGTCTTATGAAGGCTCTGAATGGACGTTGAATACAGGACAAAATATTGGTTATCCGAAAGATTATTCTTACGGAACGGGCGGAATCATCGCTTATGCAAGCGCAGACATTGCCATCGAGAGCTGTTTGAACACGGGCACGATCATTGGCCAAACCAAAGTCGGCGGTATTGTGGGGAGAATCACAGGATCGTCAAAAACCACGGCGTCGATCAAAAATTGCGCCAACACAGGCCACATTGAAGCGCAAGAACTAAACCCAAACAATGTGAATGATCCTAAAAACAGAGCAGGTAATGCTTGGTCTAGGGTCGGCGGACTTGTTGGCGAGGCGGATCAAAACACCGCGCTCACAATTCTTGCGTCTTACAATACAGGATCTATTAGAGGTCTGTCAAACGTCGGTGGTGGCTTGGTTGGTATTCTCGGCACGATACCCGATGATGAAAAGCCGCACTCGACAGTGGCAAAATATACATCTACGATTGCATATAGTTACAATACAGGCTCTGTTACGATAGGTTATCAAGAGTGGAGCGGTATTATTTTCGTTGGCGGTAGTGGTTGGAACTTCAACGGCACAAACGCAGGTGGTCTGATAGGTGTTGCGGTCAAGGCAAAGATTAATTATTGCTATAATGCAGGAACAATAAAAGCATACGGCGGTGTAGGCTATACATTATCATGGCAGTTGAGAAATGGCGGTATTGTTGCAGAAGTTGTTGTCAAAGGTGATACCGGCGTAGAAATTTCCAATTGCTACAACGTCGGTGCATTGTACATGACAGAAAGCAAAAATACTGAAGCACGTTATACCGCGGATATTGTTGGTTATATGGAAGACGGACAGGATGAATCTTCCAACAAAATCAAGGTTACCAATTGTTATGGTGTTGCCAATAATATTGTTGTATGGAGAAAGAATGCTGAATACTATTATTCAGGGTGGAATAATACCAGAGGTTCAAAGTTTACCTTTGCCCCAGATAAAAATTGTGTGCGTACAGGCACGACGTTGCGTTCGCTTGCGGACTTGACGGCAGTCATTAACAGTGACGGAACAGTGAAACCGGTGTCTTATGCCACGAACAACAATCCTGTGAATTTGTGGAATGCAAGCACCGCTACGCTGACAAATGACGATTCATTCAACAACGCAACGGCAAGCGGATATATTTACATGCCGGGATGTTTGCCGCAACTTGCAGTATTTGCAGTCGATACGCACAACGGTTTGAGTATGCGTTCGGTCAACTACGGTGTCGATTTGTACGGAGAATACGTGCAACAAAGCGCGGGCAATCAATTCAGCCCGTACGTCATAAAAGACGGTATTGATTTGCTCGGAATGCAATCGCTCGTCGATTTGGGATATACTTTCGTCACCGAATATATCGAGTTTGCAAACAAAAACAACAACATAACTTTGGATACGTCGTTGTCTTTCGTTGAGTCAAAAGTTATCAACATGCCGACGTATAGCAGTACTTCTACAAAGATTTCGAACGGCGGAGACGCATACAAATCTTCAGCTGGCGGAAGCACGTACAGTCAATCGGGCAAGAGTTATCACCTGTTCGCGTTGGGTGCTATTTGCCGTGACGATTTGAACTCTTCTGCAAATGCCGCATATACGAATTGGCTGTCAAGAAGCCATTATTACAATCAATCGAGCGGCGAAATGTCTAGTAACGCCACGTTTAGCCTTGTAAACTTTATGCCTATCGGAAGAAAGGGCGGAAGCAATATATTCAAGGGCAGCATAAGCGGCAAGCAGGCGGACGGAACGAATACGGAAGTCGCAAATTTGCGCATTGTTTCTTCAGGCAGTGACTATGCATTTGCAGGATTGTTCGCAAGAGCCGAAAGCGCAAATATTTCGTACATCTCCGTTTCCGGCAGTATGAAAGCGTATGCGACCAATGGAAACGGACATTCAATCGTAGGCGGTATTGCCGCAGATATAAGCGGAAACACCGTTATCGATCACTGCAATGCGGGTACGACTTCACGCAGTCTGACGCTTGAAGCGCATGGCAAAAACGATGCGTATTCTTCAAGCACGGTTGACAAACTGCATACCTATGCAGGCGGAATCGTCGGTATTGCGAATACGTCGTTCTACACAGGCTCGAAACATGAGTACAGAGCAGGTACGACAAGTGTTGTGAAGAACTGCAACACTGTCTACGCAACCGTTCAAAGTGCGAAAAATAATATCGGCGGTGTGGTCGGCTATGCTTCGGCAACGTCGCTTGACGGAAAGCAAAATGCGGACGGAAAGAACAACAAGATTGAAATTACCGACAACGTCGTGACCAAAGCGGAACTTTATGCATTCACTGCAAGCGGAACGGGAAACAGCGATATAGGCACAAAGGTCGGCGGCGTGCTCGGATACAGCGACAAGTATATTGCGGTTATCATCTCGGGTTGCACGGTCGGCACGGATTCGACAACCGCAAGCGTGAAGATAACCGGTGAAAACGCAATCGGCGGCATAGTAGGCGCAATGCCGAATGCTATCAATGAAATCAAAGACTGCGCAGTCAAGGCTTCTACGCTTATTCAGCGCGGAAACTCTTGGGGTAGCGTCGAAAACGTCAGTGATGAGAGCGCAGGCGAAGGCGGCAATCACGGCACGGCAATCGGCGGTATCATCGGATACACCTATCACAATACAGCCGAAAACGCCGTCACCACCACGCTCAGCGGCAATATCTCGTTTGCAGGAACTATCAAGATAGAATATGCAACCCAAGACGACGCAGTGCGCAACGTCGGCGGAATCTTCGGCGATATGGCTTCGGGCGCGTCGTTTGCAACGGGCGCAGTCATCAATGTGTCGGGCGCAATCGAGGTTGCAAATAGCATCAAAACAGATGCGCAAAATGCCGAAAATTCGGGTGTGCGCAACATCGGCGGCGTTGCAGGACGTACAAGAGGCGTTGCTTTCAGCGGCAACTTCACGGTCAGCGCAACCATAAATATCCCCAATGCGTACTATGTGGGCGGATTTATCGGCAGAAACCGCGGCGAAGTCAACATCCTTGCGGACGACACAACGATCAACATCGGCGCAAAACTGAACGGCGCACATGACGTTGGCGGATTTATCGGCAACAACGACGCTTTTACGGGCGCAATCCTTTATATCGGCGCAAACGAATATCGCCGTACAAGATACGAAAAACCGCTTTCTATCGTCATCAGTCCAGAAGCGACCATTTCCGCATCAGGTGACAACGTTGGCGGCATCGTCGGCGGCAATACGTCCAACGGCGGCGCGACGGTCGGCGCAATTCGTATCGTCAAGGGGAGCATAACCAACAACGGCACGGTTTCGGGCGCAAACGCAGTCGGCGGAATCATCGGCAACAACAACGCAGGTCTGGTGACCGGCGGCGGAACCGGCTCGGATGCCGTGAAGAAACTCACAATCGTCAACGGCGGCGCAGTGAGCGGCAACAATTATATCGGCGGCGTTATCGGCAAACTCAATCGCGGTACTATCGCGGGCACGTTTGTCAACAACGGCGACGTCACGGGCCAACTGTTCGTGGGCGGCTCTATCGGTTACGTTGCGTTTGACGCGGTCATCACCGTTGCGGGCGGAGTTGCAACCGAGTTCAAGAACGGCGCGAAAGAAGATGCATACACCGCTTCTGGCGACGCACTCACGGCAGGCGATACTGCGGCACAAGGCGTCGGCACGGTCAAGGGCAAAGCGTACGTGGGCGGCTCTATCGGCATTATGCTTGGCAAGATCGTCGGCAACGTCAATGCAAAAGTGGTGTTTACGTCAAGCGGTCTTGTGGACGCAAGCGATGTTGCAGGCTATCTGGGCGGCTCTATCGGCGCACTCGCAGGTCAGGTGGACTATGCTCAATTTATCAGCACCGGTGAGCTTAAAGGCATCAACGCAATCACGGCGGTTGGCGGCTCTGTTGGTTTTATTGGAGCTCCCACTCCGTTGCTTGCCGCAACTTGTCACGAAGAATACGCAATCAACCTCAACGGCGCACTTTTCAACAGAGTGCATATCAAGAATTCGCACTTCGAGTCCAACGGCGCAAGCCTTGAATTGACGGGCACGAGAGTGAACGAAGCAAAATATAATGGCGACAAACAAAGACAGGATTATGAGTGGGGTGGCGTCGGCGGCGCAATCGGCGTCATTGCAGGCGTTGCAAACGGTTTTGACGGCGGCGACAATTGGGCGGACAACACCTATTACGCTCAAGGCAGCGTAACTGCGCCCGGCGTCTACAACGTGGGCGGTATAGTCGGCTTTATCCGCGCAAACAACATCACGATCAACAATATGCTTGCTTATGACATCGACGTCACGGGCGGCAGCAACGTCGGCGGTATCATCGGTTTCACCGAGGGTGAAAAGACCGTCATTGCAAACGCTTTTGCAATCAGCACGTCGGACAGCACGGGCAAATACACCGCAGTGTATACACAAAAAGACGGCACAACCATGGCAGGTCTTGCTGGCGGCATCATCGGCAAAGCGGCAGACGACACCGACGCAAGCACTTCCTATTGGGTTAAGGGCTACAAGAACGCCGAACTCGCAGGCACAAACGTCAGCGACTTGAAGAATACGCTTGGCAGATACACCGCTATTACCGAAACGATCGGTCAAACCACAATCATCTTCACAAAAGAGTTGATCGGCGGAACGGACGTTGCAGAGCCGGTCTATCCCACGCCGTACGAGTATATCTCCGCGTATTATGAAGAAGGTCAAACACACACCGTAAACGGAAAATCGCTTACGATTGCCGATACGTTTGAATACAACGAAGAGACGCAAGTCACCACCTATAAGGATTGGGACTGGTATTTCGAGACTTATTATAAGGACGCAAGCACAAACGACACAAAAGTGGTCAAGACAACGGACGGCACTTGGGTGTATGAAAAGAACACGTGGGCGCAATATTCCACAGGCACGGTCAATACGGGCTGGTATTTCGTGTACGCAAACGATGCCGCCACGGGCGAAGGCAACGTGGGTACGGTCAATGCAAAGCACACCGTCAATGGAATGACGCAAGGCGCATACACGATCGTTGACAGAGATTTCTGGAAACGTATCGCAAACGCATACACGGCATCTGAAAAAGAAAAAGGACTCAACGATCCGTCCAATGCGAACTACAAGCTCAATTCCGACATCGTGTTGAACGCGGACGAGCACGGCAACAAAGCTCCGCTTGTCAACAACTTGTACGCAACCGCAACCGCCGCAACAAAGAGCGGATACTATCTGTATATCGCATCATCCGGCGAGTCGCGCCCGACGGCTATCAACCAAGACGACAAGTTCTATATCCAAATCAACACCGTTGACGTGGGCAACGAAAAAGAATCCGCAAAACTCGCAAAGAACGTTGCGGTGTATTATCGCTCGATTGCAATGGGCAGCGCGCTCACCTACAACGGATACAACCGCTATGCACCCATAAGTTTGCAAAAGGACATCAAATCCGAGCCGGGTATCACGGACGGCAAAGTTGATCTCACCAAGAAGAACTCTTACGCCTACACAACCGAGCTTGTCGAGCCGCAAACGGTAGCAAAGACGGTGGGGACGTACAAGTCCAACGTGTTTGTATACTATTATGACGACACGGGCACGGCATACAAAGTTGGTGGCATCACCCAAGGCGCATGGAAGATCAAACAGCGCGTGTTGACAATGTCCACCGAAGGCACGACTTCTGCAACGTATGGTGACGACAATATCGCAACGACTGTCTATATTGATAATATCGTTTCCGAAGATATAAATAAATTAGAATTTATTTTAAGCGTCACCGGCAGTGAGAATGTGACGATAAAGTGGGGCGTGCACGATTGGTCTAGCAACGGCGTTAGCATTGCATTGGTGTCTTCTGACGCAAGCAAATCTTTGAGCGGCAGTGACGCTAATTTCAACACGGATACGATAGACAAAACCACCTACAAGTTGAAATTCACGGTGAATTTTACAAACGCGAAGAAATACTCTTTGAGCGTTGCTTTGGCAGATAATGCACTTGCAAAGAATTATTCTTTGAATAATGCAGAGAAAGATGTCGAAGTCAAGAGAAGAGAATTGAAAATCAAAGGTCCTGTCGGCGGATCTTCCGACAACGGAAAAGACGAAGTGACCTATGACGGCAACGAACACGGCGCAACGTGGACTGTGGAAGGAATCGTGAAGAAAACCGGATACAACGATACAATCTCATCCGTGTTTAGGTATTTCAATCCGCAATTTGTTGTCAGAATAAGAAAAGATCCCAACAAAGACGAGTATTTGTCGCCTGCAAGTTTCGATTTGGTGCAAAAAGGCACTGCAACGGTGAACAAGCGCGACATAGAGTTTGGTTATAGCGACTCTGCCGACACGATTGTATTCAGCAAAGCGGTTGACGCTGGTAACTACTATCTTGCTTTCACAAACTGCGATGACAATGCAAGCAACGAAACCAACTACTATATCAAGTATGAGCAATCGGAAGACTATACGCCCAACAGGCCAAAGTCAAAGAGTTTCACCATAAGCACGAATATGCTTACGGTGACGTGGGCTTCGACATCGACGTCACACGTGTATGAGCCGGGCAAAAAAGGTGTGCTTACAGCGAAAGTCGTGGCAAAAGAGTCTATCAACGATTTCAAAACGTTTGTAGAGAAGTATTTTGAGACAAGTTGGACGAATTTGAAGGGAACTGACATCTCTATAAGCGCGCAAAGCGACAACAAGAATGCAACGATAACGTTTACAACTGGCGAGAATGCAGGCACGTACACTGCAAACGTCAAAGTCAAGGAAAGAACGGATCAAGACGTTGTCAACTGCGGTTGCAACAATGCGACTCCGACAAAGTCCTATAAGATTGATAGAAAGACAATCACGATATCTTTCTTGGATGATGGCAAAAAGACGGTCGGTTCAACTGAATATGAGTACAACACTGATGTTCAAGGTCTGAAAACAATCTCGATAAGTGGGCTTTTTAGCAATCAGTCCGTTAAGTATAATCTCAACGTAATGTCTAACGATGCACAAGTGCAGTATGGTGGAAAGTCGTATTCGAGCCTTGCAAACTCCGGTTCTGCAGACTTGTCGGGCAGAAATTGGATTGACGCAGGCACGTATACGGCAACGTTGACTCTTGGCACTGACGCTGTGTCAAACAACTATCAGTTGACTTCAAAAAACACAAGCAGAGTTGCAACGGCGCAGTGGACGATCACTCAAAAAGAGATAACAATCAATAGCGTCAGCATGAGCAACGTCACTTACGATGCACAACCGCACAAGCCGATGTTTAGCCTTTCAATCGGCACTTCGTCAACAGGTACGTACACGTGGCATAACGATACGATTTCTATCAACTACAAGAGTGGCTCTGTCGATGCGCAGGCGTTTGTAAACGCAGGCAAATACAACGTGTCCGTTGCTCAAAATGCGATCAGTGCAAAACGCGGATCGATCGATACAACGGCAAACTATATCGTTGACAGTTCGAGCATAAGCACAATATCGTTTGAGATTTATCCAAGACAAATCACACTTACGTGGGATACTACCATAACGAGTTTTGTGTACACGGGCAATTATAGCGGTCTCAAAGTCTCGGATGCGGCGAATGAAGGAACGCACTACAAGGTGTCCGGCGCAACTCTTGACAGCGTGAAGATCAGCGCTTGCGGCAACGATGTGATAACCGTTTCTTTGAAAGGCAAACAAACGGAAGTCAATCAGCCTTCAAGCACATACAAGATGTCGTACGATAAGCACTCGGTCACCGGGACAAACTACGGTGAGCAATCCGCTGCAAGCAACTATACGTTTGGCGAACAATCGAGCGATCCGTTCTACATCACTCCGTCGATATTGACAATCAAGAGCGTTGGCGGAAGCACGACAAAGGTGTACGATGCAAACAAGAAAGTGACTGATATAAGCAAACTCACGTTTGTTGTCGGATCTTCAAACGGCGGCGCGAACGGTGAAAACGGTTTCTTCACATTTGAAGGCGAATATGAAGACAAGCACGTTGGTGAAGGCAAGAAAGTAACGCTCAAATTTACGTTTACAAAGCCGACAAGCGGCAACTATATAGTCAATGAAAGCGAGCTTGTCGACAATGTGATTGTGAGAGAACTTGCAGTCGGCTCGATTACGCCGAAAGAACTCGAAGTCAAACTCGACAAGTTGCGTAGCGGCAAGGCTACGAGAGTGTACAACGGCGAAACGTGGTACGGCGGCGCGAATGGCGCAACGTATTCGAGCGGAACGAGCGCACGCAGCGCGGTTTATCGCTCGGGCGAAGGCTTTATCGTGGACGGTTTCCCGACGGCAGAACAGAACGGAACTGTGAAGATAAGCGCAGTGTACAAGGAAGCGGACGCAAAGCGTGGCGAATTTGACTCGTACGTCAACTTTGTCTACGTGGACGAAAACAACGTGTACCAAAAAGGCAATTATAATAGCAAATTGTTCAAGACGCTCGTATTCTCGATAAACGGCGAATGCGCACAAAACTACACCTTTAAGGTGACAAACGGCACCGACGCGTACAGCGACACTGTGGGCAATGCGAGACAATCCGTCACGGTGTACGACTCTCGTGACGAGCAAAACAAGGATAAACGCCCCGCAAATGCAGGCAATATCAACATCGAGATCACCGTCAAGTCCTTCAAGGTGGAATACACCAACACGTCGCAGAGCTATGCAAACTCCGACAACACCTACAACACCGATTGGAAAGCGGTTGAAGCCATCAAGACTCCCACGGGGACAACGGTCACGGTGCTCAACGGCTGGATGTATGCGAACGGCGAAAGCGGCGCTATGAAGACCTACAACAAGTATACGGTCATTCGCGGTCGCATGGGCAGCAAGCAATTGTCCGCTCAAGTGTCGGGCGAGAAGGGCATGGAGCACAACTACAACATGAGCAACCAGCCCATACTCACCATCGGCTATTTCGTGGACAAGACCGATTTTGAAGTCGGCTCGATTGCCAGCCTTATGATCGCATCGTACTATTGGTATGCGTCCGAGCACGCCGATTCACCCGACTTTACGCCCATCGTTTCGGCAGGCTCGGAGTGGGTGTCTATCGTGACCAACGATGTGTACGGCACGGGCGCGTTCGGCGAAAGCAACAAACCCGCAGACGCTCCCGAAAACTGCAACAGTTGGGACGAATACTTTGCGTATATCGAACAAAAAGAAAACGTGACCGTGTTCTTGAACGAATACGAGAGCAATTCTTGGGGTTACTACAAGACGACGCAAACCACCACAAAGCCCACATACATTTCATATAGGCAAACGGCGGATTTCACGGGCATCGTCAAACAGGCGGATATAGAGATTCTCAACAACTTCTTCACAACGTACACGTATGGCGAAGACGGCACTGCAACCCCGACGCAACAAACGTGGGGCAAGGGCGGCACGTATATCACCAACTTCCTTAAACCGAGCGTCGGCAACGTGTTGACGGCTCTCGGAAGCGTGTTTGTGTCAACGGATGACGGATTTGGCGGCACGTACAACGGCAACGGCTACGTCATCGAGTATCTCAATATCTACGGCTTTGGCGGAGCAACGCAAAACGTCGGTATGTTCGACAAGATAGGCAACGGCTCGGTGAGCGGCTTGCATCTTAGAAACGTCACGATAAGCGCAAACGGCGGCAACGTGGGCGGCATCGCAGGCGAGATTCTTGCAGGAGGCGAAGCAAGCAGCAACGTGACCAACGTGTCCTTCCACGGCTCTATCACCGTGAGCGGCAGCGGCAACGTCGGCGGACTTTTCGGCAAGAGCGCAAGAAAGGTTGAAAAGGCAATCGTTCTCGGAACTATCACCGCAAACGGCGGCAGTGTGGCAGGCGTTGTGGGCAGTTTGTCGGGTATGCTTTCAAGCGTTGTGTCGCTCGTGCAAGTGGATGCATCGGGAACTGTCGCGCCTATCGCAAACGGCGGAACGGTCAACGACTCGACATATCTTGCCAATGCGGTTTGGAGCAAGGACGGCAACGGAAAGATATCCTATGCAGGCGGCAACGGCACGGCAAAATCGTATGCGGAATTGTTGGGCGGCTCGACAAGCGGATACGGCAACGACAAGTATTATTACGCAGGCGATACACCCAACCAAAAGGGCGTGTATGACGTGATAGACGACGTTGCGCTCACAAGCATTGACGTGCAAAACAACTCAAATCCGCGCCAAAGCATGAGACTTAGAGACGTCGTTGACGTGTATTTGCTCATGTATTCGCTCTCCGAAACCACGGCTAGCGGCGGTGAAATCAACGGCGCAAGAACGTATACGATAAGCACATCGAGCTGGCTTGTCGGTGACAAACACGGCACAAGCAAAAATGACGCAATCGTGATTGCCAACAAGCAAAACGTCGCGCTTTTGAGACAACTTCGCTTTGCAACGTTTGTTTTGAGCGTTGATTTGACAAGTTACGAAGCGCAATCGTTTGGCGGCGCGTTCTACGGCACAATCTATCAAAACGGGCATTCTAATCCAACGGATTGGTTGAAAGCGTCGTTTGCGGACGTCACAAACGCAACGATTGTGAACGAATAAAAAAATAAAAATAAACAAATTGTGCGAAAAATCAAATAAAACCGCTCGCTGTATTGTATATATTTATATTATAATATGGTATAACCGAATACGGCGCGCGGCGCGCGCAACATAAAGGTAAGGATATGGACGCTTCTCGCAAAAGCATTTTGAAACTGGTGTTTGGCATCGCCATCCCCATTCTCATCATGATTGTCACCATGGTTATGGTCGGCATGTCTTTTGCGTGGTTTACGGATGCGGACAAGGTGACGATCGAGTCTATCACCATGTCCACGGCGGAAGCGTACAGAATCTCGTTTGCAAGACAAAACGAGCTTTGCAACAATCTCGAATACATGGGACAGACCGCGCTCACCAAGGACGGCTATCTCATGTCCAAGGCAAAAGCCGGCGAAAACACGCTTTTGCAAAACGACAGGGCATACTATTTTGTCAATGCGGTGTCGCTTGACACGCTCGGCAAAAAGGTGGATTTCCGCATGTCGTTTGACGGCGCAAAGATCTATCAGGTGCAAAAGGACGAGAATGGCAACGTTGTGAATGGTGAAGACGGCAACCCCGTTGTAATTCCCAAAAAGACTTATGGCGAGGCGGGAGGCAACAGTCCGATCGCCGAGATACCGTATGCGTTTACGTGGTTTTTCACTCCGCGCGGCAACAGAACAAGCGGCAATCACACAGTTGACGGCGACAAAATAGTGCACGTCGAACATCTCGATCCCAAGGACAGCGACGTTTGGTACACTCCGTACGGCAAACTCGAGTTCAAGGACGGCAAGGTGGCAAAAGTCAACGGCTCGGCAACGGTTGACGGAGTGTCAATCGATAAGTACAGCATAAAGGGCGTGGACGGCACGGATATCGTGGATTTCCAAACGCAAGGCGCATCGCTCGGCACGGGCAGCACCGACACGTCGCAACTTTTTGACTTCTACGTGGTGTTTGCGCCCGAAAAACTGTTCTGGATGCAGTATTTCGCAAAAGATTGCGACACCACCACGGTTTCCGACTTGTACAAAGAAAACGTCAACAAGGCAACCGGCGGCCGCATCGATCAAATGTACTACGCAAGCATGGGATATTCGGGCTGCACGTTTGAATTCTCGGCAATCATCAACGTCATCAAACTCAACGAAACAACGGATCTAAACGGATAAAATGAACAAAACAAAGCGCACACTCATCATATCGTCGATTGTTATGGCACTGGCTTTCATCGTCACGGTGGTCAGCGTAACAGCCGCATGGTTTTCAAACGTCTCAAGCTCAAAGCAAGACGGTTTTATCATTGGCTCGACGACTTTGAAAGAGTCCGCAACGATATCCATTGACACCAATGTGGGCGGATCGAGTGACGTGAGCATTTGGCCTGCGGTGGTGAAGAAAGGCTATCTCGCGCAAGGCGGAGTCGCACCCGTGGGCAAGGCTCTAAAAACAAGCACGGCAATCGTGCCCACCAAGGCAAAGACCGCCGTTGTGTACTTCCCGATCAACTTTGTCGGCGCGCCCGACTCAAATGCCGAAGGAGTGGAAATCGACGGCAGAAAGTCGCTGCAAGTCAAATTGAATTTTGCGTCCACCGAGGCAAATCTCATAAAGACGGAGCAGGACGGCAAACAAGTCGTGACCGGCACGAACAAGGACGTCAAAGGGGCTTTCAACGTGGAGCTCGATATGGTGTCCGTTGTCAAAAACGGCGACGCATACACCATTACGCCAATCGATATGTCAGGCGTAAATCCAAAAGAACTTTCGGGCACGGACAAGGTATATTGCAATCAACCGTCTCTTGAAAACGGCGAGCCGGGGCATGACTTGTATCTTCTCGTGATGCCCGGTGAAACCTATTACGTGCGCGCCACGATATATTTCAATCAAGTGGACGAAGAAGTGAATGTGGAATTGTTGTACACAAGCGTGTTCTTCAATTTCGTCTTGGAAATGAAGACGGACAAGACTGTCAGAGACTTGCCCGTAGCAGAAGCATAAGGAGAGAAAATGCACAGAAAATACAGACTTGCGCTTGCAATCGCGTCAATCGTGCTTTTTATCGTGGCTATGACCGCCACGGGAGTTTCCTATGCTGTTTGGACGTCCCCCGAAGGCAGCGTCAGCGGTGAAGGCACGACAACGGTTTCGCCTTCAGTAAACGCAAACGAAGGCTATGTGTGGGCAAAGTATTTCAATTTTGAAACGATAACCGAAGGTAATATCAAATATGCGGCAATCACCACGTTCTATGCCGACGGCGCGCAAGCGGCAGGGCTAAACCTTGCGGACGTGTATATCCCGGAAGAGTTTTGGGTGAAAAAGGACGGCACAAGGTTGTATGTCAAAGACGAGCTTGTCGATTTGGTCGCAGGTGTAGATTATGACGTGTACACGACAAAAATCATCACCAACCGCATTTTTATGAACGTGACGCTCAAACAATTGCCTGTCAACGTGTATATCCCAAGCGGCGTGACAAAAATCGAGACGGGCGCGTTCTCGGGACTTGCCAATCTCCAAAAAGTTGTTTTCTATGTTGCAAACGTTTGCACAATCGAGCAATACGCCTTTGTAGATTGCCCGAAACTCACTGTTGTAGAGCAAAAGACCGAAGGCACGCTCAAAGGCACGAAAGGGCTGTCGTTCGTATCTTGCGGCATAGATCCGTTTGCATAAAAGAAAATAAATTATAATTTTCAGCAAAATCGCACGCAATGTTTGACACAACTCGTTTGTCTTGCTATAATGATTAGGCTTGATATCGAACGAAAGATCGATTGCGTTGTGGAAGCGTATCGAAGTGGTCATAACGAGGCGGTCTTGAAAACCGTTTGGGTGCAAGCCCACAGGGGTTCGAATCCCTTCGCTTCCGCCAAATTGCTGCTGTGGCTCAGGTGGTAGAGCACATCCTTGGTAAGGATGAGGTCACCAGTTCAAGTCTGGTCAGCAGCTCCAAAACAGTGTTTCATTTTTTTGAAACACTGTTTTTTTATGCCATTTTTTGTGTGTCTTGTGACCTTTTTATCACTTTTTTCGTGTGTCAATCGTGTGTCAATACTCGGGATATAGATCTCCGTAGATGTTTTTAACATCTAGGGCAGTGATAGTCGGGTCTAAACTCGTGTAAAAGTCGTTCGTGGTCTTCGTCGTCGTATGCCCCATGTACATAGCACGCTCTTTGTCCGGACACTTCAAATAATACAAGTTCGTTGCGAATGTGTGGCGGAGTGTGTATATCGTGATATACGACTCGATGCCGCAGTTTTGCTCAACGAATTTTTGCAACCGCTGACGAAAACGCTTCAAATCGAAGGTGAAAAACTCTCTCGGCTCGTGCTCGAAGAGTTGCATCGCCGCATCTGATATGCGCACCCAACGATCTGCATGCGCCGTTTTTGTGCCGACGATATGAACGTATCCTTTTTTGATTGCAACAACGTTTTTCATTTCAGCCGGGCGTGCGCCGGTGAGCAGGTAGAACATCACACGTTTTCCGAAAGTAGAGTCGAGATCTAGATTGCGGATGAGTCGTTCCTGGTCTTCGATGCGAAGCGCATCGAGATTTTCCTGCGCCGTCTTGCCCTTTTCAATCAGATCTGCCATGTGCTTTTTGAGATAATCCAGGGCATACGCCTTTTTCAAAATCTGCACAAGCAGCGTGAAGACCTTATCTCGCAGTGACGTCAAGGGCAGTGCATTGATCATGTTTTGCACGTCGTCGATCGTCAATTTGTTCATCGGAATGCCGCAGTTGAGATATTTGTACATCATTGAAACATACTGCTTATAGGTGGCGGCACTCACGCTCTGACGTTTGAAACGCTCGATGTAGTATAGCCCGAAATCGACGAATGCAATGGAGTCGGTTTCCTGCTCTTCTTGTAACACCGTTTTCTTAGGCGGTTTCTTTTTAATAACCGGTTTTGGCGGATTTTTTGCAAACTTTCGAGCCAGTGCGGCGCGCTTGCGTTTGACTTCTTCTTCGGAACGACCGTAAACATAGTTGCGTTTTCCGCCTGCCGTAACGTACATTTGGTATCTGCCGTCACTTCTTAATATCGGTTTTTGCTTATTCATATCGGCTCCTTCGTCCGACACGTCTTTGCTCTCTGTGTTTTTTGGCGAAAATGGTAAAAATACCCCCTTTGAGTTCGCCGTTTCGGTTGTCTTTTTTTGTTGCTCTTTTTGTTCTAGTTTGAAAAGTTGATCTCTCGGCACAAATTGTAATATTCTACACTTGTGTTGTTCGGTCTGTTCGACCTGAATAGATTGTACATTGTGTACCGACGGTTCAAAATTTTTGTTAAAACTAATACCTGCAAATACCCCATCGAGATAGCCGGAAATAATGCTTCCGACTTGCTTCCACATTGCATCAAATAAACTATTTGTCATAATGGTTCCCCTTGTAAAAATATTTGAACCATTATAATGTAGTTTTTAACATGGATTATGCGGTGAAAAATTCAATGAATTTTTTACCGAAAATGCAATTCTCTAATTGAGTATTGTTTTATTATCTCAGATGCTTTGCGGTAGTCGGCAGAATAGTTTTGTTTGCCTTTCTTTTTTGAAATAAACACAAATTCATTCAATTCGCATTGAGAACTTATTGGAACGAATGTATTTTGTGAAAGAACGTCTTGTAAATGTTCTTCTTTGATTACATAACTTTTGAGTACGGTCTTTATGTTTTCCGTTTTTCCAACGAATGGGTAATTATCTGTAACGTTGTCTTTGGTGCATACTAAAATTGCTACTTCATCATAGCTAATTTTATTTAATGCTTGATACAAAATATCTCTTGGAATAATAGTTTTTCGATACCCCCATAGAATAACTGAATTTACTCTTTCATAAAAACAATGCTTGCATCTTCCATAACTATCGTATACGTTCAGTGTTATTTTTGCCTTCTTTTTTTTGCAATGTCTACAAACAGTCTCGAAAATATCTTTCTTAATATCATCAATCAGTATACTTTCCCATGGTGAAAGTTTGTATGGAAATTTGATTTGTTCATTTTTTCGATACCATTTTATAGGATATTCAGTGCCGTCAATTTCGATCGTTATTGAGTTTACGATTGCATCTATTGAACCTTTGTTTATTATTGAACATTCAAAACCTAATAAACCTCTATCTTCATCATAGCACAAGTTTATTTGAATATGGTTTTTACGCGGATGCATTGCCAAAGCGAGTGCAACAGCCGAAGAGATGATGGTTCCTGCTGCAGCAAATGATGAAATTGCTAAATTGAGAATTTCGTAAGTTGTCATATGATATTTTTGTTGTTTGAATAGGATATGCTATGAGCATAGACGATGCCGCGTGCAGAGTTTAATAGATACATTTGCTCTTCGGGAGTCATTTGATCATACAAAGATTGTATTTCACTTTTTTGTATTCTCGCATCATCGAATATTCCAGGTTCTGATGTCCTTCCGAGAATTTCGTCAACAGTTACGCTGAAAAAATCAGCAAGTTTACACAGAGTGTCAGGTGAAGGGTCTCTTTCTTCTTTTTCGTAATAAGCGTAAGCCTGCATGCCGATGCCGATGGCATCTGCGACTTGTTGTTGGGTCAAATTTTGCTTTTTTCTCAATTTTTTTAGATTATTCATAATTAAATTTTTTACTAAACTCAAAAAAAATTCAACATTTTGGGAATTTTATATTGACTTTTCCCAAAATGTTGAGTATGCTATTATCAAATCAACCAAAATGATTGATTTTAATCAAATATAGCGAAAAAGGGTAGCGCAATGACAGCGATTATAGTGTTTTTCTTCGGCTTTATGATAGTGGGAGCACTTGTACTTCTGTATTTTTCAATATATGCATTCAGGAATGATGCAGCATTTCTTGGAGTGCTGCTGTTGGTTTGGAGCTTGTTCGTGATAGCAGGGAGCATATTTGGAATTCTTGTTGCCACAGGTCAAGATATTGTTTCAAGCCTTATAAGTGAATAAGTGGGGTAGCGCAATGAAAATCAAGGCAGGGGACAAGTTCTCGTTTCTCGGTTACAACTGCACGGTGTACGCAG